>CAISVF010000443.1 GCA_903888765.1 uncultured Verrucomicrobia subdivision 3 bacterium | reverse complement strand
CAAAGCTGCGGCACTTTAGCGTATTTCGCCTATTTCGCGGTTTCAACTCCGGAATTTTGGATAACAGAAACACGCCGCACCCCATCGCTGCCTCCTCTCGTGCCACTCGACAAAATATGCGGAAACACCTTCCCTTCCCCCAAGGCAGGGCGGTGGCCGTCTGCCAAGACTGGTCGCCTGCCAAACGCCCGCTGCACACAGCCAAACTATTCGCCAGTCGCCAACCATCTACACTGCTGTGCTTTCTATCCGCGCAAAAATCATCCAAAATGTTCTGTTCCGCCGGCCGTTTGTGTGCTACATTTTGGGCGTCATTATTTGAGGCTGAATCTGTCGTCAAAGCGGATCTTAGTGAGATCAGCTCAAACTTGTTCTTTGACAACGTCAAGCCGCCTCACGGCAGTTCCGCAGCGCCAAAAAGAGATCCGAGGGTGGCATAGTTTTGCGGTAGCGGTAAAAATCGGTAAAAATCGGTAAACATTCGTCGCACTTTAGCCCTGTAGCACCGGTCTATCGTCACGACATGATCTATAATTTAGCACCCATAAAAGGTTATATTTACTTGGCGCGCAAAAATTTGGCAGGACAAAATATGACATTTTATGACAAATTGTGACAAAAAACCGCCATTTACCGGAACAAACACTACCTTTTATAGAGCATATTCGTAGTCAACCAGTCTGATGGAAGAACTGAGAGAAAGCCGGAGAGAGAAAGAGGGTGTTCATTTTGTAGCGATTGAAAAAGGCAGCAAATTTTGTCGCTCGGTAGTCCGGTAACAATATCCGCTAACGGCTGGGAAAAGCTAAACCATCCAGCAAGTCCCTTCAAAGCGAAAACGTGCAGCCATTAATACCGCAGGATGTTTTATTTCTTATTTTTATAATAACTATAATGCTTTTTAACTCGGCCCCATGACACAATTCTGCAAAGGTAATTTTCGGAGCGCGTAAAAACACGCCATGGACTTTTCGTGTGCGCATCGCCGGCGGGTTGGAAAAGTCCGCCCTCAAACTAGTATACCCTCAGAGGAAATTTGCCATGTGCCGCACGCGTTGGCAGTGCGAGAAAACCTCGCCTCACAAAAGAAATTCCGGTCCGCTTTGTTACCGCATTACTCTCCATGCTCCAGAGTTAGCGTGGTCACGCCGGCATTGGCGACGGCGAGTTTGTTCACCCCTCCGGGGGTGATAATTTGACTATTTACCAACCGGACGCCTTGCGCGTTAAAGATGCCGAATGGCAGGTCGGCGGTGATATGCACGTTTTGCAGCAACACGTTGGTCACGTTCATTTCCGGCAAACCCCAGATCAAGCCAGCCCGGCGACCGCTGGCCACGGTGGCCGTGAGATTGCTGAAAACAAAGTCGCGATAGATCGGCGTGCGTCCGCCAACCGGCGCGGGAGGATAACTGGCGGCCAGCTCCGGCGTGAGTTTTTGGTGGTTGCGGAACTGGCTTTCCTTCGCCATATAGGAGGCATAGACCAGAATCGGGCACCCGACGTTGGTCATGTGTAGGTCCAGATAACTCATGTGGTGAACGAATCCGCCACGGTCGCGGTCGGTTTTGATGCGGATGCCCGCCTCGGTATCATGAAAGGTGCAGTTGACCACGGTGATGTTGGAGACGCCGCCCTGCGTGTAGCTGCCGATGCTGACGCCGTGGCCATAACCGTAGGTGCAGTTGGTGATGAGCACGTTGGCGGTGTTTCCGCCGCAGGTAAAATTATCATCTCCCACGCTCACATCGCAGTTCTCAATTAAAATATTATTTCCTTTTACGTCGCAGGCATCCGTATTGTGGCTTGGGCAAACCGGATCGGTGGAGGCGGGCGCGCGAATGGTCACTCCGCGCACGGTCACGTCCGCACATTTGCCGCCCAGCGCAATGTGGAACATGGGGGAGTTGGACAAGGTGATACCTTCAATCAGCAGCCGGTTGCACGAGGAAAGGGCAATCATGCGCGGACGCTTCGCTTCTTTCTTGGTTTTGGCGTATGGCCACCAGGCCGCGCCCTGCCCGTCGATGGCACCGCCGCCGCTGATGGCGACATCGTGGAGTTGCTCACCAGTGAGGAAGCTCTCCGGGGCCACGATACCGCCCGGATATTTATCCAGCGGCAGCATCCGCAGCAGCGCGCCGGTTTGCAAGTGCAAGTTGATGGCGCTGCTCATTTGCAATGGTCCGCACAGAAAGACGCCGTGCGGAATTTCCACCACCCCGCCGCCGGCTGCGCTGGCGGCCTGGATGGCGGCTTGTATAGCCGTCGTGTTCGTGGTTACGCCATCGCCCACAGCACCATAGCGCGTCACCGGAAAAGTTCCGGAAGGGATATCGGGCAAGGCCGGACGGCAACGAGCATGGTTCGCCAGCGCGGCGGTCAGGATCAGGGTGGCGCAGGTGTGCCTGAAGATTAGTTTCGTCATAATTTTATTGCCCGGGTTCGTTGACTTGCATGATCAGCAACATCACTGCCTGACGCGCCAGGAGGAACTTAAGTTTCAATTCGCCGTTGGCCACGGGCAGTTTTTCGGGCTGCCCCAGGGTTGCGAGTTTGCCCGCGTTTTCCAATGCCGCAAATCCCGGTGCCGACAGCGGCAGCGGCGATCCCATGCGCTTCCACGCCTCATAAGCATTGCTATGCTCGGAATCAATGAGGTAACGCGTCACTGTCGCACCGCCGCTGGCAGCGGACATACCGGCCAGCGTCAACGCCACCTCGGCGGCCGGCCTGGGGATATCGTCATCGTGATAATGCCACAAGAGCACGGCGAGGTTGTTTTTGTCGCGACTGGCCCAGGAGGAGATGTCGGGTGGACCGCGCACATTGAATTTACGGAT
>CAISVF010000442.1 GCA_903888765.1 uncultured Verrucomicrobia subdivision 3 bacterium | reverse complement strand
GCCGAGCTTCATTCCGCGGATATCGCCAGTCAGGGCGGCCGTGTAATCGGGCACGGGCTGGGGCACGCTGGTGGAATCGCGTAAATCGTGGCCGCTCATCACGCCCAGCAGCGTCGCGGCATCGCGCACGTCTTTCGTGAATGGGCCGATTTGATCCAACGAACTGGCAAAGGCCACTAGACCGTAGCGGGAAATCCGGCCGTAAGTCGGCTTTAAACCCACGCAGCCGCACAGCGCGGCAGGCTGGCGGATAGAACCACCCGTATCAGAGCCAAGGGAAGCGATGCACTCGTGGGCGGCGACAGCGGCCGCCGAACCGCCCGAAGAACCGCCGGGAATGCGGCTGATATCCCAAGGATTGCGGGTGGTGAAAAAGGCCGAGTTTTCGGTGGAGCTGCCCATGGCGAATTCATCCATATTCAGGCGGCCAAAAATGACCGCCCCGGCTGCCTTGAGCTTTGCAATCACCGTAGCATCGTAGGGAGAATGGTAATTGCCCAGGATTTTTGACGCGCAGTTCAGCGGCTGATCTTTGACCGCCAGCACGTCTTTGATGGCAATGGGGACCCCTAAAAGCGGCTGGTTTACCCCGCTGGCAATCAACTGGTCGGCTGCCCCGGCCTGAGCGAGGGCATCGGCGGCGTTGTAGCTCAGGAAGGCGTGAATCTGGCCATCCACCCGGGCGATCTGATCCAGACAGGCCTGGGTGGCCTCGCAGGCAGAAACTTCACGTCGGGCTAGTTTGTCGGTGAGTTCGGAAATCGTCAGTTGATTTAGCTTTAACATGTGGCGAGGGCGATTTATTTGGCAACGGTTTCAGAATAGATGCGGGCCTCCAACTCGGTGATTTTGCCATCGCCATTGCTATCACAACGACGGACAGCATCGTTGAAAAGGATGTTGTCTCCATCCACGGTCCGCTCCTTGTGATCCAAGATGATGGGTATGGAAATTTGCGTCTTGCTCTCGCTGCGGCGGTTGGCTCCGGCTGGTTTACTCAGCGCCTCGTAAAACATCCGGCCGGCGGCGTCATTCTCGAAGGAAACCTTGATGCGCTCGGCGTCGCGATAATACGTCCGATCGGTGGAAATGCAGCCGCTGGTTGTGCCCCAGACAAGGGCCAGCAAACTGACCGGCAAAATTAATTTCATGGTGAAGGTGGCAAGTTATTCAACAATCTTGGGAACGACAAACAGGCCGCCGCCTTTTTTAGGCGCGTTGCGGAGGGCTTCCTCGTGCGGGAGAGACGGGCGAATTTCGTCTGCGCGGGTGACGTTGGTCATGGGCACGGCGTGGGCGGTCGCTTCGACGTGGGACACATCCAGTTCGCGCAATTTTTCAATGTATCCAAGAATCTGGCCGAGTTGCGCGCCAAGTTTTTTTTCCTCGTCCGCCGTTAGCGCCAACCGCGCAAGATGCGCGACATATTTTACATCAATTTCACCGGAAGCCATGCCCAGAGGCTAGCGTTGCTCACCTTAATTAGAAAGTCCAAAGTCTATGACCCGGCGGCCAGCGCGAGGCCTTTAGCTGGGGGGCTTCTTGGTTGCGCGCGTCACAGCCCGCTGCGCGGATACTGTGCCTCGCCCCAAGCCAAAATCTGTCGCCGCCGCCCACTCAATTTTCAAATGGGCTCTCAGGGGCCGGTCCGGACGAACAGGGCAAGGGCGGCGGTGAATCCGTGCACAAAATTCTTTTCACCGACCGGGCCGATTTCGCCGTTGCAAAAAAAGCCGGAGAGAGCGGGCAGATTGAAATGCTTTTGCACCAATGCGGCATCGTGGCTCGGCTTGCCAAACAGGTTTTTTCCCCGGCCATTGCAACAAAACAGGCAGCCGCCGTAAATGGTGGCCCCGGCCAAATCCTGCCGGGCGCGCGCCAGCAATTCGTTCATATCCTCGTCCGCCGTGGCGGCATCGCGGCGCTGAAACTGAATAGTTTGGCCCATGCGCGGCAGCGCCCCGACGGCTAGCACGCCGGAATTCGGGTCGCCACTGATCAGATTGCGAACCAGAAAATCCCCG
>CAISVF010000441.1 GCA_903888765.1 uncultured Verrucomicrobia subdivision 3 bacterium | reverse complement strand
TTCGTCGTCTGATTCCGGATCCGCTGCGAGGCGATCCGTTCAGTCACCCATCTGGTTCTAGCGCGGCGGCGCGGCTGGTTCCCTTTTCGAACCGAAAGGAACCAGCCGGTTGCCCTGGCCTGGTTCCCTCCGGCTCGGTTTCTTGGGCAACTTTCTCTTATGCCCGCCGTTCCCGCATGTCAAGCCGCGCCCGTGCGCCCACCGCCAAAATTTTGGCGGCCAGAAAATATTCAGTGCCGGGCCGTGTTCATTCAGTTTACAAAAACTGTGGCTGGTCGCGTGGGGACGCGGCCTCCAACCCGTTAAGGACTCACGGCACGGTCGAATCACCCGCAAAGCGTTCGTTCAGCACGCCAATGTTTACAGGGAGAGCCGCCGCCTCCAATCAGTCAAGCAGGTTCAGCCAACCCCTTCAAATGGCTGGCGACGACTCTCCCAAATTCAGGGGTGCGGCCTGGACGCCAGTTCCGGGAACATCCGCCGGGGCTCATAGGCGCCGCCCTCGCTGATCACATGCCAGGCCGCCTTGGCCAGCTTGCACGCCAGCGCCTTGGTGGCCAGCACCGGGCTGGTTTTGGCCGCCTTGCGGTCAAACCATTGCCGGCAGGGCTCATCATAACGCTTGGCAAAGTTCGCCGCCTCCACAAAGGCCCAGGCCAGGTATTTGTTGCCGCATTTGCGGTTGTTGGCACCTTTCTGTTTACCGTTGCTCAACCGTTGGGAATTCACGGTCCGGCAATAACTGGCCAAATCCCCCGCACTTTTGAACCGCCCAATTTCACCGATTTCCATCGTGATGGTCATGCCCAAAATCCGCCCAATGCCCGGCAGCGTCTGGAGCGGCGCATAGCTCGGCAGTTCCCGCGCGCTGGCCAGGACGGTCTGTTCGATCAGCGCAATGCTTTCGTCCAGCTTGGCGATATGCTCCTTTTGCAGCGTGGCAATGAGACCGTTGGCGGGATGTGCGTACAGCGTCCTGGCCTCCGCCGCCGCCAGGCCCTTGAGGCGGCTCAGGCTCAGGGCCTGGCCGGTCGTGCGCGTGTACAGACTTTTAAAACTGAGCATCAGCGCCGTCCGCTGGTGAACCAGACTCAGGCGCCGGCGCAATAAATCCCGCACCGGCCGCAAATGCGCGTCGTAGATGTAACCGGTCGGCAGAATGTTCAACCGCTGCAGTTCCGCCAGAAAGTACGCGTCACTCTGGTCATCGGCGTGCTTGAGGCCGTTGTACTGTTCAATCGCCGCCGGATTGGCCAGCACCACCGGATAACCCAGTGCCCGCAGGCCATCCACCAGCCAATACCAGTTGTAAGTCGATTCCACGGCGAGACTTTTTAGCTGCGGCTTGTACGGCGTGAGAAACGCGTCCACCAACTTCAGGTCGCAGGCCAGCTTCTGATGTTTAAGTCGCTGGCCATCCTGATCAACCAGGCCGATCAAAAGATTATTGCCATGCAAATCTATTCCTGCCATTAGTTGCTTCGTCATTTGTGTTTCCTTTCGGTTTTTGTGTTGTTTGTTTTTGATACGGACAACAACCTTTTACCGGAAGGAAACCTTCCTTCGCCAGCCCGCCTTTAATGTTTATCACCCATGGTATGATGCTATTCGCCGCTGCCATTGCCAGCACGCGAACAGAGGCGGCGTCACCCCGCTTTCCTTTTAACTCTTAAAGAGCATCTTACAGTCGGGTTTTTCTGGCATCAACCGCCGCGAGGTGTTCAAATCGTCACCCAATATGTGGAAATCCTTTGCCTTGATTTTAGCCGCCGCTGCTTTGCTGGTTCCCCCTTCCGCCCGGGCCTGGGGCGGGGCTGGACATCAGCTCCTCGCCCTTGTCCACTCCGTCCAGTCCAACCCCAACTTCACCGCCGCGCCAGCTTCTCCCTCGCCGCTCCGGGGAGAGGGTCGGGGTGAGGTGCCGCCGACAGCCGCAGTGGGCGCAGGCTCCGCCTGCTGTCCGAGTTGCGGCCAGCCAATGTTACTCCGCACCTCGAAGCGCGGAGCCAACACCGGAAGACAATTTTGGGGCTGCTCCACCTATCCCAAGTGCCAAGGCACTCTCAAAGTATGAGCGAATCTACCCTGTCCCCATTCCAGCGGCTCACCAGCGATGGCGCCCGCCAGGCGGTTTATGCCGAACTCAAAGATTCCATCTGGTGCCTGCGCATCATTTAAAAGTATTGAAAATCTTCATTTTAACCAATGCCAATGAATTGCGTGTTGAAAAAGTTGGGAATGTGGTTGCTGATTATTTCGGCGGCAATCTCAAACAGTTTGGCGGAGGGAACCAG
The DNA here is from genome assembly GCA_903888765.1 of uncultured Verrucomicrobia subdivision 3 bacterium. Classification (GTDB taxonomy): domain Bacteria; phylum Verrucomicrobiota; class Verrucomicrobiia; order Limisphaerales; family UBA11358; genus UBA11358. The sequence continues at coordinate 5,797 of CAISVF010000441.1, read as the reverse complement.
TAGTTTAATCTACGAGCCGGATGGCGACGCCATTGTCATCACCAACGGCACACGCTGGAACAACCGGCCGCTCTATTGCTTCGAAAGGTTTGCGTTTGCCTGGTCGGGCGAGATGCCGTCGCTCAACGGCCAGATGGGCGTTCTTTATGCCGGCATTGACCGCGGCGGCAACCGCATTTTCTTGCAGGACTTTGCCCATCGCATCATGCGTTACCGACCGGGACGCATGGAGTGGGAGCTGACCGATCCACGCCTACCGGGGCTGACGGCAAAACTCCTCGGTACGACGCTTGCCGACGCCACGGGCTTCACCGCCCGACTCGCCGTCGAAGGGGCGCAGGTGGGCGACGCGGCGCTGTGGTGTTTTTTTCCGCCAAACTTGGACCAGGGCGGGAAATTCCGCGTGCAGGTTTCTGAAAACGGTTATCAGTTCGACCGTGAACCCGCCTCGCGGCTGGCGCAAATTCAGGGAAAGATTTCCGCGCCGGTCGTAAAGTGGGAACAATTAAATTATTCCCACCGCGAAAATGTTTCCCGGACACAGCCACTCGCCAGTCAAATCCTCTCCGTCGCCGGCTTGGTGGCAACCGTGCCGCTGGCCGCCGGCCAGGCGCAGTCGGTTGCCGTTGCCTGCGACGAAAACGATCCCAAAGGTTATGCAACTTTGGTGCGGCGCGAACAGCCGCTCGACCCGGGTGCGATTGCCGATCCGGCCAAGGCGTTTGATTTGGGCTACGCCCGGGTGAAGGAGCTCGGTGAGCGCGTGGTGGTGGCAACGCCCGATCCGTATCTCAATGCCGGCGTCGGCGTGGCGGTCGCGGCCTCGATGGGCATTTTTGTGAACCCGTGTTTTGTTCATGGCGGCTCGCAGTGGCGTCAGCAGCAGCCCGGCTGGCGCACGATGGGCGGCGCGATTTATTATGGCTGGCCGGATCAGGTGCGCCGCGCGGTGGAATTCTGGGGCAAACTTCAGGTTAAGACGGACCCCAATAAACTTAAGCCGGAGTTTTCCCGGAACGGCTGCCAACAGGCGGGCAACTCGCGCTTTCTCGGAGCGGGCTTTATTGATTACAAACAGCCGCCGCACTACGAATTTCAAACGCAATTTTTCGACGAGGCCATTCGTGCCTGGCGCGCGACGGCTGATCCGGAACTGGAAAAAGTCCTGCTGCCGATGCTCGAACTCCATTTGCAGCGTTGCCGGGAATGTTTTGATCCCGACGGCGACGGGCTTTACGAAAGCTACAACAACACCTGGCCGAGCGATTCCATCTGGTTCAACGGTGGCGGCACACCGGAACAATCGGCCTACGTTTATTATGGCCAGCGCGCCGCTGCGGACCTGCGCCGCCGGTTGGGTGATGCTGCCGGTGCGGCCAAACACGATGCCGAGGCGGATAAAATTCGCGCTGCCGTGAACCGCGTTTTGTGGCTCGCGGACAAAGGACATTTTGCCTCATTTGTCGAGGCCGGCGGTCATCATCGCGTGCATGACGACGCATGGATTTACGCGCAGCACGTTCCCATCGAAGCCGGCCTGACGACGCCGGAGCAGGCGTGGTCGGCGATGTATTACACCGAGTGGGCGATGGAAAGAATCAAGCTGCCTTACGGCGAAATGCGCCAGTCTTCAAATTTTGTGCCGGGCCAATGGTCCATCCGCGAACTGTTTCATGGCGATAATTTCGCGATGGCGCTCGGCTATTTCCTAAGCGGTCAGGGCGACGACGGCTGGCAAATTCTGCGCGGCACGATGATCGAATCCATGTATGGCGACGGCGTGCGCCGGAGCGGTTACAGCAATGAACAGGGTGGCTATGGCAGCGTGAATAAAATTTCCCCCGGCGGCTTGAGCCACCCGAACTGCGCGATTGATTTCACGGATATCTCCTCGATGTTCGCACGGGCCGTGGTCGAAGGCTTGTTTGGTTATCGGCCCGATTATCCGAACGGCGTGGTGCGGTGCGAACCGGCGCTTCCATCAAACTGGGAACAGGCGTCCATCCACACGCCGGATTTCGCGCTGCAATTCAAGACCAACCTTTACTCGCTGCACCTCACCAAACCGGCGACCGTAAAATTTGCTTTGCCGGTGCGCTCGGCCAGCGTGAAGTCCGTAAAACTGAACGGTCAGTCGGCGAAATTCACCATCGAGCCGTGGACGGGTTTTGGAATGTTGCATCTGGCCACGCCCGTCGGGACGAACTTTGTGGTAGAACTGGAACTTGAAGGTGCGAACCGAGTGCTGCCCTCGTTGGCCGAGGAAAAATCGGAATGCGTGCCCGGCTATCATTTGTCGCTCGCGAAAATGGACGGTGACGTGCCGCGCTATCAAGTCACCAAAGTCCATGTGCTGGAAAAACCCAATCCAAAAATTTTGCGTGAGGCGCCGGCGAATGCGACCTGGCGGCCAGTCGATTTGTCCGCGCAGTTCAACGGCGACATCCGCGCCATTTTCCAGCAAGACTACCGTTCGCCGCGTCCTGATTCCTGCTCGATGTGCCTCGGCTACGACGGCTGGAGCGCGTGGACGTTCATTCACTGGGGCATCAAAGTGCCGGAGATCAAACTTGCCGGGCTGGGCCAGCCGGTGTTCACGCCGCAACGCGTGGCGTTTGCCAAACTCGGCGCGGAAAAGAACATCGCGTTCACCTCGCTCTGGGACAACTGGCCGCGCGCGACCACGGTGCCGGTCAACGCCGCCGGCGACGCGGTCTGGTTGCTCGTGTGCGGTTCAAGCAATCCGATGCAGGGAAAAATTGCCAATGCCATGCTCCGTTTTCACTATGCTGACGGCGTGGAAGAAACGCTCGGTCTCGTGCCGCCGGAAAATTTCTGGTCGCTGTGCCGGTTTGGTCGCATGGATTACGACTATCGGCGCGATGGGTTTTCGCTGCCAAATACGCCACCGCCACTGGTACAGCTCGGCGAGAATTGCCGCGCAATGGTCTATGGCTGGAAACTGCGCCCCGGCGTGGCGTTGCGAGACGTGACGCTGGAAACGCTCTCGCAGGAAGTCGTCATCGGCCTCATGGGTGTGAGTGTGATGAATCCTAAAGAATGAACCCCACCCACCAACCATAGCCCCAGCCGTCCCCGTCTCCCGCCCTGGATCGGCGCCCGGTTGACCAAGGCCGAAATATTTAATGCCAACTTAGTAATTTCAATCCCGGCTTAGTGACCAGCCGACTAAGTGCCTCGTGGCTCTCCCCAATACCTTTGCGACATATATCAAGGTCTCAACCCCGACGATGCTCAGTGGTTTTCCAGCAGGCGACATGTTGGTTTTTTAATTTTTTCTGCTTTCTGATTTCCCACCTTCAGCTTTTCCGCCAATCTTTAGGATCGCCAAGTAAATCACCGCCCATGAAAAAGCCATTTCCTATCAGTAAATTTCACCGTTGGCGGGTCGGCCTGCTGATGGCTTTGGGATTGACCATGCTCTTGCCCTGCGCTGGTTCGGCGGCCGATTTGGATTTTGCCAAATTAATCCCGCCCACCACCCCGCGCACGGCCGTTTTTCAGCAGCCCGGCTGGTGCTTGTGGGATCCCTGCCTCGTTGCGGGCGGGGATGGGAAATACTATCTCTTTTATTCGCGCTGGCCCACTAAGCTCGGCTACGACGCCTGGTGCACCCACGCAGAAATTGCCTGGGCCACGGCCACGAATTCAGTCGGCCCTTACGAGTTTCAGGGCGTCGCGTTGCCGTCGCGAGGCGGCAACTTCTGGGATGGGCATTCGGCCTTCAACACGGATGTCGTCCGTATTGGTGAGAAATTTTATCTTTATTATACCGGCAACCGGGGCACGACCAATTGGGCGGCAAACCGGACGATTGCTGCATCTTCAGACGAATGGTGGATACACCGCAACCACCAGCGCATCGGGGTGGCGGTGGCAGATTCGCCAGGCGGACCGTGGCAGCGTTTCGACCAGCCCCTGATTGATGTCGGCAAGAATTTTGGCCAGACGATCATCAATGTTCCCAACCTCGTCATTAAACCCGAGGGTGGCTTTAGGCTCTATTACAAGACGCTCGGCGAAGGCCCGGGACGCTTCGGCAGCGGTGTGTTTCATTTCGGCGCGGATGCGGACAGTCCGTTGGTCCCGTTCGTGCGTTACCCTGAACCCATGGTGAATAAAAACCAACTGCTGCCCGAAGTCAAAAAACGCTTTGATTTTCACATTGATGACCATTTCGAGTGGATTCAGGACGGCCGCTATTACGCCATCGTGAAAGATCATGACGCCCCGTTTCTGACAAAATATGGCCGCAGTCTGTTGTTGTTTGAATCGCCGGATGGCCGCAGTTGGCAACCCTCGCAGCATCCGCTGGTGAAAGATTTTTCCCTTCGCTGGGACGATGGCTCCGTCCAAAAATTCAATCGTCTCGAAATGCCCAAGCTGCTGTTCGCAGGTGGCCGGCCGACAATTCTTTCGTTGGCAGCTTTGCCAGAGGGTGCGATGGAATCTTTTCTGGTGCTCGTTCCCCTGAAAACTCCATTCCAGTGAACAACCATCGGCGCACCTTTGCCGCGCCTTTTCTGTGCGCGCTGCCGGCGGGCGACCACTCAACTTAAAATCACTTCTCCCAGCGGTAGCAATACTTCTCGTTGTAAAAAGTCATCTGCCGCCAGTATTCAACTGGATTGGATTCTTTCCTGGCCAAAAGTTCGTGAAGGGGTTAGTGCATGGTTTGATGCTATTCGCCACTGACACCGCCTCCTCGCAAACAGAGGCTGCACCACTCCGTTTTTCCTTTTAGCCTTAAAAAGCTCCTTTAAGTCTGGTTTTTCTGGCATCTGCCGCCGCTAGGTATTCAAATCGTCACCCGATATGTGGAAATTCCTTGCCCTGATTTTAGCCGCCGGTTCTCTGCTGGCTCCCCCTTCCGCCCGGGCCTGGGGCGGGGCCGGCCATCAGCTCATCGCCGCCGAGACCGCCAACGATTTGGAAACCGCGTTTGATTTGTTCACCAAAATCGCGCAGAATCTGCCAAAGTCAGTCGAGAAATAAATTTTTGATTATCGAATGGGCACCAGAAGAAACACAATTCGGCCTGCGGTTGTACCGGTAGCTCCGTCATCTACTGAGAGCACGGAAAAGAAATGGAACACCCCGGCCAACCTGTTGTCTCTCGCAGCCACCCTGTTTTCATTGGTGGCATTATTGGTTTCAATAAAAAGCTGTCAGATTTCCAATAAACAAGTCGAGTTAGGAGAGCGGGATTTTTATGGGCAACGTTCATTGGTCCTGAGTGCCGAAGTAGCGACAAACCAAGACGAAATGCATTTGCACTCCGTTGATAGCTCAATCGGACTACAATTTGCTTATCTCACATTTCCCAGTGAATTTGGCATTACGAATTGGGATGTCATGCCGCCCGATTTTGGATTTGCACTGGTTTTACCGAGATACAGTTTGGAAAATATCGTTTTAGCGATGCATCCTGCCAAAAAAGGATTTTATGTCGTAAGTACTGATAGTGTTGTTCCATTTGCGGTGACGGCAAGTTATACCGCCCGTGGCACCCCATGTAACATCAGGTCGCTGTACCTACTTTCATACACCTTTGTTTTGGGGGATAAAATTGGGCAGAAGCCAACTATTAAATTTGGAGGCATTGCCCTTGGTCGGCATTTGGAGCCTAACGAGGACTTGCCGCTAGCGTTGGAGCACCTTTGGCTGCAAATCAAAGCACGCCAAGCAGACCATAAAGGCACTTAAATGGTGTCAGGCCATGCAATGGCCGGTTCCGCCCTGAACCCCTGCCCGCTGTTTCTGAGTTCGTGACCTC
>CAISVF010000440.1 GCA_903888765.1 uncultured Verrucomicrobia subdivision 3 bacterium | reverse complement strand
TCATCCGCCTGACCACCGCCCACGCGGCTGAAGGTACCACCCACCATGATATTGCCATCGCTCTGAATACCGGAAGCCATGACCGTAGCCACCGGATCGGTGAAACGATCCCGGGGGAAGCCGGCAAATTGATTGTAAGCCTGATCGAGGAAGGTGGTGTCCACCGTGCCATCCGGATTCAACCGGGCCAACCCCAAACGATGGGTACTATTCACTGAGGTAAAGCTGCCACCGACGAGGATGGTGAAATTGGTCTGAATGGCGACACTGGAATTGGTCGTCGAGAAGATCGTGTTTGTCAGCACATTGAGGTGATACACCGGCCCATCCACGCCCACGCCGCCAAAGAAATTGGGATCGGTAAACCCATTGACGGTCAGGCGCGCCAGGCTATTGGCGGTACGTCCATTCATCATGGAGAATTGGCCGCCCACCACGATATTGTCATCCGGCTGCACTCCCAAAGCGAAAACCGAGGAATTGGCACCAGACCCCGGGTCGAAGCTGGGATCAAAGGTACCATCCGGGTTCAACCGCGCAACGTAGTCCTGGCCAGGGATACCGCCAGCCGAAGTAAAGGCACCACCGACGATCACCTTGCCGGAGGACTGGACCACCACGGCATTTACCGCCGCGTTCAGATTGGTCCCCGGATCAAACGTTGTATCGAGAGAACCATCCAGATTTAACAAGGCCACATAACGGCGGGGTACGCCATTATAGGAGGTGAAATTGCCGCCCACCAAAACTTCTCCATTCGCCTGTAAGACGACGGCCTTGACCGGCCCGTTAAAGCCCAACCCGGGATTAAAGGTGTTGTCCAGCGAACCATTGGCGGTTAACAAGGCGATGTGATTGCGGAACGAACCATTGTAAGACGAGAACGTGCCACCGATGATGGAACGATTGCCCGGAAGCAAGGTAATGCAGTTCACATAGCTATTTGGACCGGAACCGGGGTCAAAGGTCGTATCCAGCGTACCGTCGGTATTTGCGCGGGCAATCCGGCTGCGCTTGGTTCCGTCATAAGAGGCGAAGTCGCCCACCATGATGGTCTTATCGTCCGGCTGAACGGCCAGACCATAGACTTCACCGTCCGTGCCCGGGTGGCTCATTTGCGGCGGCACCGTCGCATGAATGGCCAGCATGTTGTAGCTGTAATCGGAATTGTAATATTCATCCACGGAACCAGCCGGCGGATGATTGTCATCGTAAAGAATAGTCACCGTGGTGCGGTCCACCATGCCGGCGGGAATCGGGTGGCCTTTGGAGTCCAATTCATACAGGCTGATAATAAAGTCCTCGTTAAATTGCTGGAGGCCATTGTTCTTGATGGTACAGGTAATGGGCTTGGAATCGGTATCCCCAGCACCCCAAGTTACGGTGCCGTTATTGCCGCCCGCAAATTCGAAATCAGGGACCAGTCCTTGAATCCCGGCATTATTCACCGGGGTCGGCGTAGCGTAATCAGAGCCCGGCTGGAGCGGGAATTCGCCGTTAGCCAGATCGGCGCTATTGTTGGCGAGGTAATAATTGTTGACGCGCCAATAAACGGTCGGCGAAGCCGATGAATTCGTACCACTGCGGTTGACAAATACGGTAATGGGCGTGTTTTTCCAATAGTTAGTAATATCCCGCGTCACCCGATAATGGGATTTCTGGAAGTTGAAGACCCCATTGGTGGCATCGGCGGTAACAATCAATTGGGTCGAAATCACATTGCTTTGGTAAAACGGATTGAAATTAGTAGTCGTCACCGTTGTGAGCGTCGGCCCTTTGGGATCAATATCTGCATCCAGAATCCGCACCAAAGCCTGGCTAAAAGTCTGGTCCAAACGGGGTTGCTGAACCGCGGAAGACTCAGCCGTGTCCAAGACAGCATTGGTCAGGAGGATGAGAAAATCGCGGTTGGGCTGGGCCTGCCGGCCATCATCTATGATCGGCACAAAAATCGTCTTGGTCATTTCGGAATCATCAAAGGTAAGCGTGCCGCTCACCGGGGTGTAATCCGTGCCAGCGGTGGCGGGTGAATCACCGTTGACCAAGTAGTTATTGAAGAAACCATTGGTCCCCATCCAGGGAGAATTAACCGGAATATCCGTGGTGGTATAGCCCACCTGTACACGCCCGTAGGCCCCCGCCACACGGGTCACGGTGACCAGCAAACCAGGAACGTCGAAAACATAGTCAAACTGACCATTGGTTTGATAGGTGGTACCCTTTACGGTGGTATTAAATTGATTATTATTGAAATTACCCCGGGGACGCCGGTTTTGCTCAGTTTCGGCCACCTGATAGAGCAGCATCGGAATGCCATTGGAATAGGTCAAGCCAGTCAAATCCAGATCTTCCGTAGCAAACCGGAAAACGCCGGACGGATGGAGCGCCCAATTGAGCTTAATCCTGCCGCCAGCGGGACTGTAGATGGTGCTGCTGGCAAAGCCGGCTCGATAGTTGAAATTGGTGTTATTCGGGTTGAAATTAAACCGCAAACTATTGGGCGTACCGTAGATGACTGACGTTAGCAGATTCGAAACGGTTTCCACCGCGATGTAATAGGTTTTCCCGGCGGATGCATTAAACCGCACCTGGCTGGGGCCAGCGTAGGGCTGATAATAACTCCCGCGCTGCGACAAAACGGCCGGATTGCCACTGAAGTTGGCGAGATCGAAAATCCGAATATCTGAGGAGGTTAAGATGAAATTTGGATTCGGATACATTCCGGCATTCACCGAAAGTTCGGTGAGAGCATTAATATTCGTGCCCGTATATACTCCCATATACGTGGTCAAATTCGTTATCCCCGCGACATCATCCACGCTGCCGATGGTGTCAAATTCCACTTGCCCGCTGTTAGTGCAGGTCCAAGCAAACCAGGCCAACTGCACTCCCGAGCCGCCATTATCCAAAGTGGTGGTGCCCTGATTGCCGCCCACCACGACCGGGCTATAAAAGTCCAAGCCGGCCGGCGTGTTGGTTTCCAGGATGGTGACCACCTCGGTCGCCGGAGCCACCACCACCCCCGGCTGGGTCGGTGAGGACAGAGACACGTTAAACGTCTGGTTGGTCTGGATCAAGCCGTTGGGAATGATCGGCACCACGATGTAATTGAGGTATTGACCGTTGGTAAAGGTCAAGGTGCCACTGACGGCCGTATAATCCACGCCAGCCTTAGCCGTCCCGCCGCCGGTGGAATAACTTACGGACACCGGACCGCGAACCGGATTGGAATTGAACACCGGCAGGATGACGTAACCCGCCGTTTTCAGCACATTGGTCGTCGCCGTGACGAACTGCAATCCGGTTTCCGCATCCAGAATCTGGACCCAACTGTTGGTGGGCGAAGTCAACTGCGCGTCGCCGCTCTGGTTGGTCAGGCTCAAGGAGAAGCCCAGCGTGCCGGTCACATTGGGATTATGGATCAACTGCACCGGAATACGGGCGATGGATTGGCCGGGGTTAAAGGTCAAGGTGCCGCTGGCGGCCGTGTAATTGGTGCCGGCTATGGCGGTGCCATCCGCGGTGGCGTATTGCACGGTGGTAATACCATTGGTGTTATTAAAACGGACCACGTTGATAAAGACCGTGTTCAACTGGCCATTGTAAACGGTGCCGCCCGTTTCCAGGAACGTGTTGGTGGCCGAGACAAAGGCCAGACCAATATTTGTATTGAGAATGGTCAGAGTCGTGTTAGTGGGAGTGCCCAGAGAGGCACCGCCCGTCGGATTGGACAAGGCCACGAACATGGTTTCCGGGCCTTCCGCCGTGCTGGTGTTTTTCACCTGCACCGCAAAGGTCTTGGTGGTCTCGCCATCGCCAAAAGCCAACACGCCATTCGTAGCGACGTACTTGAAGCCAGACTGCGCCGAGCCATCCAGCGTTTGGAACTGAACCGAGACGGTTCCCGAAACACCATTGGCCCGGACGACGGAAATATAAGCGTTGGTGTAACCAACCCCGCCACCTTCCAAGATAGAGTAATTAGCCGAGGCAAAGGCGAGCTGTCCGGGGGCGTTGACCGTATCAATGATGGTCAAAGTCGCCGTCATGGGGTTGGTCAAGATGGTAAGAATGGGGCCGGAAACATTGGTGAGCAGCATCATGACCGTGCGATTGCCTTCGGGAATGCCATTGTTGATCACGGGAACGTAGGCGGTCACATTCGAAACGCCCGGAGCAAAGGTGATCAACTGACTCACAGGAGCGTAATCCGTGGTCGGCGTGGCGCTACCACCGCTGGCGGTGCTGAACAAAACCGAGGCCGTGCCACTGGTGCTTCCCTGACGGAGCACCTTGATGGCAGCGGAACCGCTCACAATGTTTTTAGCGACCTGATAAGTGGACGAGGCAAAAGTGATATAACTATCATCGTTAATGATTGTCAGCACGGCGGTGGGCTGGTTGCCATACAAGGTCGGCAACACCGGATCCACCTGCAGGTTCACGGTCAGGTCCGGAGTAATGACATGATCATCCATCACGGGAATGGAAATGGTCTGGATCACTTCGCCCAAGGCGAAGGTCAAATTGGTGGTCACCGCCGTGTAATTCACTCCAGCCACGCCAGTGCCATCACTCGTGGTGAAGGGCACCAGCACCGAGCCGGAGCCATCCGCATTGGTGCCGCTCGTACCGCCGGTGCGGAGAACGGTGAGGAGAACATTCGTGGCATTCTCATTCACGGAGTATCCGGAAGAAGTGAACTGAATCGCCCCGGAGCCACCGATGGAACCGCCGTAAATCCGGGCGAGATAAGGATGGGACTCATGGGCATATTGGGTGAATCCGCCCCCGATAATGATTTTCTCATCCAACACGTTGGTCGCGGGATAGCCGGCAATGGTGTCCTGCTGAATCAAAACGGCGGCCACAAAGCTGTTGGCCCCGTAACCAAAATTGATGGTGGGATCCACCGTACCATTGGGGAGTAACCGGGTAATACGACTGCGCGTCAC
>CAISVF010000439.1 GCA_903888765.1 uncultured Verrucomicrobia subdivision 3 bacterium | reverse complement strand
TCTACTTTTCCCAGCCGGAACATGAGTCTGAAAGGACCTGCTTACTCAGATCCCTTCGGTGTCTTTTTTCCATGAGTCAACGGGGGTTTAGCTGGCCGTGCGAGGAACTGTTGGCCCAAGGCCAATCGCCAGCTTTTGTTTTAGGGGATCACCCCAATCTGTACTAAAGCCATGTAAAATTAGTTGGTTTAATTTAAATGGCGATCTCTAGTGGCGGCAGGGTTTTCCACAAACCACGGGTAAAATCAGGAATATTGACCGGCGCACTGCCGTTGGCCACGGAATGAACGGAGGTTTCGATTATGCTGCTCCAAGCTGCGGCATCATACACCACGCTGTCGGGTGTGACCCCACGTCGCAAGCAATCCAGCAAGCGCCAGCTCATCACAAAATCCATGCCGCCGTGTCCGCCGCCCTTGGCGCGGTCCGAAAGTCTTTTCCACAGCGGATGGGTGAACTGGTCCCGCATGGATTTCAGGTCTTTATCGGAAAGCCAGTCTTCCGAGCCATCCGCTTCCAGGCTGTACTGTTTCGGATGATCAACGGATAACCGGGCTGGGTAGTCAAAAAATACTCCGCCGGTTCCGTAAAGGGCATTGATTCGGCTGTAGGGACGCGGGCTGACGACGTCGTGTTGCACCATGATGGTCCGGCCGAGCTCGGTCTTGATGAGCGAAGTATTCATGTCGCCACAGATATATTTCTCGGCGGCGTGACGGCCTCCGTTGGGTTTCTGTTCGTTGCGATAATTGGTCAGGCTCATTTCCTCCGAGCTCATGGATACGATATATTTGAATTGATCGCCCCGGCCGACGCCCAGGTATTGAGCCACCGGACCCAGGCCATGCGTGGGATATAAATTACCATCGTATTGCCAGTGATAATTGCGCCGCCAATCTCCTTCTGTTCCCAGCGAAAAAAGCACCCCGCGCAAGTCATGCAAATAAGCGCATTCGGCATGGGTTAATTTTCCAAACACACCTTGCCGGGCCAGGTTCAGCACAAACAGCTCATTTTCACCGTAACAACAATTTTCCAGCATGACACAGTGCCGCTGGGTGCGCTCGCTGGCATCGACCAGACTCCAGCAATCATCCACCGTGACCGCCGCTGCCACTTCCACGAAAGCGTGTTTGCCCTGCTTCATGGCTCCCAGACACATGGGGACATGCCAGTCCCAAGGAGTGGCGATATAGACCGCATCAATATCCTCCCGGGCGACCATTTGTTCCCAGATATTTTCATTTCCGCTGTAGATGGCCGGACGTTTGCCGGACCTTTTCTCACACAGCTTGGCCGCTGCTTGGGCGCGGTCATCGACGATATCGCATACGGCCACTACTTCGGCAAATTCAATGCCCAGGCAACTGCTCACATGGGTCATCCCGCGATGCAGGCCAATGACCGCCACGCGCACTTTTTCCAGCGGTTTGGTGGTTAGCTGGTGAACCGGCTGTTGGCCCCTCGGCCGGGGGCGGGTTTTGCTGTAATTGGAACTCAAGGCCGCCGAGCCGGGAGTTTGCGCCGCATTGGCTGTCCCGGCGCCGGCTCGATTCAGGTTTGCTGCCGCCAGTCCGGCCCCGACCAGACCAACGGTTTTCAGAAAGTCGCGGCGGTTCGAAGGCAGGTTTACGTTTGACATAAATTTTTTATTTCCCCAGTTCAGATATTTGCAATGACAATTTCCGGCATCCTAGAGTAAGTCCGAAGGTTATTACATACCACATTTGGGTGAGTTCAGCGGGGCAGTTTTTTTCGGTGGTCGCCCCCTAAAATGGGGGATACCCTTTCGCCGGCAGACCTGATAAAAAATAGAAACTTTGTTGCCGACCCTGTGAAGGGCGGGGCTTTTAGCGCGGCCAGCCGCCGGATTGGGCTCGTTTGATGGCGGCTTGCAATGAGGAAAAACGGAAGTGGAAAAACCAAAAAATATGACTGCATCCAACAACACGACTAAAACCGGCTACAATCGTTTTCTTCTTCTGGTGGCCGGACTCGGCGGGCTCCTCTACGGCGTCGATGTTGGTATTATTGCCGGTGCGCTGCCCTATCTGGAGGCGACCTCCGGCATGAATGCGGGCCAGCTTTCCTTCATCGTCGCAGCCGTGCTGCTTGGCAGCGTTATCTCCACGCTGTTTGCCGGCATGCTGGCGGACTGGCTGGGGCGCAAAAAGATGATGGCGCTGAGCGGCATCCTCTTTGTGGCTAGCATCCCGATGATTGCCCTCGCGCATGGCTATGGCCCGCTGGTGTTAGGGCGTCTGTTGCAAGGCGTGAGTGCCGGTTTGATCGGCGTGGTGGTCCCGCTGTATCTCGCGGAGTGCCTCGGCGCGGCGGATCGCGGCAAAGGGACGGGCATTTTCCAATGGCTCCTCACGCTCGGCATCGTGGCGGCTGCCATCATCGGTTATTATTTCAGCCTGCAGGTGGATGCCATTGAAAAGCTGCATGATGCCGACAAGCTGTTTGCTTTCAAGGATGCAGCGTGGCGCGGGATTTTCTGGGTATCGCTTCCGCCGGGAATTCTCTTTGTCATTGGCAGCTTTATTGTGGCCGAATCACCGCGCTGGCTGTGCCGCCGCGGGCAGGCGGATGCCGCGCGCACCGCGCTGCTCCGTTCCCGTACGGAATCGCAGGCGGAAATCGAGCTCAAGGAAATGGTGGAAACCATTGCTGCCGAAAAAGCCCAGAGCGCTTCCGGCACGAATATCAAGGAGTCGCTCTTCAGCCGCCGTTATGTCATTCCCTTTGTGATGGCCTGTGTGATTCTGGCATGCAATCAGGCCACCGGCGTCAACTCTATCATCGGGTACAACGCCACCATCCTCATCCAGGCCGGGCTGAGCGACAAGCAGGCGCACTTTGGCTATGTCATTCTCACCCTGGTTAATTTTCTGGTGACGATGGCTGGGGTGGCGCTGGTGGACCGGCGCGGGCGCAAATTTCTGCTCTCGCTCGGCAGCGCCGGCATCATCGTCTCGCTGCTCTGCACCGGGTTTATTTTCAAAAAGACAGAATCGCAGCGCGTGGATGTGAAGGCTGCGGTGCAGGCGCTCGTCACGGCGGACCAAAAAGCCGTGGTCGCCTTTAATCAGGAGTCAGCTGATAAATTGCTGGCCTCCGCCGGGGAACCCGGCAAGTCCATTAGCGGCAAACCCGCAACCATGGTGATCATCTATTCCGCCGGGGATTATGTGGCTGCGAGCAAGGTGGTGCGCTCCGATGATGCGCTGGCCACGCTGGAAATCACCCGTGACAGCTGTCTGCCGTCGAGCAAGGTGGAATCGTTTTTCAAGAATCCATTTGCCAGCCTTGACGTCGCCAAGGCGGCGCCGCTGAAGATTGAAAACGCGCTGATCACGCCCGTTCCCTCCACGCAAAACGGCTGGCTGACGGCCATCTGCATCTTCAGCTTCATGGCGTTTTTTGCGGTCGGCCCCGGCGTCTGTGTCTGGCTGGCGCTGTCCGAGCTGATGCCTACGCGGATCCGCTCCAACGGCATGAGCATCGCGCTGCTGGTCAACCAAGCGGTGTCCACCACCATTGCCGCCGTCTTTCTCCCCAGCGTCGGCAAGCATGGCTATGCCACGATGTTCTTCATCTTTGCCGGCTGTACGGTGGTTTATTTCATCACCGCCGCGTTCTTCCTGCCGGAAACCAAAGGCAAGACCCTGGAAGAAATTGAGGAGCATTTTGAAGGCAAAAAACGCTGATGTTCAACGGGGCGCGTTTCTTTGCGTCCATTTAGGATCCGGAAAAAATTATACTTATGAAAACAAAATTCATCGTCGCTCTGGCGGTCTTGACGGCGGCGGCCAAAATGGTTGCCGCCCCGCCCGCAGTGCCGGCGGAAACGCCGAAACAGCACGACGCCCGCATGGAATGGTTTCGCGAGGCGAAATTCGGGATGTTTATCCACTGGGGGGTGTATTCGGTTCCGGCCGGGGAATGGGACGGCAAAACCAGCTATGCCGAGTGGATCATGGAATCGGCGCACATTCCGGTTAGCCGCTACGAGCAGTTTGCCAAGGAGTTTAACCCCGTAAAATTCGATGCCCACGCCTGGGTGCAAACCGCCAAGGCTGCCGGCATGAAGTATATTGTCATTACCTCCAAGCATCACGACGGCTTTGGCCTGTGGCCGTCTGCCTTGACGGACTGGTGCATTAAATCCACGCCCTTCCAGCGCGATCCGCTGCGCGATCTGGCGGATGAATGCAAAAAAGCCGGGATCAAATTTTGTCTCTATCATTCCATCATGGACTGGCACAGCTCTGACTGGGGCACGCGCCGCGCGTGGAATGATGTCGCCACCGGCACACCGGATATGGATCGTTACACCGCCTACATGAAAGGCCAGCTCAAGGAGCTCGTTACCGGGTATCATCCCGGCATTCTCTGGTTTGATGGTGAATGGGAGTCGCCCTGGACGCAGGAGCGGGGCGCGGATCTTTATAGCTACCTGCGCGCGTTGGATCCGAAGCTCATCATTAATAATCGCGTCGGCAAGGCCCGGGCGGGCATGGAAGGCATGGATACCGGCAAGGAGCGGGTCGGCGACTACGGCACGCCGGAACAGCAGATCCCGCCGGCCGGATTCGGCCCCGGCGTGGACTGGGAAACCTGCATGACGCTCAACGATCATTGGGGCTATAACCGCCACGACAACAATTGGAAATCTCCCGAAACGATCATCCAGAATCTCTGTGATATCGCCAGCAAAAATGGCAACTACCTGCTCAATGTCGGGCCGACCAGCGAAGGCCTGATTCCCCAGCCCAGCGTGGACCGGCTCGCCGAAGTCGGCGCTTGGATGCAGGTTAATGGTGAGGCCATTTACGGCTCCGGCCCGACGCCCTTTGGGGCAGAAGCCGGCGCGTTTAGCGCCACGGAAAAAGAGAAGAATGGCAAACCCAAATTTGTTCCCGCGTGGAACTGGCGCGCGACCACCAAGCCCGGAAAAATCTATCTGGAAATTTTCCAGTGGCCGGGCAGTGGCAGCCTGGAATTGCCGGGACTGCAGAGCAAAGTCAAAAAAGCCTGGTTACTGGCC
>CAISVF010000438.1 GCA_903888765.1 uncultured Verrucomicrobia subdivision 3 bacterium | reverse complement strand
GCAGCCACGTATGAAAGGGAATCACCGGCACCTTGACCGCAAAGCCGAGAAAAGCCCCGACAAAAACGATCATGCCGATATTGCTCCAGCCAAAAGTGGCCTGCAATTTTCCGGCGAGCACGCCCTGCTTCGCAAGGCTGGCAAGCTCGATAAAATCAAAACTACCGGTGGCCAGGCGGATGGCGAGAAAGCTCAAGAGCAAAGCCACGCTGCCAACCATGGTGTAGATGAAAAATTGGGTCGCGGCCGGACCACGCTTGGGGCCGCCCCACAGTTTGATGAGGAAAAATGCCGGAATCAAGCCGAGTTCCCAGAACAGGAACCAGTGGAAAAAATTTAATGCCGTGAAGGTGCCGAATAATCCGGCCTGCAACCATAGCACCAACATGTGAAAAACGTGAGGCCGGTCTTCGACATTCCAGGAGGCGAGAATTGCCAGCGGCGTGACAATGGCGGTCAACAGCACCATGAGCAGGCCGAGGCCATCCACGCCCAGAAAGTAGTCAATACCCAACGAAGGCACCCAAGCCACTTTTTCAGCAAATTGAATTCCTCCCTGGCTGGCATCAAAATGCATCCACAGGCAAAGCGCTCCGCCAAGCCCAACAAGGCTTGAGGCTAAGGCGAGCATGCGAACAAGATTTTTCCGCCCGGCACCCAGACCGGCGACCACAAAGCCGCCGACAAACGGAACCAAGGTGAGAATGGACAGCCAGTGGTTCATATCAGATGCCCCCAAACCAGCATAATGACCAGAGCCACCAGCGCAACCCCGATGATCCGAAGATATGTTTGTACTCGACCGGTGTGCATTTTGGAAATCCCGCCGCCGCCTTTGCGAAGACCCTCGCAGAAATCATCAAAGGCAAAATTCACGTAGTTTTCATCCATCAAACGGTAAGCCCAAGAAAGCCCAACGGTTACATAACTAACCAGCTTCACCAAGCCCCCAAAAACATATTGGTCGAAGAAATCACAGAGCCAGGCGGCAAACTCATTAAAGCGAATGACCGTCGCCTCATAAAATTCGTCAATATAATATTTATTTTGCAACAGCTTAAAGAGAGCCGGCTGCGCCGCCTCAAGAACATCCTGTTCCGCCGACGTTTGGCGCTGGCGTTTGCCATAGAGGAAAATACCGAGTGAAATGCCGCTAATGACGATCAGCGCGGACACGCCCATCAGGCCAGCGGTTTCTTGCAATTTGGCGAAATCCACTTTGACCCCCTCGCCATTCAAATAGCCGTCAAACCAAGGCCATGCCGGCGTGCCAATGAGGCCCAGCAGAATGGCGAAACCCGCCAGTATCATCAGCGGAACCGTCATCACCGCAGGGCTTTCATGCGGATCATGATTATGGGCGGCCGCGTGTCCATGGCCTGAATGACCGTGGGCGGCGGATTTTTCATGGCCCCGATACGTGCCGTAGAAAACGAGGGCAACCTGCCGGGTCATGTAAAACGCGGTAAACAGCGCACCGGTGCAGCCGAGATAAAACGGAATCTGCGAAATCGGCCACTCATGGGCGTGATGAAGAATTTCGTCCTTGCTCCAGAAACCGGAGAATAATAAAGGAAAACCAGCAAGCGCCAGCATACCAATAGCATAGACCAAAAAGGTCACCGGCATATACTTTCTAAGCCCGCCCATTTTGCGTATGTCCTGCTCTTCGTGGCAGCCATGAATCACGGAAGCCGAACCGAGGAAGAGCAGCGCCTTGAAAAACGCGTGGGTGATCAGATGAAACATGCCCACCGCCACACCACCAACGCCGATGCCCATCATCATGTAGCCCAGTTGCGATACCGTGGAATAGGCCAGAATGCGTTTGATGTCATTTTGGGCCACCGCGATGCTTGCCGCGAAGATCGCTGTGATAGCACCAATCCAAGTGACCACCGTCAGGGAGGTTGTCGTGGGTATGCTATGTTCGCCGATCAAGGCACCGGCCGCCATCAGGGGATAAACGCGGGCCACCAGAAATACCCCGGCAGCCACCATGGTAGCCGCGTGAATCAATGCGCTGACCGGCGTGGGACCTTCCATCGCGTCCGGCAGCCACACGTGCAAGGGAACCTGCCCGGATTTGCCAACCGCTCCGAGGAAGATCAAGAGTCCGATCACCGTCGAAACAGCCAGACCACCGATGGTCACATGCGCCAGCATGGTCGCAAGCGCAGATTGTTCCAGGCATCCCCTGCCCTCCTCGTAAAAATTCAGCGTACCGGTTTCTGCATAGAGCCAGACCATGCCAATTAGCAAGCCAAGATCGCCAATGCGCGTGGTAATGAAGGCTTTTTTCGCCGCCGCCGCCGCACTGGGCTTGTGATACCAAAAACCGATAAGCAAATAACTGGTCAAGCCCACGATTTCCCAGGAAATGAAGAGCAGCAACAGGTTATTGGCAATAACCACGCCCAGCATGCCCGAAGCGAAAAGCGCGAGAAAACAGAAGAACCGCATGAAATTCTGGTCGTGCGCCATGTAGCCAACGCTGAAAATGAAAATCAGCATGCCGACGAACGTCACCATCACCAACATGATGGCCGTAAGCGGGTCCAGCACCCAGCCAATCGTCATCCACTGTCCCCCGAACTGAATCCAGGGAAAACTAAACACCTCGCGAAAGGCCCCTTCGCCATGATGGCCCAGCGTCGCAGCAAAGGCGCAGAGCGAAAGCAGAAACCCGATGGCCATTGAGCCGATCGCAAGCGACGCCGCCAACTTGCGCGCGGGCTGTTTGTTAACGGCAATGATGCCCGCCGCGAACAGCGGCAGCGCGGGAATCAGCCAGAGATTTTTAACAATCCAGATCATCCTTTCAAATCCTTCACTTCATCCAAATTAGAGGTTTTTTTATGGCGATAAATGGCGATGACCAGCGCCAGGCCCACGGCGGCTTCCGCCCCGGCCAGCGCCATGGAAAAGAGCACGAACATGATTCCAGCCAGCGCCTCGGGATGCGGCCCGAACCGCCAGAACGCAATAAAATTCAAGTTCGCCGCATTCAGCATTAATTCAATGCCGATGAGCACCAGAATGGCATGGCGCCGCGTCACCGCTCCGGCAAAGCCGATGGCGAATAGAAAGGCGGAGACCAGCAAACACGCTTGCAGTGGCGTCATGATTTCCTCCCGGAGTTGTCGGTTTTAGGATCTTCTTTCAAGGCAATGATCACCGCGCCGATCATCGCCGCAGTCAATACGAGGCCAACGATTTCCAGCGGCAGAATAAATTTTCCCATAAGCGCCTCGCCGATGTTTTTAACTGTGGTTTCGGGGGCGGCGGTAGCCGCCTTGGGCAAACCCGCGCTGTTAAGCACCGCCCAGCCCAGGGCGGTGAAAACCAAAACGGAAACTACAATCCCCGCCCCCCAGCCGCTGGTCAGAACGCTTTTTTCCGGTGATTCGCCACTGCGCGTCAACAAAATGGCAAATACGATAAGAATCGCAATGGCCCCGACATAAACCAGAATTTCAGCGAAACCCACGAATTCCGCGCTGAGTTGGAGGTAAATGGCCGCGATGCCGGAAAAGGTGATGGCCATCGCCAGCGCACAATGCACCAGATTGCGCAGGCTCATGACCGTGGCGGCAGCCAGGATGGTCACGATAGCGGTAATGATAAGAGCGGGTGACATGACTTATTCAGCGTAGCGGTAGTTGCGTTTGCCAAGCTTTTGCCCGCGCATCAAGCCGCGGCCCAGGATGACATAGGAGAAAACCACCAGGAAGCTGCAGACGATCCAGCGCTGCCAATCCACAGCCATGAAGTGCCAGATGCCGGCGACCAGAATATTGATGAGCGCCAGCGGCAACATGAATTTCCAGGCAAAATTCATAAGCTGGTCCATCCGCATACGGGGAAGCGTGGCGCGAATCCAGATGAAGACGAAAATGATGGTGATCAGCTTAGTGAAAAACCAGATGTAGGAAGGAATCCAGGTCAGAAACGACACCGGCGAGGTCCAGCCGCCCAGAAAAAGCGTGATGCCCAGACCACTGATGGCAAACATGCCAAGATATTCCCCCAGGAAAAACAGCGCGAATTTGAAGCCGGAATATTCCGTGAAATAGCCGGCGATGATTTCCGATTCCGCCTCCGGCAAATCAAATGGCGTGCGGTTGGACTCGGCCAACGAGGCGATGAAAAACAGCATGAAGCCCAACAACCCCCAAGGGGTAAAAACGTTCCACTGGGCAATGCCGTAAGCGTAGTGGTTTTGCGCGGCAATGATATCCACCAGTTTCAGCGAGCCCACCACCATGACCACGGTGACGGCGGAGAGGATCAAGGGGATTTCATAGCTAATCATCTGGGCAATGGCGCGCATCGCCCCCAGCAGCGAATATTTATTGCGGCTCGACCAGCCGGCCATGAACACGGCCAGTTCCACCGCGCCGCCAATGGCGAAAAAGAAGAGCAACCCGGCATCATAATCCGTCATCGTCATTTTCCGTCCAAACGGCAACACCGCATACGCCAGCAGCACTGGAATGAGCATCACCACCGGCGCGAGAAAATGGACGAGTTTGTCCGCCGCGCGAGGAACGATGTCCTCCTTCGTCAGCATTTTCAAACCGTCCGGCACAAACTGACCGAAGCCGCACAGCCGGATTTTGGTGAAGGGAATTCCCACGCGATTGGGGCCGTACCGATTCTGGATGCGCCCGATGCCCTTGCGCTCAAAAATGGTAATGATGGAAAAAAACGCCGGAAACACCATTAGAATGAAGCTGATGCACAGCAGCGCCGACGCAAACGGGTGCCACGGTTCCGGCACAAAGCTGACCAGCCAGTGCAGGACATTGACGAAAATTTGATCCAGGGCGGTAAACATGTTTCCCATGAGTTAGGTCGTGGTGGCCGGCGGCACGGGCGTGGCGGCAGTGGCCGCAGCAGCGGCGGCCGCTTTGGCTTTGGCTTCTGCCGCCGCCTTGGCCTTGGCCTCGGCTTTGGCTTTTTCGGAGGCAATGACCGCATCCGATTCGGCAGCGTCGTTTGGATGCACCTTCTGGTAATAGCTGTTGGGCTTGGCGAGTTGCTCCTTGGTGAACAGCAGTCCGCCGAAGCGATCCGCCGTGCTCAGTTCAAATTCGGTGTTCATCTTGATGGACTCAAACGGGCAGACTTCCACACAGATGGAACAGCTCATGCACACCGAAATATCAATATCAAACCGCAGCGGATAAATCTGTGGCTGGCCTTTGTAATCCGGCTTCTTGTCCTTGCTTTTGACAATGTAAATACACTTGGGCGGGCATTCCTTCTCGCAAATCTGGCAGGCCACGCAGCGCAGGCCTTTTTCCCAATCGTCACCATCATAGACCAGAAACGGAAACTGGCGCGTATTTCCCTTCTGCGGCAGGCGCTCCTCGGGATATTGCACGGTGGTCAGGCGATCCTTCGAGACGTAGCTCTCGAAGAAATTCCGGGCGGTGACCGCCATGCCTTTGATGATTTGCTCGCCGAGCATATAAATTAATTCAATTTCACCGGTCCACTTCACCCAGCACAATATCCACGCTGCCGAGAATCACGACGGCATCGGAAATGTTATGTCCCAGGCACATATCTTCCAGCACGGTCAGGTTGATGAAACTTGGCGGCCGCACCCGGTAGCGGTAAGGATTGGGCGACCCGTCGCTGATGAGGTAAAAACCCAGTTCGCCTTTCGGACCTTCCACCCGGCCGTAAACTTCGCCGGCTTTCGGGCGAAAGCCGCGCAGCTTCGCCTTCGGGTCCATGACCGGCCCGGCCGGAATTTCCGCCAGCGCCTGCTGCAAAATCTTGATGCTCTCGCGCATCTCCAAAACCCGCACCATATAACGGTCGTAAATGTCGCCGTGCTCGCCCACCGGCACCTTGAAGGGAAAGCGCCCGTAAATGCCGTACTGGTCCACCTTGCGCAAATCGTAATTCACCCCCGCAGCGCGGAGCATCGGGCCGGTGATCGAGGCGCTAATCGCCAGCGCTTTGGGCAGCACGCCAATGAATTGCGTGCGGGCCAGCAAAATTTCATTTTCCGTCAGAAAACTCTCAAACTCGTCCAGAAACTTGCCATAGTTCGTGACTACGACTTTCGCCTGGGCAACCCATTCGTCGTTCACATCCACCCGGACGCCGCCAAACCGCATGTAATTGCACATCATGCGTGCGCCGCTGACGGACTCGAAAAGGTCGAGAATCTTTTCGCGTTCGCGAAAGGCATACATCATCGGGGTGCCGAGCGCGCCCATGTCCTGCACAAAAAAACCGATGAGGCAGGTGTGGTTTTGCAGCCGGGTCAGTTCCGCCATGATGACGCGAATGTATTCCGCCCGCTCCGGCACCGCCAGGCCGGCGAGCTTTTCCACCGTGAGCGCGTAAGCCCAGTTATTGGTCATCGAACAAAAATAATCCAGCCGGTCCGTGTAGGGCATCGAGGCCAGATACGAAATATTCTCGCCGATTTTCTCGTGGTTGCGGTGCAGGTAGCCAAATACCGGCTTGAGTTTAACCACTTTTTCGCCATCCAGCACCACGTCCATGCGGAACACGCCGTGCGTGGAGGGATGGTGCGGTCCCATGGAAACCTCGAGCAATTCACCCAGTTCCTCGCCGCTGGCATCCAGCTTGGGCTTCACCTCAAAATTCTTCGGGGGGTTGGCAGCAAACGTGTTCACGCTTTCACCTCCGTCGGGTAATGCTTCTTCGCCGCTTCTAAAACCTCGTCGTGCGGAGTGGGTTCGTATTCAAAATCATCCGGCGCGATGTAATCACGGCGCATCGGAAACCCCTCAAACTCGTCCCACATTAAAATACGCCGGAGATCCGGGTGACCGTCAAACATGACACCGTACAAATCATAGACTTCGCGCTCCTGAAATTCGGCACCGCGCCACAGCGGCGTGAGCGAAGGCACATGGGTCTGGTCTGCACGGTTACCCGTCCGCAGCCGCAGCACCACGGGCCCGTGCTTCAGTTCCATGGAGTACAAATGATAAACCACTTCGAGAAACCCGGGGCGCAGGGTCTTTTTAACCTCTTCGACTTCCTTTTCCACGCCGTCCACGATTTGCTTTACCTTGATTTTCTCGGTGAGTTCCTTGTCCGGCCAGTCAATCCCGGTAACGTTGGAGCAGTAATCCAGCTTTAATTGCGCATCATCACGGAGGAATCTGGCCACGGCCAGACCGCTAGCCGCATCCACCAGCAATGAGCGCTCGCCCGCCGCGCAGTCGTTGGTGACCACGTCAATTTTTGCGGATGGTAATGCCGCTTCAAGCCGCGCTTTGATTTGTTCGGGTGTTTCCACGATTTAACGCTGGATAGCTGGCGGTTGCCAGACTTCGGTATTTTTTGACGGCTCCAGATCCTGCTTGCCATAGGCCGGCACCAGAAATTCACCAGGCACATCGGCATTCAAATGGCGGGCGCGATCCGGCCCCGTGAGCTTCTGGTTCAAAATCTTTTCCTGCAAAGTCATGATCGCATGGATCAACGCTTCCGGCCGGGGCGGACATCCGGGAATCGCCACATCCACCGGCAGATAGCGATCCACGCCTTTCAAAACGTTGTACCCCTGCTTGAACGGGCCGCCGGAAATCGCGCAGGCACCCATGGCGATGACGTATTTCGGCTCCGGCATCTGGTTGTAGATGCGCACGACCAGTGGCGCCATTTTCTTCGTCACCGTGCCGGCGACAATCATCAGATCCGCCTGGCGGGGCGAAGGGCGAAAGACTTCCGCGCCAAAGCGAGCCAGATCAAACCGCGCCATGGAAGCGGCCATCATTTCAATGGCGCAGCAAGCGAGTCCGAAGGTCAGCGGCCACACTGAGTTCGCCCGGCCCCAATTATACAGGTCTTCCAGGGTCGTCACATAGACACCCTGCTTCTGTAATTCATTTTTGAGGCCTGCTTCAATCATTGCTTAAATCTCCAAGTTCCATGCTTCAGTGCCAGTTCAGTATTCCCTTGCGCCAGGCCCAAACCAGACCCTCCACCAGCAGCAGCAGGAAAATGATCATTGCCACAAACGCGCCGACCGAAAGTCCCGTGAAAGCCACCGCGAACGGGAGCAAAAAAATCGTTTCAACATCAAACACCAGGAAGATGATGCCGTAGAGATAATATTCCGAGCGGAAATGAATCCAGGCGTCGCCCTTGGCTTCCAAGCCGCACTCGTAAATCGCATTCTTATCTTTGCCGGGCTTGGCCGGTGAAAAAAAGTGTGCCCACGCCCAAGCCGCCGCCAGCGGCGTCAGCGCAAACCCCACTGCTGCCACCATCAGCATGGGCAGCACTAGATAATTATGGTCAGTCGTGGTCATGAGTATTGCTTCCACCAACATCCGTTTAAACAACGTTTTGTCGGACGCCCCACCGCAACAGCGGTAAGACGGACAAAGTATTACCCGAAGCCCGCTCCGAACGATTTACCTATATTGTCATTTGCTGAACAAAATTTGTTTAGCCGCAAAAAATATTAGCTAAACGATGACTGTGTGTCGGAAAAATGGGACCGCCCGCCAGGTTCACGTCTGGCCGGGCCGGAAGATAGGCTTGGCCACCACCACCGCCGCAAAACGTTTACCGCGAATTTCAACCTCCAGCCGGGTATCCACTTTGGCCAGCGCAGCCGGCACATAGCCAAGGCCGATACCGAGATTCAGCGACGGGCTTTGCGTGCCACTGGTGACAAGGCCCACCGGCTCGCCATTCGCCCAGATGGGATAATGCGGCCGGGGCGGTGCCGATTTATCCGTCATTTTAAACGCGACCAGTTTTTTCGTCACACCGCTCGCCTTCTGCGTAGCCAGCACTGAGCGACCGGTGAATTCGCCTTTGTCCAGCGCCACAAAAAAACCAACGCCCGCTTCGATGGGCGTGGTCTGCTCGTCCAACTCGTGGCCATAAAGCGGATAGCACACCTCCGTGCGCAGCGTATCGCGAGCACCGAGGCCGCAGGGCTTGAGGCCAAAGGCAGCGCCGACGGCAAGGAACTGATCCCACAAATGCTGGATCGCCGAATCCGGTCCGATAATTTCAAAACCATCTTCGCCGGTATAGCCGGTACACCCAACCAGGACGTTGTGCTTTTCGAAATTAAAACCGGCAATCTCATTTTTCTTCAGCGCAGCAACGGCCGGGACGGTAAATACGGCCGTGGATGGGCCGGGGATGATCTGGTTAATGAATTCCCGAACCTTCGGCCCCTGCACGGCGATGGCTGCGTAATGGTGCGAGGCATCCGTAAGCGTTACTTCGCCGCCGGTGAATTTTGCCGCCTGAGCTTGCAGCCAGGCCACATCGGCCTCAATCCGCGAGGCATTGATGATTAACAAATAAAGGTCCACCGAAAGCCGGTAGGCATAAAGATCGTCGATGACGCCGCCGTGCTCATTGCACATCAGGGTGTATTGCCCGTGACCAGAGGCGAGTTTGCGAATGTCGTTGACGAGCAGCGCATTCAAGAAAGCCGCCGCGCCTGGGCCGCTGACGGTGACTTCACCCATGTGCGAAATGTCGAAAATACCAGCCGCGCGTCGGACAGCCAAATGCTCGTCCGTAATGCTGGTGTATTGGATCGGCATCTCCCAGCCGCCGAAGTCCACGATTTTCGCACCAAGTTTCTGGTGCGCGGAAAAAAGTGCAGTGCGTTTTAACATGATATTAAGGCTACAGGTAACACCCTGGCGGCGGCGGAATAAAGATAAAATAGTTGGTCGCGAAAATATTCCTGCCTCCAAAACAAAATCCGCTGGCCGCTTTTTAAAACCAAAACCTTCACGGAGCGGCCAATAAATCCCGATCCGCGAATCTCCATTTTCCAGGCCAGCCCAGTGTGAACCCAAATTGGTTTTTTATTCAAAATATTTTGAGGCGCTTTCAAAACCTAGGAGACGACACGAGTAGTCGCTACCATTGCTTAAATTTGAGCCTCGTCAACCCGGCTCCTACAGGGTTTTGAAATTGGCTGTTTTAATTTTCTTATTCCAAAAACCGAGCCTGCCGCGTTTTGCCTGCTTTTCAGCATTCAGGCCATTAATGGATGATTTTGCTTTATTCAGAAGGCAAAGACTGCCACTAAGGCAGCGGGAAACACCTTACCATCTTTCCGTTATTTACCGATCTTAAAAAATTTACCACCTGGTCGGTTACCCTGTAGCCTGAGTTTGCTCCTCCGCAGCGATCAAACATCTAGATACCATATATAAGTTATTTAACATCCCGATAAATGGCCCGGTTTGGCGGTTTTTGGCGTATTCTGGCGGTTTTTGGCGGTTTTTTCCGCGCCTTTTTTTTGTGCGCCATGGCTAAAATACCTTTTTTATATATTTCCAACCGTCAGTCATAGACGCCGCTACAGGAGTCGGAACGCCACAAAAATTTTACCAGTTTCTTTACCACTTTTGTTTTTTGCCGGTGGTAAAGT
>CAISVF010000437.1 GCA_903888765.1 uncultured Verrucomicrobia subdivision 3 bacterium | reverse complement strand
TCTCCACCAAAACTATTTGATCCTATGAACCCGACTCCCTTCCTCGCCGAAATTCCGTGGCTTAGCGTCGTCAGCGCCGTGGGCGCGCTGATTTTTGTGCTCTTTATTTTCATCGTGATTTGGGCCAGCCGCTACACCAAAGCCGGCCCGAACCAAGTGCTGATTATTTCCGGCAGCAAGCGCAAGCTGATGGATCCGGACGGCAATGTGCGGGAAGTCGGTTTCCGCGTCGTCAAGGGAGGCGGCACGTTTGTCATTCCGGTCAAGGAGAAGGTGGACATTCTATCGCTGGAACTGCTGACCATTGACGTGCAGACCCCGGAAGTTTACACGAGCAAAGGCGTGCCGGTCAAAGTGGACGGGGTGGCCCAAATCAAGGTCAAGGGCGACGACATTTCCATCGCCACCGCCGCCGAGCAGTTTTTGAGCAAAAGCGTCGATGACATCAAGAACATCGCCATGCAGACGCTGGAAGGTCATTTGCGCGCGATTCTCGGCACGATGACCGTTGAAGAAATTTATCAAAACCGCGACGCCTTCGCTTCGAAAGTTCAGGAGGTGGCGGCGGGCGACATGGCCAACATGGGCCTGGGGATTGTCAGCTTTACCATCCGCGACATTCGCGATACGCAAGGCTATCTGGATGCACTCGGCAAGCCACGGATAGCCCAGGTCAAACGCGACGCCATCATCGCGCAGGCCGAGGCTGATCGCGATTCCGTCATCCGCTCCGCCCAGGCGAACCAAGCCGGACAGGAAGCCAAATTTCAGGCCGACACCAAGGTCGCGGAAGCCCAGCGCGATTATCAATCCAATGTGGCCCAGTACCAGGCCACGGTGAACGTGCAAAAGGCGCAGGCAGACCTCGCATACGATTTGCAGCGCTTCAAAACCGGGCAGCTGGTCAAGGCGGAGGAAGTCCAGGTCAGCATCGTGGAGAAACAGAAGCAGATCGAACTGCAGCAGCAGGAAATCCTCCGCAAACAGAAAGACCTGGAGGCAACCATTCAGAAGCCGGCGGATGCCGAGCGCTACCGAGTGGAGACGCTGGCCAACGCGCGCAAATTCCAGTTGGAAACCGAGGCGGCGGGCGCTGCTTCCGCAACCAAAGCCACGGGCTTTGCCGGGGCCGACGTGGTGAAAGCCACCGGTCTGGCCGAAGCGGATGCCAACAAGGCGCGCGGTCTCGCCGAGGCCTCGGTCATCGAAGCGCAAGGCAAGGCCACCGCCGAGGCAATGCGCGTCAAGGCCGAATCGTTCAAACAATATAATGAGGCCGCCGTTATAGAAATGATCGTGCGGATTCTGCCCGAGGTGGCCGGCAAGATCAGTGAACCGCTGAGCAAGACTGAGAAGATGGTGATCATTAATGCCGGCAACGGCCCCGGAGGGGGAGCCAGCAAACTTACTGGTGACGTCACGACCATTATCAGCCAGCTGCCGCCGGTGATTGAAAGCCTGACCGGCATCAAATTCGAGAAACTCCTGGAACAGGTACCCGCGCTGCGAAAAGCCATGAGCCGGGATGACAATCAACCCGGCGAGGCCGGGAAATAAAACCAGCAGACGATTCCGATTATGATATTCCTACCGCTGCTGATTATATTTTTCATCCTGCCGATTGTGCTGGCGTTGTTCGCCTTCTGGATCTGGATGCTGATTTCAGCCACCCAGAACAAAGGGCTGACGGATGGCGAAAAGATTGCGTGGGTGCTCGTCATCGTGCTGGTTCACGTGCTGGGAGCCATCATTTATTTCTTTGTCGGCCACCCCAAACGACACACGCCCCTGACCAGTTGAGGGGGCGAAGGGGTCAGGCAGGCTCCGGCGCAACGGAGGAGAGCAGAGAAGCGACGATGGCCGCCCTAAAGAAAACTAATCGCGTAAGAGATGCAGCTCAAGCGTTCACATACTGACCGCAATATTGCAGGGGTCTGCGGGGGAGTGGCGAAACATCTCGGCTGGGATTCCGGCCGGCTGAGAATTGTCTGGGTGCTGGCCACGATCGGCACCGCTTTTGCCGGCTTCGTGATTTATCTGGCACTTTGGTATCTGATGCCGGAAGAGCCTCCGCCCGCGCCAGCGTTTGACCCACCGCCATTGCAGCCGTGGAAAAAATCCGTTTGAGTTATGCCACAAACCGCCTGTGCCCAGATCGCACTATTTGGCATGACTGACATGTCCTTTGGGCCTCCGCCCATTTTCATGTTTTTCTTTATTACCATTTTTGTGCTCGTCATCGGCGGGTTTGTTTTTGCCATCGGGCGGGGAATCAAAGAATGGACGGACAACAACCAGCAGCCGATTCTGACCGTCTCCGCGCGCGTGGTAGCGAAACGCACCAACCTTTCGGTCTCCTCCGGTTTCCAGGATCAAGGCACCCATGCGCAGGTACATCCTGGCACCACCAGTTCCACCAGCTATTACGCCACGTTTGAATTTGCCTCGGGAGACCGGAAGGAATTCAGTCTCCCGGCCAAGAAATATGGCCTTTTAGCCGAACAGGATTCCGGGCAATTGACCTTTCAAGGCACCCGCTTTGTGGATTTTTGCCGACCGGCCATATCACCGCCGATTCGGAATAATGAAGGCGATGCGGATATACCACTGCTGGCAAATGAGGATGGTTTTTGTCCCTATTGCGGCCTGCCCGTGCGGGGGGATTTCAAGTTTTGTCCGCAATGCAGCAAACCACTACCGCAATACACGGCCAAAATCTAAAGATGCAGCCGGCAAAGACATGTTTAGCACGCCGAAGCCCGCCCCATTTCGGCAATGACGTTATTGCGTCTTTGCGAAAGCACCCTGAAGGCGCATGCTGGGTGCAGACAACGGCAGCAAGAGTTTTGCCCAGGAGAATCAGCAACAAGATCACTGCCACGCGAACCTGATAAACTATGAAATTATTTGAAGCCATTCTGGATGCGAATCACCGCGCGGTTGCCGGTGACCTGAAAGCCGGCTTGCATCCGGCGGAGTTTACCGACGCCTTACCCGTCGTTGCCCTGACGTGCATTGATCCACGCCTGAATGCTTTCTTCCCGAACGCACTCGCCCTGCCAGCGGAGGACTTTATCTGGTTGCGCAATGCCGGCAACATCATCACGGGCACGCTGAGCAGCACCATGCGCTCGCTGGCGCTGGCCTGTGCCGTCAAGGGCGGACGCGAAATTGCCGTCATCGGCCACAGCGACTGCCAGATATGCAAAACCACCACCATGAGCTTGCTCGAAAAGCTCAAAGCCATCGGCGTTGAGCGCAGCCGGTTGCCGGAAAATGTGAATGAATTTTTTGGCATGTTCGGAAGCGAACGGCAGAACATCATCAAAGCCTGCGATTTCATTCGGAGCAGCCCGCTCATCGGCCCGGCCATTCCCGTGCATGGGCTGCTGCTTGACCTCGAAACCGGAAAGCTGGACTGGGTGGTAAATGGCTACGCCAGCCTGCCCTCGCCCAGCCAGCCGACTCTGGCTAAAATAGAATTTGCCGCCCTCGGCCCCAGCGGCACTTTCAAGAATTTTGATTTGGGAGAAATGAAATTCCCGGAAGTTAAAATCGGCGACCAACCGGCCAGCGCAAAAACCTGGCAATCGGATAGCTCCGAAAAAATCGGCACACAGGCTCAAAAAGCAATGCCCAGACTGACACCTGCGCCCGATCCGACAGCAACCATTGCGGGACAGGTGGTTGAATTCGCGGAAAAAAACTGGCCCAAACCGCCCATCCGCGTACAGCCCTCTCCCTTGCCGCCGATGAAGAAAAAAAGTCCCCTGCCCCCGCCCACTCGCCCACGAGCAAATTTGCGCCGACCTTAACTATTAGCACACCCGATAACCACCAGGATTCAGCGCGAAAGCCGTTTAGTTTTTATTACAGGTTTACCCGGCGGATACTACGCCCATGCCGGGGTTATTTGTGTCAGCTTCGGCTTCGAGTTCAAACAACAAATCATCGCGACAAACATCACACTGCGCAAACACCACCGGCATTTGCGTCAGTTGATTTGCTGTCAGCCAATCGCCAAAAACACCTGCATTCTCAGTGTGGCGAAAATACGCGGTCGCGCGCGTCAATTCTGCGAAGGTCAGCCCGCGCGAGTGCAGAATCGCCCCCACCACCTCCATGGTTAGCTCCACCTGCCTGCGCATATCCCCCACCCATAACGTTTTTCCACCGGGAGCGATGCTGGCCGTCCCGGAAATATGCAACCGCCGCCCCGCATTCGTGGTGACCTCCATCGCCCGGCTGAACGCGCTGCCGTAAGCCGGCGCGGGACATTGGAGCGGCGACGCGACTTCCTCGGCATAGGCATTTTTTTGGAGCGGTCGAAATGCCAAAGCCGCCATGGCAAGCGCGCTACCAGCAGGGTTCTTCGCACCCACCCCGGTACTGGCGGGAAGTGATCCGGTACAAAACTTCACGCCAGAATATTTTCCCGTCCGCGCGCGATTGAAGTCGTCGTACCAAGCCAGAATATAATCCAGATAAAACCAGGTCCGCACCACATCCGCGAGAGTGAATCCGACCCCGGCAAAGATCGTCTCCAAATCATCGAGTGCACGTCGGGTCTGTTCCGCCGGGGAAAGTGATACAGCCACCGGGGAAAGTCCGCCGACGAGGCATTGCCGCGCACCGCCATCCGTGTACACAGAACCAACCACCCGCCTGCCAAACCTGACCCGCTCCACCTCGCCGGTAAAAGCGTGAACTTGCAAGCCGGCAATCGGATGCTGGTGGCAATCCTCGCCTTCCACATAAGTGATGGGCCAGTCCACACTGTCAAAATAGCTTCCAAGCGCATCCTGCAAAGCCTGATTGGCCTGAAGTTTGCCGAAAACCAACAGATGCAGTGGAACCGCCTCCCGCTCATGCAGTTGGCGAGCCAGCCGGCGGCACAAATCAGATACCTTTTCGCCGGGGAGCGGAGTGATCGTAAAAGACACCTGCACGCCTGCATTATTATTTCCGACCACAGCGCCGGAGGGTAAAACTGGAGAGACGAGTAGCGACATACTTGCATTTGACGCGACTCCGCCGGAGTTAGTTACAGCAGGAGAATTAGCGTATCTGGCAGGTCACAGCACCCATAACCACAAATTGTCATGCACACAACCCGGATTGCACTGCATATTTTTTGAAGCCTTTGGGAAAGACCGGACGTCTGAATAGAGAGGATGAAACTGCGCCTTGCCTCATGGACTGCCATCATCACCCGCCACGCGGGACTGCTCCCCTTGGCGCTGGCGATCAACGTTTTCAGCGCCTCGCCTTTTGAAAGCCCGGCCGGGATGACGTCGCAAAACCAGATCGACGATCTGGTTTTTGCGCGATTGCAAGAACTGAAGATTGCTCCCGCAGCGGTGTGCTCGGATGCGGTCTTTGTCCGGCGCGTTTATCTGGATGTCATCGGCACAGTGCCCACAGCCACCGAGTGCCAGCAGTTCATTCTCGATCCCAACAAGGAAAAGCGCCGACTGCTGATTGACAAGCTGCTGGCACGCGACGAGTTTGCCGACTATTTTGCGATGAAATGGGGCGACGTGCTTCGAATCAAGGCAGAGTTTCCCATCAACCTCTGGCCGAATGCCGCGCAATCCTATCACCGCTGGGTGCACGATGCCATCCGCGACAACCGACCCAGCGACCAGTTTGCCCGCGATTTGCTCACGGCCAGCGGCAGCAACTTTGAAAATCCGCCGGTGAATTTTTACCGCGCCATGCAAAACCGCACGCCATCGGGCATCGCTCAGACGGTCGCGCTGACCTGGCTTGGGGAACGCGCGGAGCATTGGCCGTCCAACGACCTGGCCAACCTCTCGGTCTTCTATGCAAATGTGGGCTACAAAGCGACCGCTGAGTGGAAAGAAGAAATTGTGTATTTCAATCCCGCCGCAACCAATGCCGGAGCCTTGAACGGCGCAGCGGTCAAGGGGATTTTGCCAGATGGCTCCACCGTAAAACTCGCGCCCGAACAGGACCCCCGCGTGATATTCGCCAACTGGCTGGTAAAAGATCCGCAATTTGCCCGCAACCTCGCCAATCGAGCCTGGGCCTGGCTGCTCGGCTGCGGCATCGTTCACGACCCGGATGATTTCCGAACTGACAATCCGCCCAGCAATCCCAAATTGCTCGCTTTCCTCGCCAAGGAGTTCACCTCCTCCGGCTACGATTTCAAACGCCTCTGCCGTCTGATTTTGAATTCCAAGACTTACCAACTCGCCTCCGTCTTACCCGGTCACAGTCCCGCAGCCGCAGTTAATTTTGCCTTTTATCCGCTGCGACGGCTGGATGCCGAGGTGTTGATTGATGCGGTTGATCAAATCACCAGCACGAATGAAAAATATGCCAGCGCGATTCCCGAACCTTACACCTTCATCCCGGACAACCTGCGGTCCATTGCCCTCCCCGACGGTAGCATTACCAGCGCGTTTCTGGAATTATTTGGTCGCCCATCCCGCGACACCGGGCTTCAATCCGAGCGCAATAATCACATCACTGCCGCGCAAAAATTAAACCTCCTGAATTCCAGTCTGATGCAGAAAAAAATCGCCTCAAGCCGGATGATTGATTTTCAAACCTCGCCCGGAAGGACTCCGGCAGACATTGTGAACGGCATGTATCTGGGAATTCTCTCACGATTCCCCACCCCGGAAGAGCAACATGCGGCGCAGGAATATTTCAAAAAATACGGCACCAGCCGCCGCCTGCCCAGCATTGATCTGGCCTGGGCCCTGATGAATAGCACCGAATTTCTTTACCGGCATTAAACCACCATTTGATTATGAGCGCATTCTACTTTGACATCGAGAAACAACGTCCACGCATCAGCCGCCGCGAGGCCATCCGGCGCGCCATGCTGGCGGCGAGCGGCTTGGTGCTGGCAGATCACCTCTCGTTCAAGGCCTATGCGGCGCCGCGCACCGCCCGGGCCAAATCCGTAATCCAGATCTGGATGTGGGGCGGCCCATCGCATTTGGATATTTTTGATCCCAAGCCCGACGCGGGCTACGATTATTGCGGGCCGCTAAAATCCCCGCTGGAAACCAACGTCTCCGGCATTCGCATCGGGGAACTGCTGCCGCTGTTGGCCAAGCAGGCGGATAAATACTCGCTGATTCGCAGCATGACGCACGGAAACAACGGCCACGAAACCGCATCGTATATCGTGCAGACCGGCCGGCAGCCGGGCGGGCGATTGGTATATCCTTCGGTCGGAGCCGTGGTATCGCTGGCAAAAGGTTACGATGCCGGTTATAAGGGCTTGATTCCGCCATACGTAGTGCTCACCGAACCCCAGGGTCGTTTTGATGAGGCAGGATTTTTAGGTGCCCGCTATAAGCCGTTTGCCACCGGCGGCAATCCGGCAATATCGCCGTTTGCCGTAGAAGGTGTCGTGGCCCCCGGAATCACGGAGGAGCATCAGAAAAACCGCCGGCAGTTGCTCCATCAACTGGATACGCTGGGGCAAACCATGCCCGATGACCCGCAAATCGCGGCGGCCACCCAGGCGGAAAACATGGCTTACGATATGATTCTCGGCGATGGCGCGAAAGTATTTGATTTAACGCAGGAAAAAGCGGAATTGCGCGATCGCTACGGAAAATCCAAATTCGGCCAGTCCTGCCTGGTGGCACGGCGCCTGGTCGAACGCGGCATCCCCTATATCACTATCAATTATGGAGGCTGGGATACGCACAAGGAGAATTTTCAGGCCATGCGGCGGATGCTGCCTGACATGGATAAAGGCCTCGCAACGCTCCTTCAGGACTTGGGCGAACGCGGACTGCTGGATAGCACCATTGTCTGGTGGGGCGGGGAATTTGGACGCACGCCCAAAGTGTTATGGGAAGCCCCTTGGAATGGCGGACGCAACCATTACGGCAAAGTTTTTTCGGCCATGCTTGCCGGTGGCGGCTTCAAGGGCGGACAGGTAGTCGGCACCTCCGACGCCCGCGGTGAAGAGGTCAAGGAGCGACCGGTTTATCCCGTGGATCTCATTGGCAGCATCTATACACAACTAGGCATTGATCCGACAACCAAACTGCCAAATCCCGACGGCCAGCCCATGTTTGTCCTACCACAGCCGACGGATGGCATTAAATCCGCAGGGCTGCTGAAAGAAATCATGTCGGCATGAAACTCTTTCGCATAACCGCCTTTGTGCTGGGCCTGAGTTGGAGCGCCTGCGCGCAAATTCCTCATCTGGCCTATGTGTATCCAGCCGGCGGAAAAACCGGCACCACCTTTCAGGTCACCGTCGGGGGGCAATTTCTGATGTCCGTCTCGAACGCCATGATTACCGGTCCCGGAGTGCAGGTTAGCGTGCTGGACCGAAGTCGTCCAATGAACCAGAAGGAATTCAATGAACTGCGCGACCGCCTTAAAGCGCTCCAGGAAAAATTCCAGAATTCCCGCAAAGGCCTTGGTGGCACCAATATCTGGACAGCGGCCGATACAGCGGAGCGACTGGAAATCCGCAACCAGATTCTGCGGAATCCACCCAACCGCACCGCCAACCCGGCCATGATTGATACCGTCATACTTCGGGTTACCGTTGCCGCCAACGCCACTCCCGGCGAACGCGAAATCCGCCTCGCCACCCCGAACACACTCTCCAACCCGCTCCGGTTCTGCCTGGGCACACTGCCGGAAATTTCCCGGCCGGCAGCCAAGCCGGCCAACCCCGATCTTGACAAGTATATTGAAAAGCTAGGCGGTCAACCCGCTCCGGCCGGCACCCCAAAAAACGAAGCCCGTGTCAACCTGCCCGCAACCATCAACGGCCAGATTCTGCCGGGCGGCGTGGATCGTTACCGGTTCCAGGCCACCCACGGACAGCATTTGGTGCTGGTAGCCAATGCCCGATCACTCATTCCCTATCTTGCCGATGCCGTGCCCGGCTGGTTTGAATCCGTCCTTACCATATTTGATGCCAAGGGCAGGGAACTCGCCAGCAATGAGCGTTTTCATCTTCGCCCTGATCCCGTCATTCACTTTGAGGTGCCACACGATGGCGAGTACACCGTGGAAATTCATGATTCGATTTTTCGCGGCCGGGAAGATTTCGTGTATCGCCTGACCATTGGAGAAATACCTTTCGTCACTGGCATTTTCCCGCTAGGCGGACGGGCTGGTGAAGTAACCTCAGTAAGGCTGGAGGGATGGAACCTGCCGGAAAAAATCCATTCCGTGGATAATACCAAAGCCGAACCAGGCATCACGACACTCGCAGGAAACTATTTCAACCCCTTCCCCTTCTCCATAGACCAGTTTCCAGAAACCACGGAACGCGAACCCAACAACAAGGTCTCGACCGCCCAATCCATCGCCCTGCCCGTCATCGTCAATGGCCACATTGGCCAGCCGGGGGAACATGACTTTTTCAAGTTTACCGGCCGGACCGGACAAAAAATTGTGGCGGAGGTTGTTGCCCGGCGACTCGATTCACCGCTGGATTCCTTTTTACGGCTCACTGATGCGACGGGAAAAACCCTGGCTGCCAATGACGACTCCGAAGACAAGGGCACCGGCCTGAACACACATCACGCCGATTCCTATCTTACAGCCACGCTGCCAATGGATGGAACTTACTATATTCAGGTTTCCGACACTCAAGGCCGCGGCCGACCGGATTTTGCGTATCGTTTGCGGGTCAGTGACCCCAGGCCGGATTTCGCACTGCGCATTGTGCCATCCAGCCTTAGCCTGCGCGCCGGAATGAGCGTGCCGGTAACCGCCTTTGCGCTGCGCCGCGATGGATTTACCAACGCGATCAATTTAGATTTAAAGACCGCTCCGGAAGGTTTTTCATTGAGCGGTGCCCGGATAGCGGAGGGGCAAGACAAGGCGCAATTCACGTTGAAAGCCCCGGCGCAAACGCCAGATAAAATGGCTAACGTCACCCTTTCAGGCCACGCCTTGATTGCCGGAGCGCTGGTCACCCACGATGCCGTGCCAGCGGATGACCTCATGCAAGCATTCTTTTATCGGCATTTGGTGCCGGCCAAGGAACTAGCCGTTTCCGTATCCGGCCAGCAGCGATGGTTTATGCGGGAGGCCTTTAAGATTCTCAGTTCCACCCCCGCCAAAATTCCCCACGGTGGCACGGTCCGGGTCCGCATAAGCGCCCCACCAGGTAATTTCTCTGACCGGTTCCAACTCGTAATGGACAATGCACCAGAAGGCATTTCTCTCACCAATGTCACGGTCATCTCCACCGGCCTGGAGCTGGTTTTTGCCTGCGATGCCGAAAAGGCGAAAGCTGGCAGCACGGGAAACCTAATTTGCGACCTGGTGCCGAAGAATCAATCTTTCCCGGCAAAACAGAAGAAATTCGCCAATACCGCCCAGCGCAATTCTTTAGTCACACTTCCCGCCATCCCCTTTACGGTGTTGGCGGATTGATGGCAGTCTGAATCTCGGAGGCCAGCTTTGCCTGCGGCCAATATGGCTTTTGAAAAGCGTCAACAAAATCGTACCCGGTTTGAAAATCATCGCGGGTATCCTTTTCGGTTTTGGCCAGCAGACCAGTTTCCACCATGTTGAAGACAATCTCGCCAAAATGGCCGCAGGTGCGAATCCCCCACTCCTCCAGCAACGTGCTGGTCATCGGACCATATTGGTGGAGTGCATATTGCCGCAAACCGCCCAGTAATTCCTGCCCGGTGATATGGCGCACATTGCCTTTGTTCTCCTTGCTGATTAGCTTTTGGGTGTAATCCAAGGCTTCGCGAACAAAATGATAGGCATCCCGCTGAAAACGCGGGTCGCGCTCCACTATGGCATCCAGCATTTCATCAAAATTCACTTCCTGCATAAATCAAAATCTGGCTGACTGCACCACAGCCTCCGGCGGATGCGCGGTGCGATACGCCTTGACCGCCCAACCAGTGAGCAGTAAGCCAAGGATAAGGCCAATCACCAGTTGCTCCTGTTTGGTCAGCCGGTTCACAAGTCTAATTTAGCGTTTAGCCCAGCATTTCGCAAGCCGCATGGCTAAAGCTAAGGAAAACCCCGCTTTTCCACCACAGGCAGGTGGAAAATAAACGCCCCACCGAGTATCGTTGAGTCCTCCCATCCGATTGAGCCGGACCTCGCCTTTGTTCACCCTTGACTTGACCTTTCGCCGCAAATCTCCATTATACGCACCCTGGTTATTCCAGCGCTTTGCTTTTCGCATCCGTACGATGCGTCTGGTATGATGACGCAGTGAGTGACCTTTTTATTTACGATATGCAACACATTCGCAACATCGCCATTATAGCGCACGTTGATCACGGCAAAACCACCCTCGTGGACTGCCTGCTGAAACAATCCGGCACCTTTCGGGCCAACCAACATGAGTCTTCCGAAGAGCGGCTGATGGATTCGATGGACCTGGAAAAAGAAAAAGGCATCACCATCCGTGCCAAAAATGCCGCGTTCAAATATAAGAATTACCATATCAACATCGTGGACACGCCCGGCCATGCTGACTTTGGCGGCGAGGTGGAGCGCATCATGAACATGATTGACGGCGTGCTACTCGTAGTAGATTCCGCGGAAGGTCCACAGGCACAGACACGCTTTGTTTTGCGAAAAGCCCTGGAGGCCGGAGCCAAGCCGATTGTGGTAATCAACAAAATCGATCGCGAGAACGCCAATCCCAAGAAAGTCCTGGACCAGGTGTTTGAACTCTTCGTGTCACTCAATGCCACGGATGAGCAACTCGATTTTCCGTTTATCTACTGCTCAGCCAAACAAGGCTACGCCAAGACTGAGTTGGAACACGTCACTGGCACGATGGAACCGCTCTTCGACGCGATTGTGAAACACATTCCGCCGCCGCGCGCCAAAGCAGGCGATGGGTTCCAGTTGCTGGTGGCCAATTTGGATTATTCCGATTACCTGGGGCGCATCGCCTTTGGAAAGATTTACGAAGGCAAAGTAAAGGTGGGCGATTCCGCCATCTGCCGACACGGCCATGGCAAAATTACCAAGGGCAAAATCACGATGCTCTATCACTTCGAAGGCATGAAGCGGATTGAGATCAAAGAGGCACACGCCGGCGACATTGTCGGCATTACGGGCTTTGAAGATGTTTTCATTGGTGAAACCATTTGCGACAGCGAACTCCGCCCGGCACTGCCGTACATTCCGATTGATCCGCCGACCATTCAGATGGAATTTGCGGTTAATGACGGCCCGCTCGCCGGCATGGACGGCAAACTGGTCACGGCGCGTCATATCTGGGACCGGCTCGTCAAGGAAACCCGCACGAATGTGGCTCTCCGCATTGCGCAAACCAGTGATCCAAAAATTTTCGCGGTCAGCGGCCGCGGCGAAATGCAGATCGCCATTCTGGTGGAACAGATGCGCCGCGAAGGCCACGAAGTTTTGGTGTCGCGCCCGGAAGTGCTTTGGAAAAAGGATCCCACGAGCGGAAATCCACTGGAGCCGATTGAAAAGCTTTACGTGGAAATACCGAACGACTGCCTCGGCACCATCATGGAAAACCTGTCCGGTCGCAAGGCGCAAATCACCAACATGAATCATGTGGGCAATCAAGTTTCGGTGGAAGCCCTCGTGCCCATGCGCGGCCTGATAGGCTTTGAAACCGATTTGGTCAACTCGACCAAGGGCATGGGGGTGATGAGCCATTTGTTTCACGAATACGGCGAAGACCGGGGCGAAATCGCGGCCCGGAAAAATGGTTCCCTGGTTAGCATGGATGCCGGCGAAGCTACCAGCTACGCCCTCAACATGGTGCAGGAACGCGGACGCCTCATGATCGAAGCCGGCGACCTGGTTTACATCGGCATGATTGTGGGTGAAAATGCCCGCGAGAATGATATTCCCGTAAATCCCGTGAAGGAGAAACGCCTCACCAATATGCGGTCGCAGGGCGACGGAAAAGGCATCCAACTCGCGCCTCCGCTAAAACTCTCGCTCGAACGAGCGCTGGAATATATTGACGTGGATGAATTTGTTGAAGCCACGCCAAAGAACCTCCGCCTGAGAAAGAAGGAGTTGGACGAAACCAAGCGCAAACGTTCCGAGAAGTCTCGCGTGATCAAATTTATTCAGGAATAACATTCCGCTCGCAAAAAACGGCGCAACTTCAAGTTGCGCCGTTTTTCTTTTCTTAAGCAATCCACCAAACCACCCACGCCTCTATTTTTAGGCGAGGCCCAGTTTAGAAGAACTTGGCCCTGGAAAAATGAAAACCTCAAGGAATTAGCCCACCGCAACCCACCATCAGGAATTGGATGGAGGCATCCCAA
This sequence comes from uncultured Verrucomicrobia subdivision 3 bacterium, assembly GCA_903888765.1. Classification (GTDB taxonomy): domain Bacteria; phylum Verrucomicrobiota; class Verrucomicrobiia; order Limisphaerales; family UBA11358; genus UBA11358. The sequence continues at coordinate 15,406 of CAISVF010000437.1, read as the reverse complement.
TAAAATCCATGCCCACGAGACAAACGTCGTCATCAAAAACCCGGTCAACGGCGAAATTGCGGATAACCTCCAGAAGCGCGTCAAACATGACACCGGGGGAATGGTGCATGAGACTTTTAACGTCAAGCATCAAGCGCTCCTGAGAATATATTTCTTCATTGTGGCCCTGGACTTCGTAAAGCCCATCCGTAAATAGCATCAGAAAATCACCAGGCGCAAGGGTGGACTCACTGGTAACGTAAGGCGGATCATCAAACAAGCCGAGAGCGGGCTGACTTTTACCAGTGCTATTGACGAGCACTTCCACCCGAGCAAGCCGGCGCCGAAGAATGAGCGGTTTGGGATGACCGGCGTTCGCGAAGCGCAAAATGCCAGTTCGACAATCCGCTACAGCATAGAACCCGGTAGTGAGCATCGGCGCATCCGTCTTTTTGAGGATGCTGCAGAGGTCAAAATTGAGTTTGCGGAGAAAGTCACCAGGTTCCCGCGCCAGTGGTTTTAGTTCTTCGGCAAGCGCGCAGATCATGGCGGTAACCAGCGCGGCGCGGACGCCATGACCGGTAACGTCACAAATAAAAATGCCAACCTCGTGGTCGGAAACCGCAGTAATATTGAAGAAATCGCCACTCACCGATTCGGCGGCTTCGTAGCGATGGACGAATTGAAACGCGCTTTTCTCCACGGCCACACCGGACGGAAAGCTAGGATACTGCTGCGGCAACATCGTGAGCTGAATTTCACGCGCCGTGCGCAGGTTTTCCTCCATGACGGAACTTTTCAAGCGGAGTTCCTCGCGACTGCGGGAGAGTTCCGCGGTGGCGCGACGAATGGCTTCCTCCGCGCGTTTGCGCTCGGTTATATCTTCTACCGTTCCCTCGTAATAAAGCAGTTTGCCCTGATCATCCCGGACGGCACGACAGTTTTCAGAAATCCAGATGATGCTGCCATCTTTCCGATAAATGCGCGATTCGAAACCGCTCAAAATGTCATTCTCGCGCATGAGGCGGACAAACTCTTCGCGACGACCGTGCTCGACGTAAAGACTGTCGGCAATATCCATGATGGTGGCTTTCAACTGCCCTGGCGAATCATACCCGTAGATATGAGCCAGCGCCTTATTCGCCAGTAAATAATGGCCGTTCACGGTGGTGCGAAAAATGCCTTCCACCAAATGGTCAAAAAGGCCGTAATAATCGTCCTTCTCGGCCACCAGGGCAATCCGCTCCTGCTGCCGAGCCAAAGAGCAATGAAGGGCATGGCGCAACCTCGGCATGGCAAGTTCTTCCCGCCCGAGATAATCCTGGGCACCACTAAACATGGCCTCGGCGAGGAAGTGCTCGTCTTCATCAGGCCCAATGACAATAAGCGGCAACGAGGGAACCTGGGACGCGAGCGAGTTGATCTGGAAAAGCGCAGCGGCATTCGCCATGGGTATGGCCAGCAGAACAGCATCAAAGGCAACCGTTGCCAGCATTGCCAACCCGGCATCCGTAGTCGGCTCCAAAGTGATGTTGGTCACAGACGCCTGGCACAGGAGCTCTTCCAAACGTCGGCCAAAAAGCGTGTCGCTGCTGATGAGCAGAATATTTAATTGGCTGTTATCCATGAGGTTGCCGCTTCGTTGAAAATAACGTTTTTGCGCCTGCCCGCAAGTACGATGCAACACCCGCGAGGCAACAAACCGCGCCGGAAAAATAATTTTACACTTGCCAAAGACCGGCAATTAGGTTTCAAATTGCCAGGTCATAACCCCTGCTTGGAAACAAACAACAACATGTAAAAACGGCTTATGAAAAATTATCCACCTGCGGAAATCCGCAACTTTGCCATCGTGGGCCATGCGTCCTCCGGGAAAACCCTCTTAAGCGAAGCGATGCTCCGCTGCGCCGGGGTCATCACGCGCATGGGACGCATCGCTGACGGAACCACCGTTTCCGATTACCACGCCAGCGAGAAGCATCGCCAGATTTCGGTCTCAGCGACACTGATGCACGCCGACTGGTCGGGTAAGAAGTTCAATATGATTGATACGCCCGGCTATCTCGACTTCATCAGCGAAGGACTGGGGGCTTTACGGGTGGGTGATTTTGCGCTGGTGGTAATTCAGGCGCAGCATGGGCTGGGGGTTGGCACAGATCGCGCCTGGAATTATGCAACAAACTATGGCATCCCCAAGATGATAGTCATCAACGCGCTCGACAAGGAAAACACCAATTTTGAGGCCGTCTTGAAATCCGCAAAAGAACATTTTGGGCGGCATGTTTTTCCGGTGAGCATACCGATAGATGCCGGCCCCGGCTTCAAGCGCACCTTGGATGTGCTGCGAAACGAAATTATTACCTACGCCGCCGATGGTTCCGGCAAGTATACCGAGGAGCCAGCCACCGGCGATTGGGGGGAAAAAGTTAAAGCCCTGCATCGCGAACTGATTGAACACATTGCCGAATCGGACGATAGCTTGATGAACCAATATTTTGAGAAGGGCGGATTATCAGAAGAGGAATTCCGCAGCGGCATTCACGCGGCGGTGCAAAAGGAATTATTTATTCCGCTCTTTGCCGCCTCGGCAGAAAAAAATGTCGGGGTGGCACGACTGATGGATTTTATTGCCAAATATGGATCCTCACCAGTGGATCGCAAGAAGGTTCCTGCGATTGACGCCAATGGCAAGGACACCGAAGTCCTGCTGGACAGCGCCGAGACAACCGCCTATATCTTCAAAACCATGTCGGAGGCGCACTTTGGCGAGCTGTCCTTCTTCCGAGTTTATTCGGGAACCGTAACCACCGGAACAGACTTATTTAACAGCGATCGCAAAATCACCGAGCGGGTGGGGCAGATCTTTTTGCTTAATGGCCAAACGCGGGAAGCGGTGCATTCACTGGGAGCTGGTGATATCGGAGCCGTCGTGAAACTCAAGGACACACACACCGGCAACACCTTGTGTTCGCCAAAGCATCCATTGACCCTACCAAAGGTCGTTTATCCCAAACCCAATATTCACGCGGCACTCATTGCCAGCGTCAAGGGGGAAGAAGACAAGATTGCAACCGGACTCGCGGCGCTGCATGAGGAAGACCCGACGTTTCTTTACTTAGTGGATGGCGAGCTACATCAAACGATCATCTCGGCACAGGGAGAATTGCATTTGGAAGTCGTCGCTGACCGTTTACGCCGCCGACACAACGTCCATGTAGAACTGGCCGAGCCGAGGGTAAAATATCGAGAAACCATCAAAGGCAAAGGTGAATCAAAATATCGCCATAAAAAACAAACCGGAGGCGCAGGGCAATTTGCGGAAGTCTGGATGCGCATTGAGCCCAAGCCTCGGGACAGCGGGGTGGAATTTACCCAATCGCTGGTCGGACAAAATGTGGATCGCAATTTCGTACCATCGGTCGAGAAGGGCGTCCAACAGGTTTGCAGCGAAGGCGTCATCGCCGGCTGCCGGGTAACGGATGTAAAAATCGATTTCTATGATGGCAAGATGCATCCCGTAGATTCAAAAGATATCGCCTTTCAAATCGCGGGTTACTTCGCGTTCAAGGAATCATTTGTCGCCGCCAAGCCAGTTTTGTTGGAGCCGATTGAAACGGTGGAAATTCGCATCCCCGAGGACTTCATGGGCAAAGTCATGGGTGATCTATCCTCGCGGCGCGGTAAAATTCTAGGAATTGAAGCCGAAGGCGCGTTTCAGCTCATCAAGGCCCATGTGCCGACCGCGGAACTATATCACTATTCCAGCACGCTACGTTCCCTGACCGGCGGAGCTGGCGTTCATACCGAAGAAGTCAGTCATTATGAGGAAATGCCTCGAGACGCGGCGGAAAAAGTAATCGCCGAGGCAACAAAGAGAAAAGCCCATCACGATCACCACAACCCGCATTGAAGTTGACACAACTGACTCTGCTTCCCCTATTTTCCTGCAGGCGGTGTAACCGGAGTGGGGGCAAAAAAATTTTCTACGCTGCGGAATGGGTGTAAGGGAACCAGCAACAGATCCGGCACATAAACCGGTGCCACTTTGGGGTCGCCCAGGGTGCCGGTAACTTCACATTCAAAGGCTTTGCTAAAGGGCGAAAATAGCAAACTGAGAATGGGGCCCACCAGGGGCGTATTACGCAGCAGTTGAGCCGTTACTCGCGCGTTTACTTTTTCCTGCAAATCCACCGTGCCGTCGTAATCAAGGCGCATCATGGGGGTGCGAATGACCAGCGAACCGGTCCAAATAATACCATTGGTCATAAGAAACTCACCGGCCGCATCTTTGGCGCGGCTATTGCCAAACCCGGGCGATACGGTATTCAGCACGGGTGACACCAGTCCAAATACCGGGACGTCCCACAGCATACCATCCCGAAGCTTGAGCGCACCAAAACCGTTCCACGTTCGCCAATCGTCTGAATTGGCACGAGTCACCGTCACGGCGCCGGAGACAGATCCTTCCAATTGATTTGTCGGCGACCACAAAGCCATTCCCATCCGATGAAAATCCACATTGGTCCCTGCGACAAAAAAATTAAAATCGGTCCCGTCTCCGGGAGTTTGAAGATCGAAACCAGCCCAACCATGCGCCTCGCCACCATAACATTCTGAAATGACATTGGTTATGATCAAATCATTGGCCAGCCAGTGGATGGTCCCGGTAATCGCTGGCGTCTGAAATTTCATCCAGCGAAAAGGCGTGGTGCCAATAATGTCCACATTCAGGTCGGCATCGTCATTGACCACATCGCCGTTTTTGTGACGCAACGGCACGCAACCGTTTACCCTCGCTGTAGGAATGGCGAGAAAATGGTAAGGTTCCATCGCCTTCGCAGTCTTAGGCCCGATAGCACGCCCCACCACCATGGGCTCGACATTACCGATGCCATTGGTGAAAAATAATCGCTGTCCGGCAATATCCACGGCCACACTCTCTGCGGAAAATTTCTCCGCACCACCCGCCCGGGAAAGATAGGGATGCAAAAAGGTGGCCATCCAGTTCGAATAAACCAAATCAGCCGTCAGATAATCCACTGATTGATCACGAATTGCGAAATTTGCCAAGGCAATATGGCCGGTGGCAAACAAATGATCTAGACTTAGAAAATCACCTTGGGCAGCCACATCCATTACCAAAGGTTCGTGAAAGGCAAGCCAGTGAAAACCACGGACCGCACTATCCGTCTTCAAAAACGGAAGGAGACTCGCGGAATCAAAAGCCCCCTGCAGTCGGGCGGCAAAGGATTTTGTCGCCGGATTAACCCGACCGCTTAAATGCAATTGGGTAGGCTGCTGCGCTACCACCAGATCCTGCAAAAACCAGATCTGGTTGGAAATGGAGAAGTCTGCCTTGGCAAAATCCAATTTTACCCCATCGACATAAAAATTTGTGACTGCCAAGCAGCCAATTCCCGCAGTTTGCCCCAAGTCATCCAGCCTGCCGTTTGCCGCCAAACTCAGATGCAATGTCTTAGAAAATTGTAATCTCTGGACGTTCGTTTCCGGCAAAAATGGTTTTAGCGTGGCAGCGTCAATCTCACCGCGAACCTGGCTGAAAAACTCCTTCGTCCGCTCATCAATCCGGCCATTCAGGTCCAGCATGGTTTGCTGGTGCGCCACTTGTAAATCCTTCACTTGCCAGACAAAGTTGGAATAGATCAGATGGGAACACAAATAATCCAAAGGCTGGCGACCAATCATACCGTTAGTAACGGCCAGTTCTCCCTGCAACTGAGTTTCGGCCGCAAGATCGTTATTCCAGTTCCAGTCACGCCGCGACCAAGCCGGCAAGGCAATCATCCCGCCCAAACGTGCCAAAGGTGCGAGGTTCCAGGAAACCTGCGCCAATTGGAGGCGAATTTCTTCCGGCAACAAGGAAACAATTTTATTCAGATCCAGAGTGGAATTATTCGTGAAGGTCAACTGACGGGTTGCCACGTCTAGATTGGCACTGGCAGCAACACCGCCGGAGCCGAACCGGGCGGCCACTTGGTTCAATACCAGCTCGGGCGAGTGCCAACTCCCGGCACAAACCACAGTTTCGGCCTTAATTTTTATGGCGCTCAACTCTGCCGCATGCATGGCCCAGGTGACTTGAAAGGGTTGCAGATTAGTCCAAAAATCCCAAGCTGGCTCAAAATTTGCCGGCACAGCACCCGAGGCCGTAAGCGTGGTTGTCAGCTGAAAATCGCGCGCAACGAACCAGGGAGACCTGGCCCCCGGGATAGCGGCAGTTAAGTTAAAAGCAAGTGAATGAAAGTCGCGAGCATCCCCGGAAAGCTTGACCTTTAATTGTGGGGGAGCGGAAAATGAAATTTGAGCCAGCTTTTGGGAAATTGCTTGAAGCAATTGATTGGACAAAGCAGCGCCTTTGTTTCCACCAGAGAATATAGGCCAATTGCGAGCGTCGGGCGCATGCGCAAGGGTACCGCTGAGGTCAATTTTGATCCCGCGCAGTTCTGCGTGAAAGCGATCCAGAAACCAAGAGTCGTCGGTTTCAAAATGGAGTTCTGTCTCTAGATTGGTAAAGGCAAAGACGTTGCCTGATGAAATCGGAAATTCAAGTTGGCCGGCACGCAGCACCAAGCCATTAATCTGAACGCGCCGCCGGAATAAAGCCGAAAAGTCCAAACGAACCTGCACAGCACCCGCCAATAGCAAGGGATTGCCAGCCTTTTCAGCTCCGCCAATGCGCACATTATCACAAACAAGGCCGTGCACCGGGCGAAGGCGCATCCGGGAAAACTCCAGAGCCACGCCGCGTTCGTGCAACGCTGTCACAAGCCGAGTTTTTAGAAAGCCCGGTAAACCCACGAAGTCAAACCAAGCAAACGCGCACAGCCCCAAAAGCACTAACCCCCACACCAACAGGCGGAAAAAACGAAAAGTTAAGCGGCATTTGCGCCAGAAACCGGGCATAGTTTAAGGAGTATTGACCGGGATAGTGAGATAGGTCGTGACCACCTGGAAGAGCGTACGCGGCAAAGCTCCTATCCAACGGTCGCCATCCAGGGTAGTGGCAATAAGCGCGGTTTGTGAAAATTCCATGCCAAAGTCCAGTGCCAGTATTTCACCAGATTTCAACTCCACATCGAGTCGCAAATTATCCGCATGAAAACCGAGCTTTTCCGGCTCCGGCGGATTGTGTTCTACCCAGCCTACGACATTCAAGTTACCAAGCATTTGCATACTTGCCTCCAGCCCCTCTGAATCCACCGGCCCAGCACTCCCAGCAAGCGACCATTTTTTTAAACCGGACCGCAGCAACTGACGCGTTTTACCACCCTGATGGAGGGTGACTTGAACAATATTGGTTTCGGAAAAGTGCCAGACTTTTCGCGAGCGAAACTCCCAAGCGTTTCGTGGCAGACTGGCCACATCATCCGGCACCAACCAGTAAACTGAATCCTCATCAGCGCGTTTCACAAAAACCTTGTTCGTGGTTTCGGTGCCGAAATACAATTGAGCAATCACAGCATTGGTATTTCCTGCCACCGCGCGCAAGGTGACCTGCCGCGCCGGGGCTGCGAGTCCAAAACTCTTCAAATCAACTGCCGAATTAGCGTCTTTCTCAAAACCAGCCACCCGCAAACCGGCAAGTTGCCGGAGAAAAGTCTGAACTTTCTCTAAATCAGCGGGATATTTCTCGCCAACCACCGTCCAATGGTTGGAATCCTGAAATCGCAAAATAAAATTACTTCCCCCGCTAACTGCAACTTCAGCGGCCGGCGTAGAGAAATCAATCAGGGATAGTTCGCGAAATTCGCTCACAAATCCCTGCCAAGCGGTTAGCGATTCTTCGGGAATTGCCAGAATAGAATTTAACCCTTCGCGACGGACAAAAACCTGACCGGGAACATCCGTCGGTTTTTTCCCGGCATGGATGGCGGCAATGAAATTTGTGCCTTGTCCAAGCCACAAACTGAGTCCAGGCGGCTGCAAGCCAAAAGAACCCAGGTCAACCTTGGATTCGTCAGTGACAAAGCGCGTTACCTGAGTCGTGCGAAGTTGCTGCAAAGCGGTGGCAAGGCGCGCATTATCTGCCCGGGCCAACAACGGATGTAGCATCCGCCAAAGATGGTTAGTGGGATCGCGACGAAATTCCATCGCAATGGCTTTGACGGTATTGGTGATGACCAGCCAATCATAGTTGTCCGTCGGTCCAATCAGTGAGGTATCGCGCCAATCATTGGCCGAATGCGGCAAAAACTGGAGCCAGGCGGTGTCAGTTATAAAAGCGCCATCCAGACCGACAACGCGCACGAAGACCTGATCGCCCGGGGGAGTGCGGTTACCAACAAGTATCTGCCAGGTCTGATCGCTGGAACTCACTACAATGGAAAATTGTGGATTCGCGAACCCATACTCAGTTTCCACATTGTGCCCGCGCAATTCGTTCGCTGAAAGTCGCATAACCGGGCAAAGTTTAGCTAACGTATCAAGGAATGATTCAATGGCCCCAGCCTGCGCGGGGTAGCTAACCGGCTGTTCCATTTGCCAGGTCCGGTTAGTCAGGAAAACGCTTATTTCACGAACCCCTGCAGGATTGACTTTAAGTCTAGTCACATCGGCGGCACGCAAACCGCGCAGCAAATTAGTCCTGGCCGGCTCGGCATTGCGGCCGGGATGAGGTAAAAGCCAAATCATGGCCGCGAGTGCGGCAGCCAGGATAAGCCACAAGACGGTATGCTTGGAGTTCATTTTCTGCGCACCAGCCAGACCAGCCAGCCAACCATAAGTACGGTGCCCGGCAGCGCGCCTAAGAGCAACCAACTCAGTTCCCGCTGTTCAAAATCTGACAACACCAGACGAAATTCAGTAACTGAACGCGGGCCGATGCCAGCGATCAATTGCTCACGGTCAAGCAGCCAGTTGGCGGCATAGGAGACAAAGTCCCGATTGCCGCCGGCTTCAATGACCGTATTGCCCAGGAACAGGGAATCGCCAGCAATAATCATGCGCGTATTACCACGCGGATTGGCCACCCCCGCAACCGGTTTTTGCTCAACCGCTACGATCAAGGGAAAACTTCGCGGCGGGGCAGCGGGATCGCCGACGAGTATCGAGTTTTCGCTGGAAAAGGCGAGTTCATCCACCTGCGGCGCATTGGCCGGTGGCTTAGCCCATTCCAATTTGGCTATGCAGCGTGGTCGCACCATTTGCAACTTGAGCTGAGACAAAGCGTTAACCACCGGATGGCCAGCGAATTTTCGAACAATAACGCTTTCGGCTGAATTATCCCGATCTTTCACAAAATCCGGCATTACATTCACTCCCCACTTTTTAAGAATGGGTTCCAATCCCGTAGGCCGGTTAACCGAGGCAAAGTTGAGCAGCGCCAACAGCCGCCCTCCCTCCATCAGATATTTATCAATTTTTTGCACCGCCGATTCCGACAAAACAGAAGGTGCCGCAATAATTAACAGACTACAATCCGCAGGTACGAAATGATCACCGGTTAATTCCAAGTTCTGTACCGAAATATAATTTTGGGCTAGCGCCAGTCCGAATTTGGCAAACCCATAGTCATCGGTTTGACTCAGCGAGGATTCGCCATCTCCCTGCAAAAAACAGGCCTTGAAAGGCTGCTCACTGGTCAGTGCCAGAATTTTAGAGGTGAACATCACCTCACCATTAAACGCCACTGGTTTGCGGCGGAGTTCCAAATCTTTCTGATTAGGGTCCTCTACCGGAGCCCTGGTGATTTTGTAACGAACTATCGAATCCCCAGGGATGGTAATACTTCGTTTGCCGTTATCAAAAATAATCAAATCTTTGCTAGGTGGCGCATTGGGGCTATCGGTCGAACCGGGAAGATGGTATTGCTCCTTGATTTTTTCCGCCTCGCCCGGGTTATGGAGATAATCCACCGTCCGAACTGAAATTTTCTGGTTGGCGGCATGGTATTCATTCAGCAGCGCGACAATGGTTTGGTAGAAATTCCCCGGATCGTGCGTATCGTAATAAAGCGTCACCGTGAATTGGTTTGTCACCGTGCGCAAGACCGCGAGCGTAGGCGGATGCAAAGTGACATTCGTCTGTGAACTCAAATAAAGCCGATGATGAAACCTGGCCCCCAGGAAATTAAGCATCCCGACCACAGCCAGCAGCAACAGGGTACGCAAAAGCACATCCAAGGCGATTTTCCAACGCTGGCCGGGCGAGAAACTGGCAGAATTTTTCGTTGGGGAATTCATTTCATTTCCAACGGCGGCTTTCGACCACCCGCAGGGTCAGGAACAAAAACAGGAAAGCCGCAGTTGCGTAAAAAATAACTGCCCTTGAGTCCACGACTCCACGGGTAAAATCATCCACCTGATCGAAGAGATTGAAATAAGCAAGCACTTGAGGCCGCTCAGGATCGTTTACGGGCACTCCCTTGGCAAGGTAGGCCAGAGAAAAAAGCCCTACTCCGCCAGCGAAGCTGATGATGGCCGAAGCCATCTGGCTGCGCGTCAGCGAGGACGCGAAACAGCCAAGCGATAAAAATAATCCGCCCGTCAGGAAAATGCCCAGGTACATTCCACCCACCGTTCCCGCATCCAAGGTGCTACTTTGCCGGGCGAAGTGCTGCATGAGGAAAAGGCAGGCCAGCAATGGCAACCAGGCGACCAGATAAAAAATCAAAGCTGCCACGAATTTAGCCGCCACCACCTGGACATCGCTAACCGGGGTAGTCATTAAAGTCTCAAACGTGCCACTGGCTTTTTCCAAGGCAAACAAGCGCATGGTGATCACTGGCGGTACCAACAATAAAATCAACCAGAAAAAGTAGCTGGAAAAAAACATCTCAGTTAACGGCATCGTGGCGGGATCCGTCCCCAGCTTTTGCACTAAAACAACAAAATTATAGCCAGTCAATAGCGTCACGACGGCGATGATGAGATACCCGGTAAGGGAAAAGAAAAACGCCGACAGCTCTCGCCGTAATAAAGCCCAGAATATGCTCATTCGCCATCCCCCGTGATCGGTTTGGTCACCTGAACATAAACATCCTCTAGCGAATGCCGGCTACGGGTCAACTCACGCATAATCCAGCCGCGCTCGCACGCCAGAGCAAAAACAGCCGGGCGCAAATCGCAGCCAACGCGCGGAGTCAGTGCACAGCGGAAAAAATCCCCGTCGCTGGGCGAAACATCAAACTGTTCAACCTCGGAAAGATCTTCCCAGGCGGCACGCAACTGGTCAACGGGAGCGGCTATTTCTGCGATCACCTGGCTGCCGCCCGCCATGCGGCGCTGCAAATTTTCAGGAGTATCCGAAGCCAATACCCGGCCGCCCAACATGATCAGCACACGACCGCACATCATTTCCACTTCCGGCAAAATGTGAGTGGAAATCAATACCGTATGACTGCCGGCAAGACTTTTGATCAAGGCGCGCACCGAGCGGATCTGGTTTGGATCCAACCCGATAGTCGGTTCGTCCAAGATGATCAATTCCGGCTCATGCACCAAGGCATCGGCCAATCCAACCCGCTGCCGATAGCCCTTGGAAAGCTGCCCGATGACCCGGCGCGGCACATCGGTTAAACCGCACTGCTCCATTACCGTAGATACCCGTTGGCGGGCAGAGCGCCAACTTAGTCCCTTCAGGCGGGCGCGAAATTTAAGGTACTCGCTGACGCGCATTTCGAGATACAATGGATTATTTTCCGGCATGTAGCCAATCCGGCGGCGGACTTCGCCGGAATCGTGAAACACATCCAAACCCGCCACGCGCGCAGTACCACTGGTGGCCGGCATGAAGCCAGAAAGAATGCGCATGGTTGTGCTTTTACCCGCACCGTTAGGTCCGAGCAGGCCAACAATTTCGCCGCGTTTGACCGTAAATGAGATGTCATTAACGGCCGTGCAGCCGGCATAGCGCTTCGTCAAATTAGTTACTTGAATCATCAGTACTGAACCGTATAAAACCGCATCATTTTAGCCGTAAACAACGCATTACGGCGAACAAAATTTCCAGCGGCGAACATTAAACAGGCAAGCGATAGCCTAGTTGCGTTCAAAATTAATCTGGTCTAACCCGTCGCCCGTTGGCAGTTTTTAACCACTGGCAATAAGCTAATTTATCCCAGCCAATCCATGAAAAAAAGCTAAACCCCATGAAATCAACCAAAGGCATTTCAGGATGAAGAATTTTTATGCGGCCTGGCTCGAACGCAACCGAGTCACAAATATGCTGCGGGACGGCCACCGCGCGCCTCCGGAAAAACTTCTGCAAACCATCTGGCAACACCAGCGACTTAAACGCAGTGAACTGAAAACCTACGCTGGGCGCGTTATCCGAATTCTGCACCCCGGTTTTCTCAGCCTGGAAGGTGGACCGGATTTTCGCGGCGCCGTTTTGCAATTTGCGGGCGATGCCCCCATCATAGGCGACGTCGAAATTGATTTGCACCCCGGCGGCTGGCACGCGCACGGACACGACAAAAATCCGAATTTTAAGAACGTCATCCTCCACGTCGTTTGGGACGGAATCCAAAACTTAAGGCCCAAGGAGGGCCAGGCATTTTTGCCGGAGGTTCTGCCGCTTAATCAACTGCTAGACGCCCCGGTAGAGGAACTCGCGGTAGCCCTAGAAAATGAAAGCGGGCTACCGGAAAACCTGCGCGGAAAATGCTCCGCACCGTTACGAGAACTTTCAGCCGCTCAGCTTGCCGAAATTTTGCGCGAAGCCGCGAAGGTGCGATTTCAAAACAAGGCTGAAGCAATGCGCCACCGGGCCAAAACCTCTGGCTGGGAACAAACTCTCTGGGAGCAGCTATTTCGCGCCCTCGGCTACAAACATAACGTATGGCCAATGCAAAATCTGGCAGAGACCAAATCCCAATGGCTGCGTGGCACGGATTCTGTCTTTAGCCTTCAAGCGCGCTTGCTCGGAGTAAGCGGACTGCTACCGGCAGAATTAACCCGTTCCCAAAAGAGTTCCGACACATTTCTGCGGCGAGCGTGGGATCATTGGTGGCGGGACCGGGATGAATTTGAACACTGCACATTGCCCCGCGAAATCTGGAAATTCCACGGGCTTCGTCCAGCAAATCATCCGCAACGGCGCCTGGCCATGGCGGCGCACTGGCTGGCAGCGAAAAATCTGTTTTCCAAAATCGAAAATTGGTGCATCGCAGAGGAGGCTAAAAAGAGCCTAAACAGATCCCTCCAGGAGGTTTTGCAGGTCGAATATGATGATTACTGGTCCTGGCACTGGACTTTCAAATCCGCACGGCTAGCCAAGCCCCAGCCTTTGCTAGGCGAGGCCCGAGTGATCGATCTGGCGGCGAATGTGATTCTACCCTGGCTGTGGATCCGGGCAAAGGAAGGCGGCAACAGCAAGCTCATGTGTGAGATCGAAAAAAGGTACCTTGCCTGGCCAGCGGCAGAGGATAACTCCGTCTTAAAGCTCGCACGCCAACGCCTGCTGGGTTCTCAAAATAATCGCCTGCTGAAGAGCGCAGCCGAACAGCAAGGCTTGATGCAAATTGTCCGGGATTTCTGTGAACAGGCCAATGCCACCTGCAAAGATTGCCGTTTTCCAGATCTTCTGCTGGCGAGGAAACACGCAGAGCAAGGCTCCGCACTCCAGGGCGAGGGCTGAAAAAATAATTTCCGTGCGTGTGAACGCAGACCGGCTAAGCTGCGTCCAAGTCAACCACGGACCTGATATGAAATTTATTTTTGCCCTGTTTTTAATGGCAGCGGTGCCGGTTTCGCGGGCGGCCGAGACCAACGCGCCGCTGGCCCAAATCCCCGATGCCTCGCACGCGCCGGTGCGCGTGACCAACACCGTGACCATTGCCGGCGAACGCGTGCGCTACGCGGCTGAGACGGGCATGCTGCCGATCCTCAAGCCGGATGGCACCGCGCGGGCCTCGGTCTTTTACACGGCCTACACGCGGCTGGATCTCCCTGGCGGCGCTACGCGGCCGGTGATGTTTTGCTTTAACGGCGGCCCCGGCTCGGCATCTGTCTGGCTGCATCTCGGAGCACTTGGCCCGCGCCGCGCGGTGATGAATGAGGATGGATCGCAGCCCGCCCCGCCCTTTGGCCTGGCAGACAATGCCAATTCGGTGCTGAATGTCAGCGACCTGGTGTTCATCGACCCGGTGGCCACGGGCTTCAGCCGGCCGGCCAAGGAGGAAAAGGCAGACCAGTTTTTTGGCGATGCGGGGGATCTGGATGCGGTCGGCGAATTCATCCGGCTCTGGACCACGCGCCATGACCGCTGGCTGGCACCCAAATATATTTGCGGCGAAAGCTACGGAGTCTTTCGCGCCGCCGGCCTGGCGGATCATTTGCGCAGTCGCTACGGACTCTATCTGAATGGGCTGATCCTGGTTTCCGGCGTGCTGGATTTTGGCACCATCAGCAGCAGCACCGGCAACGACCTGCCCTATGCGCTCATCCTGCCCGCTTACACAGCAGCGGCGCATTTCCACAAAAAGCTGCCGCCGGATTTGCAGGCGGATCTGTCCCACGCCCTCGCCGAGGCGCGCGCGTTCGCCCGAGGTGAGTTCACTTCCGCTTTGCTGCAAGGCGCGTCGCTGTCGGCGGAGTCCCGCAAGAAAACCGTCGCCACCCTGGCGCGTCTCACCGGCCTCAAAACTTCGCTCATTGAGGATTATGATTTGCGGGTGGATGGTTCTGTGTTCCGCAAGCAATTGCTACACGATGAAGGTTTGATCCTGGGCGCGTACGATGCCCGGCTCACCGGCCGGGATGGCGATCCTTCCGCCTCTGGTGCGCGGTTTGACCCCTCGAGCACGGCGGTGATGGGTCCGTTCTCAGCCGCCATGAATGCGTATGTGCGCGGCGAGTTGAAGTTTGTGGATGATCTGCCCTACGAATTGCTGGCCGGCGTGCAACCGTGGAATTATGGGGCCCGCAATGATTATCCCAGCGCCAGCGAACGTTTGGCTTCCGTGATGAATCAGAATCCCTACCTGAAAATCCTGGTGCTCGGCGGCCGCTGCGACCTGGTCTGCCCGATTGACACCATCCGCCACAGCCTGGATCACATGGCACTAGCTCCGGCCTTGCGAAAGAATGTGTCATTTGCGGAGTTTGATGCGGGGCACATGATGTACATAAATCGGCCGGACCGTGAGAAGATGCAGGAAGTAATCACCCAATTGGTTCGTCCGTAAAACTGACTTCAAAAGCAGAGGTTTTTAGATTGGCGTCGGGCTTTCTGCGTTAAAGTTTGGCATGGAGTGCTCGCAGGTAGAGCTGGGCTTGCTGGAGCGAGGTGGCATCATGCCAATGGGAGCGCAGCCAGCGAGTGAGTTTAACAGTCGCCTGGGTGCAGCGTTGGAGCGTTTGATACACCAAGGGTAACGTCTGCCCGTTGGTGGCTAATTCCGCCATTTGTTTTTCCTGCCGTTTTTGTTTCCGGGCCTTTTCCGCCGCATATTCCAGGCCCGGCT
>CAISVF010000436.1 GCA_903888765.1 uncultured Verrucomicrobia subdivision 3 bacterium | reverse complement strand
TTTTGAACGCTGAGGAGCCTGAAGTCCGCGCCCCCATTGGCCGTCCGCAAAGACCCGTCAGGACCAGGACTTCGCACTTGCGCCCGCGCGCCAATCACCCGAAAATCCCGCAGGCCATGCCACGGATTCTTCACCACCCCAAAACGCCGGGGAACGCTGGGCGTGGGACCGGTAGCCGTCCGCAAGGACACATTTATGTTTGAACAAGCTTTCAGAAATATTGACGACGTGCTCCGCAAGGAAGCCGGCTGCACCACCGAGCTCGACTACACCGAGCAATCCTCCTGGCTCCTGTTCCTGAAATACCTCGCCGGACTGGAGGAAGACAAGGCCACCGAAGCCGCGCTGGACGGCAAAAAATATTCCTACATCCTCGACAAACCCTATCGCTGGGAAACGTGGGCCGCGCCCAAGGGCAAGGACGGCCAACTTGACCACAACCAAACGATGGTAGGCGATGATTTAATAATATTCATAAACCAGAAGCTCTTCCCCTATCTGCTGGCCTTCAAGGCCCGCGCCACCGGGCCGGACACCATCGAATACAAGATCGGCGAAATCTTCGGTGAGATTAAGAACAAGATTCAGAGCGGCTACAACCTGCGCGAGATCATTGACCACATTGACGAACTGCGCTTCCGCTCGCAGACCGAGAAGCACGAGCTGTCGCATCTTTACGAGGCCAAGATCAAAAACATGGGCAACGCCGGGCGCAACGGTGGCGAGTATTACACCCCGCGCCCGCTCATCCGCGCCATGATTCAAGTCGTCCAGCCGAAGATTGGCGAGCGCATCTACGACGGCGCGTGCGGCTCGGCGGGTTTTTTGTGCGAAGCGTTCGTTTATTTGACGAACAAGGACAAGCTCAAGGTGGCCGACTGGCAAGTCCTCCAGACCCGCACGTTTTACGGCAAGGAAAAGAAGTCGCTCGCCTACGTTATCGCCATCATGAACCTGATTCTGCATGGCATCGAAGCGCCGAACATCATCCACACCAACACGCTGGCCGAAAATCTCGCCGACATTCAGGAAAAAGACCGGCACGACGTGGTGCTCGCCAATCCGCCCTTTGGCGGCAAGGAACGGCCCGAGGTGCAGCAGAATTTCCCCATCCGCACCGGCGAGACCGCGTTCCTGTTTCTCCAGCACTTCATCAAAATCCTCAAGGCCGGCGGGCGCGGCGGCGTGGTCATCAAAAACACGTTCCTGTCCAATACCGACAATGCTTCCGTGAGTCTGCGCAAGCTCCTGCTGGAAAACTGCAATCTCCACACCGTGCTGGATTGCCCCGGCGGCACGTTCCAGGGCGCGGGCGTGAAAACGGTGGTGCTGTTTTTTGAAAAAGGCACCAAAACGCGCAAGGTCTGGTATTACCAGCTCGATCCCGGTCGCAACCTGGGCAAGACCAATCCGCTCAACGACGACGATCTGGCCGAGTTCGTGAAACTGCAAAAGATGTTTGCCGATTCCGCCAAAAGCTGGAGCGTGGACGCCAAGACAATTGACCAGACGACCTTTGACCTATCGGTAAAGAATCCAACCGGCGGCGAAGAAATCATTCATCGCACCCCGAAGAAAATCATGGAAGAAATCGCCGCGCTGGACGCCGAGAGCGCGGAGGTGCTGGAAAATATCAAGGCGTTGCTGTTATAAACAAAGGCAACTCCCGTAAAACCAGAACCGCCTTCCGACCGGAAGTTTTAGTACGTGAAAACAAAATCGAACAACTGCAAATCAAAGCCAACCTGTCACTCCCGGGCCGGAAGTGCGTCGGCAGGGCTGAAAGCCCGTCATGTGATAGCCCGGGCCGAAGGCCCGGGTTCACCAATTCCACAAATTAACCGAGCCCAGTAAGGGCGTCACCTCATGTCTCAATCCCTCGCCAATATCGTGGTTCATTTGGTATTCAGCACCAAGGAACGCCGACCGTTATTGCGCGACGGGGAGCGCGGCCAGTTGCATGCCTACATCACAGGAATTTTGAAGAACCA
>CAISVF010000435.1 GCA_903888765.1 uncultured Verrucomicrobia subdivision 3 bacterium | reverse complement strand
TGGCGCGAAAAATCTGTTCGCTCGTGAATTTGCGGAGCAGCAAGACGTTGATCTGATTGCTGCCGATGAAGCCGACGGATAGTCCGGCAAAGATCGCGCCGAATTGCTGCTGGCTGACGTGAAACACTTCCATGAAGACTATCGGCGAACTCGCCACGTAAACGAGCAATCCGGAAAGGCGAATGCGCCGGACAGCGCATAGGTGAGGAACTGCGGTTCTTTCAACACGCTGACGTAGTTGCGCAGGATGGGCCCGGGTCGCAGCGAAATGCTGCGGTCGGGTTCATGACTTTCCGGCAACACCCACGCGGAAACTGCCAGCATCAAAAGCACGAACGCCGAGAGCACGATGAACACCCATTGCCAGCCGAGATGCGCGGCGACAAACACGCCCGCGCTCGGTGCGAGCAACGGCGATGCGCTGATGACCAGGATGAGCAGTGAGATAATTTTGGCGGTTTCCTTCGCCGGAAAAAAATCGCGCACCATTGCCATTGCCGCCACCCCCGCCGCGCAGCCGCCGAGCGCTTGCACGAACCGCAGCGCGATGAGCGATTCTACGTTGCGCGCGAACAGGCTCCAGACCGACGCCGCGATGAACAGCAGCAAGCCCGCATACAGCGGCAGCTTGCGTCCGAACCGGTCCAGCAGCGGCCCGTAAAAAAGCTGAGCCGCCGCCATGCCGGCGAAGTAGCTGGACAACGACAGCGAAACTTTGGCCGTGGACGTGCCGAGCGCGGCGGCGATGGCCGGAAACGCCGGCAGATACATATCAATCGCGAACGGACTGATCGTCGAGAGCGCGCCGAGGATGACGATGATCAAAATCCTGTTGTGTGTTGGCTGGGACATAAAAATCTTTGCGCATGAAGCATTGCAGTCGGTGTGACTGGGCCTCCGTGGCGGGCGCACGATGCCATTTCTGCGGTGGGATTCAAATAAAAAGCCGCGCTGCCGAAGGAGCAACTCTCGGGGTACGGGGTCCCGGCAGTGAGACAGTAAAATTTTCTGCGGACACATCCCGTCGAGCAGGGGCAGGGCTTCCAACCGTTTTTTTTGCCATCTCCAACCCGGTTCGCCAATTTTTACAGAAATTGGTAAAAATAAAGGGTTTTACCCAGTCCGGCAGTCTCCGACCTCAAGCCGAATGACCGTGAATGAATCAGTGGTAAAATCGTCCGGCTATAGTTGACGTTGCCAGCGTTAGTAAATTGGATGAAAGCTTAAAGACGAAGGCGGAAAGCATTTTGATGGCAAAGTCTAAACTTTGAATCGCCGTGGATGCGAACGCCCCTCAATCCATCCTCCCCAGCAACGGTGTTAATTTGCAAGTTGAAATTTGTCATTTTTGAGGAGGAAGTTTATGAGGACGACGATTTTGCACATGCACGTGGTCTGGGCGACGACGGGTTTTTTGCCAGATTCGTTTCTGTATTTTCCAAAAACAACGATATTGCCTCCCTCAGACTTCACGAGCCGGACAGCAACCTCCTGATTTTGAATTCCGATGACACGGGAGATGAGACTAAAGCCGATTAAATGCAAAACATATGCAATTGTATTAAAATGCATTTGCATGTTATTTGTTTGCAATTTGTGTTAAACCAGCAAAAGGTGATTGAAATGGGGCTGTTTAATCTTGGCACGGTCTTTGCTAAATCAATGTCGTCCGATTAACATATAAACAATAAACCTGAGTACCAAATAAAATATGAAAACAAAAAACAACTTTATCAAACCGGCCTTGGTGGCCGGTATCGTGGCGGTGTTTGCCTGTGCTGCGACCGCGCAAGCCGATGATTCCAAAACGTCCTCTTCCGGCGATGATAACGCGAGCCAAAAGAGTGTCAGTTCGAGCGATAGTTCCAAAGTAAGCAGTGATAATTCTAAATCCAGCGATGACAATTCGCAGGGGGATAACCAGAATTCGGGTGGCGTGGTCTCTCCCTTGCAGTCCAAGGCAGATGCCTATGGCCTGCAAGTCGCTGGCAAAGTGATGGAAGGTGGTTCGGATGCGAGTTCCAAGGATTTTCAGCAAAATGTGCTACCCAGCCTGAGCAAGTTTATCAGTGCGGCGTTGCCGGAGACCAAAAATAACACCAAGAGCAAGGCATTTGAAATTGACCCGAATAAGCTGGTGCTGAATACCAAGAGCGCCGTGCGCGCCTATTT
>CAISVF010000434.1 GCA_903888765.1 uncultured Verrucomicrobia subdivision 3 bacterium | reverse complement strand
GGTGGGCGATGGTTCAGCCAATCAATGGAACATTAATAGCGGCCTGGACTGGGTAGATACAACCGGCGGCAGCACGCTCTATGTTTATCATGACAATGATCAGGTGACCATCAACGACCTCGCCACTAATTTGACCGTGAATTTGACGGTTCCCGTTTCACCGGCCACCGTCACCGTCTTCAATACCAACAAGAATTTTCTAATCCAGGGCGCGGGTAAAATCAGCGGTCCCACCGGCCTCACCAAGCAGGGAGCCGCCACCCTCATCCTCGCCAATTCCACGGCCAATGATTATGCCGGTGCCACCACCCTCAGCGGCGGCACTCTGCAAATTGGCAATGCCAATGCCGCCGGCACGCTTGGCACCGGCCCGGTCAACGTCACGGCGGCGGGCACCACCCTGGCGTTCAATCGCACCGATAGCATCACGGTCACCAACACGATCACCAACGTGGGAGGCAATCCCAGCGTGACCATCAATTCGGGCGGCGTGACCCTCGGCGGTTCCGCTGACAATGCCGGCGCCGCCGCCATGGTGACCAATGCGACGCTGATTCTCGCCAAGACCAGCGCCACTACTGTTCATGCGATCGGCACCGGATTGACCATTAACACCGGCGGTCTCACCCAGCTGGGCGGCACCGGCGGCGACCAGATTTACAACAGCGCCACCGTCACCCTCAACGGGGGCACCTATGACATGGCGGGGCAAAGTGAGACGGTGGGATCATTCAGCGGCTATGGTGTCATCACCAATAGCGGCGCTTCCGCGACCAATACTGCCGGTGGCGGCGTGAATGGCAACAGTGCCGGCGCGTTGTTTGCCAGCGGCGGCACGCTGGCCCTTCAGGGCGGCACGGTCACTGTGGGCGGAGCCTGGAATCAACAATTTGGCGTCGCGGCCGGCGCGACGTTCAATCAGGTTGGCGGCACGCTGAATTCCGGCAGTTACTTCGCCATCGGCAACAGCAGCGGCACCGGCACCGCTAACCTGACCATCAGCGGCGGCACGTTCAGTTCCACCTCCGAATTACTCTGCGGGTTTTCCGCTCCCGGCAACCTTACCGTCAGTGGGACGGCATCCTTGAATCTTAATTTCCTGAGCTGGGGCGACCCTACGAATCGCAACGTGACCATGGCGCTCAACGGCGGCACCATTTTATTGAACCGGTTCAATAATCGCGGCACTAGTCCGGGAGTAGTTAGTTTCAATGGCAGCCTGATCCAGGCCAACAGCACGCAAGCCGCTTTTATGAATGCCGCCACTAACTTGACCGCCAATGTCAGCGCGGGCGGCGCGCGCTTCGACAGCCAGAGTTACACCATCACCCTCACCGCACCCTTGCTGCATGATCCGGCTTTGGGTGCCACCGTGGATGGTGGTGTGAAAAAAGTGGCCGGCACCGGCGCGTTGATTTTGACCGGCACCAACACTTATACCGGCCCCACCATTGTTTCCAACGGCATTTTAAACACGACCACGGCCAGCCTGGGAGGCGGCAGCTATGCCGTGTCTGACAATGCCACGCTGGGTGTCTCAATTGCCAATCTCGGCCAGTCTTTGAATGTGAGCAGCCTCACGCTCGGTTCTGCGGCTGGTCCCAGCACCAACAACTTCACCTTGGGTTCAGTAGCGCCCACGGCCGCCGTGGTCACCAATAGTGGTGCATTGACGTTGAATGGGCCCGTTACTGTCAATGTCAGCGGCACGAACTTGAACCCCGGCACCATTGTCCTGATTGCGTATGGTTCGGGCGGTGCAGGAACTTTTGTGGCCGGCACTTTGCCCGTCCAGCCCGGCTATACCTTCTCACTGGTCAACAACACCTCCGCCAAACAGTTGCAGTTGGTGGTGTCGACGACTATTCCGCCCCTGCGTTGGGCGGTCGGTGACGGGACTTGGGACACGGCAACCCAGAACTGGATGCTGCTCTTCGGTGGCACCCCCGCGTTTTATGCCGAAAACGACCCGGTGACGTTTGATGATACCAATAGTGGCGGCAGCACGATCAACGTGAACTTGGATGTGGATCACACCCCGGGCAATGTGACCGTAAACAATTTTGCCAAAACTTATGTCTTCGGCGGCGCGGCCATCGCGGGCGCGACGGGGTTGACCAAGACCGGCACCAATACGCTCACCCTAACCGGCGCGAACAACTACACCGGCGGCACAGCTATCAAGGGCGGCACATTAATTCTGAATAGTTCAACCGGTCCAGCGCTGTCCAGCGCCACTACGGTCAATACCAACGGCACGCTGCAATTGAGCTCCGGCGGCGATCAGATTGCTGCGGGCGTCACCGTCACGATGGCGGGCGGCACGTTTGACATGGCGGGACAGACCGAAAGTTTTACGGCTTTGAACGGCTACGGCACGGTGGCAGACAGCGTGGGCGGCGGGGCGCTGACCGCGACCGCAGCTTGCACGGTTTCCGGCGGCACCATGGCCCTGCAAAGCGGTGGCTTGACCTTCAATAACACCGCTGGCAGTCCCGCCTTGACGATCAACAGCGGAGCCACCTTCTCGCAGTCCGGCGGCACGATAAATTGCCCTTCCTATGTTTATGGCAATGGCCAGATTACCATTTCCGGCGGCACCTTTGGCTGCGGGCTCGAACTCATGCCTGGCTTCTCCAGCGCCGCCGCGCTCACAGTCTCTGGCACTGGCAAGGTTGATACCTACGTATTGCGCGTTGGCTCCGGTGGTAATAGCACCATCAATCTCTTGTCCGGTGGCACGCTTTTGACGGACCAGGTTTATCCCGATGGAGCAGGCACGTCGCTGTTTTACTTTAACGGCGGCACCCTGGGCATCAGCACGCGCAATCCAAACCGCATCCCCGCTAATTGGTTTCAAAGCGTGACCCACGCCTACGTCAGCACCAACGGCGCGATTATTGATACCTCCAACAATGGTGGCCACGTTTACATGATAACTGCGGCGCTGCAGAGTGATCCGGCCCTCGGAAGCGCGTTCGACGGCGGCCTGACCAAGCTGGGGGCGGGCACGTTGACTCTCTCGAACGCCAACACCTACACCGGCCCGACCTATATTAATGCCGGCACCCTGTCTCTCGGAAACAATGGCTCAATTGCCAATTCCTCGCTGATCAGCATCAACAATGGTGCCACTTTCGACGTTTCCGGTCTGAGCTTGCCACCCACTTTGGCCATTAGCCAGACCTTGAGCAACAACGCCGCCAGCACCGGCACGTTGAAAGGCAGTTTGAATACCGGTTCGGGCACCGTGTCGCTCTCTTTCGCCGCCGGCACGCCGGCGCTCTATGTTGCCAGTGGCACGCTGACGCTTTCCAGCTTAACCACCCTGGTGGTGGATAATACCGGCGGACAGTTGGCTGACGGCATTTACCCCATCATCACGAACGCCGCCACGGCGACCATCACCGGGTCGCTCCCCGCTTCGGTAACCGTGACTGACGGAGGGGCTGCGGGCACGCCTTCGTTGCAAATCAATAGCTTTGGCCTATGCCTCGTGGTGGGCACCTTGGCCCCGACGATTAATCCGGAGCCGGTAAGCCTGACACGTTATGTGGGCGGCACGGCCGTCTTCTCGGCAGGCGTGGTGGCCAGCCCGGTTGCCCAATTGCAATGGGAGTTTAACGGTGTTCCCATCAACGGTGCCACCAATGCCAGCCTGGTGTTGACCAACCTGCAACTGGCGCAAGCCGGCACCTATGTGCTCACGGCGACCAATTCCGCCGGAGGCGCCGTCAGTGACGGCACGGCTATCCTTACCGTACTGCCGGCGAATACGCCCCAATATGTGGCCACCGTGTTGAGCGACAGCCCAATCGGATACTGGCGCTTCAACGATGGCGAAAGCACCACGGCGTTAGATTCTGTTGGCGTTAATAATGTTTACGACCCGTTGGCCGCAGCGCTTCAGGCTGGTCCGCGGCCCACCTCGTTCCCCGGCTTTGAAAGCACCAATACGGCTCCCTTCCTGGATGGCTCCAGTCAGGGCTATGCTTCCACGGTGTCGCTCTTCAACAACCGCACCAATTATACCATCATGGGCTGGTTCAATCTGGATCCGGGTCAGTATCCGGTCAGCGCGGATCCGTTTAGCCATCCGCAGGCCCGCACCTCGCTCTTTGGGCAGGCCCAGATGGTGGAATTGGGCTTCTACGGCCCGGTCACCGGCACGAACTTATACTTCTTCTCGCACGGCATCAGCGGCACTATCTTTGTCACGAACAGTTTCGCGCCGGGACAATGGGAATATGTCGCCGTGGTCGCCGATGCGACGCATAATACCACCACCGTCTATCTGAACGGTCAAGTGGTGGGCACGGCGACGGCCGGCACCGCCTTCGCCAATACGAACCTGTTTAGCATAGGCAAGAACGTGACTTATCCGACGAGCTCGGAATCCGGATTTGACACCGCTTTCTTCCCGGGCAGCATTGATGAGGTGGCGGTCTTTGATCATCCCCTCTCTGCCGCCGCCGTCCAGGCGATTTACAATGTTGGCGCTGGTATTGTTTCCTCCGTGGCCCCGACCAATGTGGTGGCCAAAATCGTCAACCTTAACGGCGTAAACAGCGTGGTTATCACCGGCAGCGGTGGTGCCGGTTCTTATACCGTGCTCACCTCGACGAATCTGACCGCTCCGCTGGCGAACTGGACCACTAGTGCGACTGGTCAGGCCTTTGGCGCTGGCGGGGCGATGAATTATACCAATGCAGTAAGCCCTGGCATGCCCCAGCGCTTCTATCGCATCCGCGTGCCTTGATTTCACGCCAATCCAGGTTGCCTTGAATTATGAACAACGCGCATCTTCACCGGGGCGGGCATCGTCGGCCGGTCCGTGGTTTCACGCTGATTGAACTGCTGGTGGTTATTGCCATCATCGCCATTCTGGCGGCGATGTTGCTGCCCGCCTTGTCCAAGGCCAAAGACAAGTCCAAGTCCATTGCCTGCGTCAGCAATCTGAAGCAGGTCGGCATCGCCCAAACCATGTATAGCGATGACAATCAGGGGCAGATTGTGCCGCTTTATATCAACGGATTGGCTGGCACAATCACTGTGGATGCCAGTTGGATTGTCCAAAATGGAGATGCCATTTTCTGGCCGGATCGGTTGCGGATGGGCGGTTATATGAAAACCTACAGCGCGTTTGACTGCCCGTCGCTGATCAATCTCGGAATCAAGAGCATCGGCGGGAGCAAGGCCACCAATCACATGCTGGGGCTGGGCATTAATTATCCCGAAATAGGGAGAATTTGGAACAACGGAACCCCGGCCACACCTTTGAAGCAGCTTCAGGTTTCCATCCCTTCCCGGTGCATTGGTTGGGCGGATGCGGGTGCCGTCACGGTTGGCAGCCTGCGCAGTGGGCCCGATAGTTGGATGCCGGATTCAGCTTATGATGCGGCTTTGAATGCCTATTACGGCGGCGGCTGCAGCTATTTCCGGTCGCCTTCGGATACGGTTAATTTTCCGACCGGCGACGCGCTTTCAATTCCGCGTCATGCGAAGCGGGTGAACTGGCTGTTCATGGACGCCCACGTCGAGACCAGTCGCAACAGCACCGGTGGCTGGTATCTCACCAGCACAGATCCTAACGCCCTCTGGGCGCGCAACCACAATTGACCGGCCCCAAGACCGTCCGTCTTGCCCATATCTCCGCCGCGTATTCCGTCGCTGCGAACTCCAGCGCCGTGCCGGCGGTTTCAGCAAGGCAATCGCCCGGGCGTAAGCCGCGCTATCCTCATTCGTTATACATAGCGCCATAATATTTTGCGGATTACAAACGGCAGATAGCAGCCAGTTCGGCGTTTGGCTCGGACCACCGGGCAAATTGAGCTTCGACCGCTTCGATCACGTTCGCCAACTTGGG
>CAISVF010000433.1 GCA_903888765.1 uncultured Verrucomicrobia subdivision 3 bacterium | reverse complement strand
CGGCAATGGCTTTAATTTTGCCGTCGATTGTACGAATAGCGGAGTCGTACATTATGACCTGTATGTGTCGGTGACCCTGACGAATGATGTGGGCGATTTGTATGCCGTCCTCGAAGGCATGAATGACCGTCTGGGTGGCTATTATCGTTATGAAACCGGTACGAGCATGGCGGCGGCAGCCGTTTCCGGCATGTTGGCGCTGATTCAGGATTATTTCACCAACACCCTGCACCAGACTCCCAGCCCGGCATTGCTCAAGGCCATGCTCATCAACGGCTCGCGTTCGGTGGGCGGCAATGCGCTGGCCTTTACGAATGGCGTCAATCTTCAGGGCTGGGGCATGCCCAATATTGCCAATTCGCTGCCCTTGACGAACCTGACCGCCGCCATCGGCACCAATTCGACCTTGTTTTTTGCCGACCAGAATCCGCAGACGGCCCTTGCCACTGGTGATTCGCATACTTACATCGTCACGCTGAATACCAATTCCGATGCTCAATATTTGAATCTGCAGGCCACGCTGGTGTGGACCGATCCTCCCGGCGATCCGTCCGCCGCCATCAAACTCGTCAATAATCTGGACCTCATCATCACGAATCTGGATACCGGCGATGTGTATGTGGGGAACGATATTGCGGTGGATGTCGGTTACAACCAGGCTTGGGATACCAATAACCCGCCCAATCTGGACAGCATCAACAATGTGGAAAACATCATTTTACCGCCGCTTCTGGCAGGGAGCTATTCCGTGACCGTTGTGGGCCGGGATGTGAACGTGAATGCCATTACGGCGCATACGAACAACGTGGTTCAGGATTATGCCCTGGTGATTTCCTGTGTGGGCGCTGAGACGGTGCCGGATGCGATCACCGTGGCGGATGGCGCGAACGGTGGTGTTTCCAGCAATCCCACGGCAGATCAGAATATCACCTTTGTTCAGAGCACCAACACGCCGTTGTATAACCAATTTGCCGGGGCTTCCTCGCCCTTGCTCGGGACCAATGGTTTGCCGCTGGGGAATAACACGGTTTGGGGGCCGAACGGACTCGTCACCATTGGCCAGATCAACCAATGGCATTTCTACGTGGTGACCAATACCGGAACCTCGGCGGACGTCACCAATGCCGCCTTCATCACCTTTGATTCCTACACGTTATCCATTCCCCGCATGGGCGTGTTTGCGGACAGCGCGGCCAATGCCACCCGGCCGGAGGCGGATATTGACCTCTATGTCAGTACGGATTCGTCGCTGACGAATTTGAATCCCGTGGCGATTTCCAACTGCCTCTATGGGGCGGCCAATAGCGGTGCCTCGCTGGGGCAGGGCGGGACGGAATTTGTCGTGTATTCCAATTCCTCGCCGGGGACGGTGTATTACGTCGGGGTGAAATCCGAGGACCGGATGGCCTCGGAATATGCCTTCCTGCCGATTTTCACTTCCACGCCCTTCAGCATGTTGGATCAGAATGGCAACCAGATTGTGAACGGCATGTTGCTCCCCGTGCCCATTCCCGATGGCAATAATGCGCATCCCGGGGTGACGAATATTTTTGCCCTGGCCATCTATCCAATGGTGGCCCAGAAGGTGACCGTGACCAATCTGGACGAGCATCTGAATTTCGGCGATTTGCTTGGCACTCTCTCCTTCAAAGGTGCCTATGCCGTCCTGAATAATCATAATGGTCTCGGGAACACCTTTGGAAAACCGCCGCGCGTTTATGACGACAGCCGTAATCGCGTCTTTGGCACCACCAACACAGCCGGGCCGGGCAGCCTGCTGAATTTCCGGGGCAAGTCGGTGCTCGGGCCGTGGATCCTGAATGAAGTGGACGACTCCGCCGGCATGTCCGGTCGGGTGAGTCAGTTGACCCTCAAAATCCAGCCGCATCGCAATCTGAAGCGGCCCGGTGTCATTGTGACGATTCCGCCGGGTGGCTGGTTTATTGATTATGTGGATGTGCCGCCGGGGTACACGAATCTGACGTTTTATGCCACCAATCTGCCCCCGACCATTTCGCCGCCGTTGCAGATGTACGAAAAACTGGGCAACGATCCCACCCTCACGGATTACGATCAGCGGGCGGATTTGACGAATGGGGTGCCGCCGGGCAACACCATTTCCATCGGACCGCCGTTGGCGAGCGGCCAGTATTTCATCGGCATTTACAATCCGAGTACCAGTCAGACGGCGACGGTGTTGCTATCGGATTCGTTGGGCATCGCCTCCTCCGTCAACGATGTATATAACTACTCCACCACCAATGGTATCCAGGGCTTGCTGGATGATGCGGTGACGGTGGATCCGGGGGTTTTTGTGGCGGCCACCAATTTGATTGCCTCCGTGAACATCGGGCTGGTGGTCACCACGCCGCGCATTTCGGACCTGACCTTCACGCTCGTCAGCCCGACCGGTCAGCGGGCCTTGCTGATGGAAAATCGAGGCACCTGGGATACCAACGGTGCCGGCGGTGTGTTTATTTACACCAACGTGATTACCACCTCGGCCACCGGTGGCAAGGCTCCCAATACCAATTATCTCGCCGTTCCGATTACTGGCATTCAAGTGCCGATCACGTATAACTTTTACACCGTGCCGGATGAAATGACGATCTACGGCGGCACCAATGCGGCCAATTATTATATCGGGTCGCCGGATTTCATCTATGATACCGGGTTTACCAATAACGTTCCCTCCGGTCCCGGTGCCCAGAACACGGTGCCGGTGACCATGACCATCACGGTTCCGCCAGGTTATACCAACATCACCATCATCATGAATGAGTTTGGGAACCCGTATGGAGTCAACGGGGATGCGTGGACGTACACCGCTGGCGCGGCTATGACCAATTATCAGTATCTGGAGTTTACTGATAATACCAACCT
>CAISVF010000432.1 GCA_903888765.1 uncultured Verrucomicrobia subdivision 3 bacterium | reverse complement strand
GTCAGCTCGCCGCCTGTGCCGCCGCCCGGCTCTGCGACCAGCCTGATGGGCCGCGGGCCGTCGGCTACGGCGGCGCTCGCGGCGGCGGCAAAACCCACTGGCTCCTTGCCCAGATGGGGGCCGATGATTGCCAGCGCCGCGTCGGTCTCAACTGCCTCCTCCTCCGCAAGGTCGGCAAATCCAACCTCGAAAATTTCGAAACCTTGCGCCAGCGCCTCTTCGCCCGGTTGCCCCACGAGTTCAACGCCTCGCGCGGCATTCTCACCTTCGCCAACGGATCCCGCATCGTCCTCGGCCATTACCAGTGTGAAAAAGATATTGATGGCTACCTCGGCCTCGAATACGACGTCATCGGCCTCGAAGAAGCCACCCAGCTTACCCTCCGCAAATACGAGGACATCTCCACCTGCGGCCGCACCAGCAAGCCGGACTGGCGTCCGCGGATTTATTCCACCACCAATCCCGGCGGCGTCGGTCATCAGTGGTATCTCGAAAAATTCATCGTCCCCCATCAGTCCGGCCGTGAGACCGATACCCGCTTCATCCCCGCCCGCGTGGGCGACAACGCGTTTATCAATCCCGGTTACAAGGCCGACCTCGCCCGTCTCACCGGCTGGCAGTATGACGCGTGGTATGAGGGGCGCTGGAACTTTGCCGCCGGCCAGTATTTCCGGAATTTTTCGCCCCGCCTCCATGTCCTCAAAGAAGATTTTAAGTCGCCTTCCGGCGTTGATTGGTTCGCCGCCATGGATTACGGTTACACCCATCCCACCGTCGTCCTCCTCGGCTGTCGCGATGCGGCCGGCACCATCCATGTTCTGGATGAGCACGTCGAGCGCTTTTGGATTCCCTCCCGCCATGCTCAGGCCATCAAGGCCATGCTAGCCCGCAACGATGTTTTTTGTTCCCGGGATCATCTCCGCGAACATCTCCTGGCCCGCTTCCCGAATGCCTGCACCGAACGCGAGAACCTCTGGCTCCATTGGCAGCAGCGGCGGACCCTCACCAAATTTGTTGCCGGCTCCGATGCCTTCGGCAGCGAAAGCAGCGGCGATTCTGTCGCCCGCCAATACCGTGAACTCGGTCTGTCCTTGAAGCCCGCTAACATGGATCGCGTGACCGGCTGGTCCGCCATCGCTCAGCACCTTGGCGATCCCGACGCCGGCCTCCCGCCCACGCTGTTCATTCATCCCCGCTGCACCCGCCTGATCGCTTGCCTGCCCTTTTTACAGCACGATCCCGACCGCCCCGGCGATGTCTTGAAGTCCAACATCAACGAGGAGGGGGCTGGCGGCGATGATCCCGCCGACGCCCTGCGCTACCTCGTCACCATTCATATCCGCCAAATTTATGTTCGTAAGCTCTCCGGATTTTAGCTGGGTTGCCCAAAGGGCTCACCCGGATGCCCGGTCCGGTAACCTTGGATGCAACTAGTTCGTGGAGCGAAACGTCTTAGATTTCGCAACCTAGGCTTATGAAAAATACCAAAATTAACCAAGTGGCCTGCTGGCTCGCTGGTTTGGCGCTGCTGGTCAATGCCAACGCAGGCGAAATTGTCAACTTGGACCAAGGCTTCGTCCAGCCACCGCCCTCAGCTCGGCCGTGGGTTTTCTGGATGTGGCTGCGCGTGGAAACTTCGCCCGAAGCCATCACTAAAGATTTGGAAGCCATGCACGCCAAGGGCATCGAAGG
>CAISVF010000431.1 GCA_903888765.1 uncultured Verrucomicrobia subdivision 3 bacterium | reverse complement strand
GTCAAGGGCAGCGAATTGGCAATATTGGGCATGCCCCAGCCCTGAAGATTGACGCCATTCGTAAAGGCCAGCGCATTGCCGCCCACCGAACGCGAGCCATTGATGAGCATGGCCTTGAGCAAGGCCGGGCTGGGAGTCTGGTGCAGGGTGTTGGTGAAATAATCCTGAATCAGCGCCAGCATGCCGGAAACGGCGGCCGCCGCCATACTCGTGCCGGTTTCATAACGGTAATAGCCACCCAGACGGTCATTCATGCCTTCGAGGACGGCATACAAATCGCCCACGTCATTCGTCAGGGTTACCGACACATACAGGTCATAATGAACGACCCCGCTGTTCGTACAATCCACGGCAAAATTAAAGCCATTGCCGGCAATGCCGGGAAAAGCAACCGCGCCACCACCGGGCGGAACTGCCAGACTGTTCTGGTAAGACACGATATCAATGCTGCCGAAGGCATTCACCGGATCCGGCGGCCCGGACTGCTGGGCATACAGCGGCAGATTGGGAAAGGGAGTGGGAGAATGCCGGTTCGGGGTGATGGCGATGTTCACACTGATGGCATTCGGCGGCACCGATACATTATAGTACACCAGATTATTTGAAGAGACCACTTGATCCAAATAGGTGGTCTGCTGGGCATTGGTCCCATGATTATAATAGGCATTGGTATCCCACTCGTGATTGAACTGGCTGGAAGTGGAAACCACAAAGGTGCCCGGCGCCACGACATCCGGTTTGAAGCGACCGTAACTGCCCTCCGTGCCAATGCCCACGTTGCCCCGCGACGAGAACCAGGCAACCTGCGAACTGGAATCCGTCCAAGGCTGCCAATGAGCACTTTGATTGGTCACGCCATCGGTGATCGTGGTGACGATATTGGTAATATTGCGCAACTGCTCCAGCGCGCCCACCGTGATCACATTCTTGGCCGTGCCGGGCGACATGATGGTGTCCCCGCTGCCGCCCGCGCCGTCGTTGTTGCCAAAGCCACCATTGCCCGCCGGGAAAATAAAGAGCACCGGCTGCGAGCCGGGTGCCAGGGGCACAGCATCCCGCGTGGCGGCGTCATAACTTGCGGCGGCCAGATCGTAATCCGCGTTACCGTTGTCCCAACTGTTGTTGGAAATCAAGGCCCCGATCATGGCGGCATTGGTCTGCAAGGAATAATCGGACCGGCCACTGTTCATGGAAAACAGGGTGGCGAGGGGAGCCTTGCCCCGGAAATCCGCACCGGAAACGGAGCCTTCCGCAAGCGAGCCGACATCCAGATTATTGGTGCTGCTGCTGCCATTGCCGGCAATGATGCCCGCGACGTGCGTGCCGTGGCCGTTGGTATCGGTCAGGTCCACCGGCGTCAAGCCCAGCACGCGATTCAAGGTAAAGTCCGGATGATCCGCGTCAATGCCCGTATCGTTCACCGCGACCAGCACGTTCGAGCCGGAAAGACCGAAATAGGTGGAGCTGCTGATGGTGTCCGGAGAAATGCCCAGCGTCACCCGCGAAAGGTCATTCGCCATTACCCGCTGCCGGGCCGGTTCCACCACCTGCACACCAGGCAACTGAGCCAGGGTCGTCCAATCCGCCGGAGCCAGCACCCGCAACACAGGGCCGAAGGCTGAACGATCACGCCCGATGATTTTTGCTCCGAGCCGGGTCACCTGTTGCTCGGCGGTGGCGTCGCCGGCGAACAAGCCCAGATTCAAGGCCATGCCAGGCGGCAAGGGCGAAGCATTTACCGCCAGGCTCAGCAGCGAGGGTTGCAGTTTGAAATAAGGCTCATAGGGCAGCACGGACTGCACCAAGACATTGCCCAGCAGACGCGCCGCGCCGCCGGGAGAAACACGGACTAAATAGGCATTGTTGGGAATGTGATTAACGATCTCCGCTCCGGCGGCTGCCAGCACGCTACGAAAATGCGCGTCCACCAGGCCACGCGCCTGAACGATGTAAGCCCCGGGATTGGCGGTGGCCTTCAAATGCGCAGGGATGGCCAAAGTCAAGCGGGCATCCGTGTCAATCAATGCATTTTGCAGGAGAATGGCGTGATGCGCACCGAGCAACTGGTCGATGGATTTCGGGGTGTTGGCCAGACGAAAGGCCAGCGGGTTGGTGTTCAGGGTGGAAACCGTTTTCGGAGCGGCGATGACAGCGGCGGCGGTTGGGGCAACCGAGGCGGGATAGACCAGCGTGGCAATGGATTGAGATCGGAGGGCCGGGGGCACCGGTGTGCGGTCATGCGGCCACAACAGCCAGGCACCGGCAACGGCCAGCACGAGTGATACCATCAAAAAATTGCGTTTCATAAGCTTACCTCCGTGGAAATTTTAATTGGCTGCGTTCGAAGAAATAGGACGCTCACCCTCTGCCCTTGCTCGAAGAGAACTCCCCGAAACATGGCGAGCATTGCCCACCCGAAATGCAGGAACCGACGTAAGGAGAATCTAAGCCCCAGAGCGGAGCGGCATGAGGCCAATGAACTCGCTCTGCTGTTGTGCAGGGCGCGTGACCGTCTGCCAAGACCTCCGTGCGCACCGTCTCTGCTTGCAACCTGCCCCGGCGCGTACGGAGTGACGCGCCTTTGCCGTTCGTTGGCAGTCTCTAACATGGCTTTAATTTGAGCCTCGTCACCTCGGCTCCTACAGGGTTTTGCAATTGGCTCGTTTGGCCCGAATTTAAAGGAGAATTTAGCTGCGGCTGCCCTGTGCTGGTTCCTCAACATTTAATGACAGGCTGAGGCGGCAATTGACAATTATGCCCTGGCCTGAAACACCACCACGCTCAAGGGTGGCAGGAAAAAGGGGGCGGAATGGAATTGCCCGTGGAGCGGCACGGAGGTGGCCAGCACGCCGCCGGCGTTGCCGGTGTTGCTGCCGCCGTAAATACCGGCGTCGCTGTTCAAAACTTCCTGCCATTGCCCGGCAGAGGGCACCCCGACCCGATACTCCCGCCGCGCCACCGGAGTCAGGTTCAGAATGACGACCGTGTGACCACGCC
>CAISVF010000430.1 GCA_903888765.1 uncultured Verrucomicrobia subdivision 3 bacterium | reverse complement strand
CTGGCTGGTTGCGCGATTGGGCGAAGGCCGTCACTTTTCTATCACGCCTCCCGCCGAAGCTGCCAATATCGCCAGCACGGACGGTTTGACCCGCAAATTGCTCCTCCGTCTGGCTGACGGCCAAACGATTGAAACCGTGGTAATGGGGTTTGACAAACGCCATACTGCCTGCCTGAGCACACAGGTCGGTTGTGCGATGGGCTGTGTCTTTTGTGCGACCGGGCAGATGGGTTTTGTGCGGCATTTGCAGCCCGGAGAAATCGTGGCACAGGTTCGTCATGCACAACTCGTCCTGAAGGCCACCGGCTATAAAGGCCTGCGAAATGTGGTGCTCATGGGCATGGGAGAGCCGCTGCACAATTACGACGCCGTGATGAAAGCGCTGGAAATCATCTCCGACCGCGGCGGGCTAAACCTCGGGCCCGGCCGTATCACCATCAGCACGGTGGGCGTTGTGCCAGGCATCCTGCGAATGGCGGCCGAACGACGCCCATATAATCTCGCAGTCAGCTTGCATGGGGCTACCGAAGCGGAGCGTTCAGCACTGGTACCTGTGAGCAGCCGCTGGCCACTTCCCGAACTGATGAATGCGTGTCGCCAGTATCAGGAACAAACCCGGCGACGCATCTTTTTTGAGTGGACTTTAATCGCCGGCAAAAACGACACGATCGAGCAGGCTAGCCGACTAGGCACACTGCTGGCCGGGTTTGCAGCGCACGTGAATTTGATTGCCCTCAACCCAACCGATGGCTTCGAGGGAAGAGTTGCTTCGCTGGAAGCAGCGAAAGGTTTTCAGAAAAAGCTTAAAGCAGCGAATATCCCAAGCACAATTCGTCAGCTCCGGGGTATAGATGTCGCTGCCGGATGCGGACAACTGCGAGCAGAAAAGCTTCGCTCAGCGAGGAATTAATGAAAGGTTATAATTTTACTGATAACAAAATTGGGGACACGACGACGCAATCAATGGAACTTTGCTTTCACTCGGACACATTAGAAAATGAAGTGTTCTAACGGGAAGCATGTGCTAGCTCTCTTATCTGGAGTCGGGGCTTTTTCATGGTGTCACACCCCGATAGAAACGCTGAGGGAGGTCAATGACGTTGCTTTGCGTAAAGGTAAAAGGTGCCGTGTTGGTCAGCAAGGAAACCCAGTACGGAGAATTCAGATTGGTTGTGGCTTGGAGGATATAGATGGAGCCGGCAGTTCCGGCTACGGTGCACTGAAACTGCTGATTGCTTAAGTATCGCAGCCCCAAAGTGGTGGCAGCGGGTGAGACCGGCTTTATCGTACCGGAAATCGCCAGATCATTGGCCAAGGTTCCAGCTGTGTTGTAAATATACCAGGTGCCGCTGGAACTGGTGCCGCCAAAATTCACGATCCGGAAAATTACCGGGGTACTGGCACCGACGTTTTGCAGCGCCGTAATACCCGAGAGGTCAATGACTCCGATGGCCTCTCCACTGCTCACTGCGGAATAGGTAAGATTGGCAAGGTCGGTGAACGGGCCGCCGCCAACCTGGTATTGTAGCAGCCCGTTCGTAGGCCCGGATGGCGACCGGAAATAGTCGAACCGGGCCACGCTGGCGAACGAAAGAGTGTATCCATTGCTGACTGTCAAACCAAAGGTGACGAACTGGTTCACGGCGATGGCATTGGCCGCCCCGGCGCTCGTGAAGCCGGTTCCGCCCCAACCGCCAGCAGCGGCGGTTCCGCTCTGTTTAACGCCCGCCCCGCGCGTCAACCCGGTGACCATCAAATTGGGTGCATTGGTGGCGGGCATGAATGGGGAAGCTCCATAATTATTTAAACCGCCAGCCAAACCGTTAACGTCCCAGCCAGCCAACACCCCTGAATAGACGCCAGCACCGGGGTTCAGCACCGTGAAGAAGTTTGAACTGACCGTCGTTCCCGCCGGCGTTGTGACGCTGATCAGCCCGGAGCTGGCATTGGTGGGAACTACGGCTGTGAGTTGGCTGCCGGAATCCCGGCTGAAAGCGGCAGTTACTCCGCCAAAACTGACG
>CAISVF010000429.1 GCA_903888765.1 uncultured Verrucomicrobia subdivision 3 bacterium | reverse complement strand
CCGTACCGAGCAACACGACCTTGCCGCCGTGCATCCGGATGCACTAAAACAGCTCCAGCTAGAATGGGCCGTTTGGGCGGATCATGCGCAAGTGTTTCCCGCGCCGGGTGGTCCCCAGCAAGTGGAAGCCAAATCGCAGGCCGCCTCTGAGGATAAAGAATAAGTGCCTGAAATCATCACTACTCACAAAATGAAAAAGCAGCGATCAAACTATGGTGCACTGCTGCTGCTGTTTCTAGCCGCAGTGAATCCGTTGCTATCTGCCGGACCAGCCAAACCCAACATCCTCGTCATTTACACCGATGACCACGGCTGGGCCGATCTGGGCGCGCAACGAGTGGACCAGGATATTCGTACGCCGAACCTGGACAAACTTGCCGCCGATGGCTTGCGCTTTTTTCGCGGTTATGTGAGCGCGCCGCAGTGTGTGCCGTCGCGCGCCGGTTTGATTACCGGTCGTTATCAGCAGAAATTCGGCGTCGAAGACAATAATAAAGGCCCGCTGCCGTTGGATGAATTGACCATTCCCAAACGATTAAAAGCTGCGGGCTATATTTCTGGCCAAGTTGGTAAATGGCATCTCGCTGGCGAAGGCACTGAAGATGCGGTTTCTCAAAAAGGTCATTTGCCGCCGAATGTGGGGTTTGACGAGTATTTCTGTGGAACCATGAATCGCTATTGGGCCTCGCACGATTTAGGTGGCCAGCCCTTCGCCGACGCGCCGCACTCCGTGGAGGATACCCGTTTTCGCATTGCCGTGCAGACGGAGGCGGCTCTGAGTTTTCTCGATCGTCGCGCGGTCAAACCCGGGCTGCCGTGGTTTCTCTACGTCGCTTTTTTCGCCCCGCACGTGCCGCTCGAATCGCCCGAACCGTGGTTTTCCAGAACCCCGGCGAACCTGCCCCTGGAACGCCGCCAGGCGCTGTCCATGATTGCTGCAATGGACGATGGCGTGGGGCGACTTCGCGCCCGCCTGCAAGCGATGGGGGTGGAAACCAACACGTTGATTTTTTGCATCAGCGACAATGGCGCACCGCTGCATCCCGGAGCGTGGAATGGCTCGTTAAATTTGCCGCTTATCGGCGAAAAGGGCATGCTTACGGATGGCGGCGTGCGCACGCCGTTTGTCGCTGCCTGGCCGGGCATGTTGCCCGCAGGAAAAGTGTATGACTGGCCGGTGATCAATCTCGATGTTGCTTCGACGGCTGTGGCTCTGGCTGGCTTGCCTCACGATGACAAGCTGGACGGCGTTAACCTCCTACCGTATCTCAAAGGCGAAAAACCAAATGCGCCGCACGACTATCTCTACTGGCGCTGGCGCTCGCAATCGTCGGTTTTGGAATATCCGTGGAAGCTGATTCACCTCGGCAAAAACGAAAGCTATCTTTTCGATGTCACCCAGCCGGAGGGCGAGCTGAAAAATCTTATCCGGGATCATCCTGACATCGTCGCGCGCTTGGACGCAAAATTGAAGATTTGGTGCGACTCCTTGAAACCGCCCGGTCCGGCAATCGCCGATAATAAGGCGGATAATGAATTTTATGCCGCGCATGTGGACAAAACCATCAATAGTACCGCTTACGGCAGACATCTGGACAATGCGAAAAAAGGCGTCGCGAAGGCTGCTGCGGTTGGGGGCGTTCAAGGTTGGTTGTATCGTGCCGGCACCATGGCGGTCAAAGCCGGCGCGCTGGTTCTTACGCCAGAAAATGCGGGGGCGTTTCTCACTCATGCCGGCCTGAATGTTCCCGGTCCGGTGACGGTCGTGATGCGTCTGCGCGCGACTCAAGGCGGAGCTGGTTCGCTGACGTGGCGGACAAAAACCACCGGGGAATTTGCTCCGGAAAACTCTGCCAACTTTAACTGGCCGGCTACATCTGATTGGCAGGAAGTTAAAATTGAATTACCGGTTGCCGACCGCCTTGTTCATCTTCGCATCCATCCGGGCAAAGCCTGCGCCGGCGTGGAAATCCAATCTATCGAATTGCGGGGTCATGCTGCTAAGCCGCAAATCTGGCACTTTGGCGCGCTTGATTAATTTCATGAGCCATACTAGAAAAATTGGCGCACTGCTTTTGCTTGCCTTTGGGTTTGCCGGCGCTGCGTGTGTGGCGGACCCGCTGACGAATGGCGACAAGTCGGTTGCGAGCCGCCCTCCAGCTCATCCCAATGTGCTCATGATCGTGATTGACGATCTCAATGATTGGGTCGGCTATCTCGGCGGCCAGCCTCAGGCCCGCACGCCCTGCCTGGATGCCCTGGCCGCGCAAGGCACCGCCTTTGCCAATGCTCACGCCCAGGCACCGCTCTGCAATCCGTCGCGCACGAGCGTTTTCAGCGGGCTGCGACCCTCTACCACCGGCATCTATGGGCTTCGGCCCGGTCCACGCCAATCGCCGGTGTTGCGGGATTGGATAATGCTGCCGCAATATTTCTTGCAGCAGGGGTACTTCACCGCCTGCTATGGCAAGGTGTATCATGATGGTGCGATTCCGGCTGCCGACCGGACCAATGAGTTTGCCGTTTTTGGACCGGCGCCGGGCATGCCGGTGCCCGGGCGCAAGTTCGTCCACACCCCCTCCAATATGAAGGCGGTGGACTGGGGCGTGTATCCGCTCCTTGATTCCCGTTCCTGCGACTGGATTACTGCGGACAACGCGATTGCTCAGATGGCCACTTTGCCGAAAGACCGGCCATTTTTCCTCGCCGTCGGCTTCCGGTTGCCCCATCTGCCAATTTTCGCCTCGCAGAAATGGTTCGACCTTTTTCCGGAGGATAAAATCGTGCTGCCACCTGTGTTGTATCAAGACCGGGACGATACGCCGCGCTTTTCCTGGTATCTGCATTGGGATCTTCCGGAACCCCGGCTGGGCTGGCTGAAAAAAAATCATCAATGGAAACCGCTCGTGCGCGCCTATCTCGCGGGGACTAGTTTTATGGATAGCCAGATCGGCCGGCTGGTCAATGCGTTGCAGGCTTCCGGCCAATATACCAATACCATCGTGGTGCTTTGGTCCGATCAAGGCTGGCATCTGGGCGAAAAACTCATTACCGGAAAAAATTCGCTTTGGGATCGCTCCACGCACGTGCCGTTGATTTTTGCCGGGCCGGGGGTGACTCGCCAGGCAATCAGTCATGAGCCAGCGGAGTTGCTCGATATTTATCCCACCCTGATTGATCTGTGCGGTCTGCCTGGGCGGGCGGGACTGGAAGGACACAGCCTGATCCCGCAGTTGCGTGATGCCCAGGCACCGCGCCCATGGCCCGCCATTACCACCGCCAATGCCGGAAATAGCGCGGTGCGCACCTCGCGCTGGCGTTATATTCACTACGCGGATAATTCGGAGGAACTTTATGACGAGCGCATGGATCCGCATGAATGGACGAATCTCGTTTCCGACCTGCAT
>CAISVF010000428.1 GCA_903888765.1 uncultured Verrucomicrobia subdivision 3 bacterium | reverse complement strand
GCGGTGGCAATCTCCCTTGTGCTTTTTCCCTTATCGTAGAGGTGCATGATCCGCTCACGCACGGCCACGGGTATAGCTTTCATGCGCTTACGCTACTCCAGTCGCTCGCGATACGCTACATAATTTTTGGAAACGCTCTAGCCACACTTCCGCAAAATTTTTAACGACTCCCAAATCCAACCAAAGTTCCTGCCCGCTGAAAAGTCGGTCGGCAGAAATTACTAACTCCTTTTCATAGGTTGCCGTGCCGGAAAAATAACGCACCTCCTCTTTTGCGCAGTCGGTCCAGGAAATCAACTTGTCAAAAGTGACCGAGGCTGGTGTCCTCCAGTCAGGTGGAAAGTTTAAATTCCACGGACCGGTAATTTCCTGGGGCGCTGGCAAATCGGAAGTAGTTGCCCGTACAACTTTTCCGCTGGAGGTCATCAGAACAACCTGACCGTTACCCCAAAGCCGTACCACTGGCGACTTGTTATCTCCTGAATTTAATTCCAAATACGGCGGTTGACCAATCGTGCAGGTTGCCGGCAATGTCATCGTTTCACCTTCCAATGACTTCATCTGGCCCGACTTGCCATCCCTGGTGTAATTCAAGCGCAATTCTTTGACGTGATTTACGGCCGGATCACTGCCCAAAGTGTCGTTATTGACAGTCACCAAAAATTGTCCAGCGCCGAGCTGATCGGCAATTTTCCTGGTCACATCCATTTCACCACTTCCGTCTGTAGCGGCATAAATAGCCTTTAGGATAACGAGATTTGTCTTAACAGCCGGTTCCGGAGCAAACCGCCCATTTACCTTAACAATGTGATCTGTTAGCAGGTTATTATTCCGGAAAATGACAAAAATGGAGCCGGCAGGTTCAAAATCAAGGCGAACCTTCGTCCGCCCGGATTCATCCATCCAAACCGGGGCTGGCTCAATCAATCCGGTTTCTGGATGCCACAATTCCGGAATTTTCCCACCCACCCGAAACGTGCACTCTGCAGTGTCAAATTGTCGGCGTTGATTCGAGACAAAGTATATTTCCTCTGCGCGGGTGGCTCTATGAGCGTATGCGAGTTGCGAGGCCTTGCCAGTGCCGCTAAATTCAAAATCCGGTTTCAGGTCTTGCGCAAGGAAGATGTCGCTCAATGATTTGCCCCAGACAATTCGCCCCTTTCCGACGGCATTTTCAAACACCTTGATTCCATCGCATCGCCCCCAAAGTTCATTGGCCAGTTTTTGTACCCTTGCATCGCACTCCGGAAATCCGGAAAGACTCGGCGAATGTTCCGGGCGCGGACCAATGACCGTGGCACCGGATCGGACCAGATCATGAATTTTCTGAAGTAGCTGCGGCGTTAAATCGGCATCATTGGAGGGTAATACCAGTGCTGCATAATTCGCGCCGCTAGTCAGCACAATACGACCATTTTTCACCACCGCGCCATGCAGCAAAACATCGGCATTCACCGCATCATAATCGTAACCGGAGGGAAGTGCGGGTTGGCCTATGCGCATTTCAACCGGCGCACTTTCGCCGGTGAAATACGCGACATCGGCGACGGACCGGCCTTGTTGCAAAAGAAACTGGCAACGTGATATGTAATCAATCCATGGCTTTCCTTGATTCCACCAGGTTACAGTCCGTTCAAAGTGAAAACCCCATTGCCCCATCGTCATGCCCGGCCAGTGATTTGTCCAAGGTTGCATGGCGTAGCGGTGAAAAATATAACGGGTTAACCCTTGGCAGAACATTTGGTCTCCCAGTGTTTTCAGCGAATATGGATCGTTCAGCCAGCGACCTGCGTCTGGACTGGCGGTGAATGATTCCGCCCCCACGATGGTTTTTCCATACGCATGTGCGATGGAAGCGGCTAGTTTAACGGAAGGATGCCCCTGACTTCCGCTCCAAAACTCACCCATCACCACATCCGCCGTCGCCCCACTTTGCATGGATTCAAAGGGACCCGTGTACGGTTCCACGGCATTCTGTAAACCATGCTGTCGGCAAATTTTGGCAAAGTGCCCAAAATAATTTTCCGCAAATAAGTCGGCAATCGTGCGACGAAAATCCCAGAGGAACCGTTCCGACAATGCCGGATTATCCACGACTCGACCGGTGAGTGTGGGAAGAAATTTCAGGGGATCATAACCGCGTCGCACCTGAAATTCCTCCCGAAATTTGGCGGTCCAGTTCTGACCACCCACTTCGTAGCTGTCAATCAGCGAGCTATTAAGAGCCTTGCCAGCAAGCGGTCCGATGTCATCCAGGATTTTCCCCATGAAGCCCGCCCAGTGAGCGTCCAGGGCTGCCTTGCTAAACTTGTCGCACTCCAGACCTTCCCCCTCTTTGGTTGCTGGGTGATTGATGGCCCCAGTGGGCGTATAACCCAGTCGCAAAATGACCCATTCACCGGCGGGTATCTGCCAGTTTAATTTACCATCGGCAGCGAGGCTGCCGCTGAGATCAATCATCTCATTCCGGTGCAATGAACCAGCCGTGGCCTCATCAGTTTCATGTGATGACAGCGCAAAACCACCGTTAAAACCTGCTTTGGCATCAATATTTTCAATGCCCAGACGAGGAGCCAATTCGATTTCCGCCAGCGGTATCTCCGTGGCCTTCGCTTTGTCTCCGAGATCGGTGAATTGCACGCGCCAAAAACGGGCAGCAACCGGTGGCAAGCCCAGCGAGATCATGGGGGTGGTCGTACTTTTGCGACCAAAAATAAATGGCTTTAAAACTCGAAAGTTTTTGCCATTGTCAGAAACCAGAATTTCACCGCTGCATTCGGGCATGCCCTCCCCGGCAACAATTTTCACCATACAGGCAGTAAATGGTTTTTGGAATTCCAGTTGCGCAAATTGTGGGTTGCCTCGCTTGGGCGCTGGCAGATGGATCATTGTTTTTGGGTCGGCATCCGTAAGTTTGTTGCCTGGCTGCTCTGAACCGCTGGCGGAAACCACCGGGGCGAAATCAGCCATCCTCACCCCTTCATCCATTGGCGCAGGAAAAGCTAGAACCGCAATGTCACGATAATAACCCAAATTCGTGGGCGGTTTTGGCAATGCAGCGCTGAAATTTGCCGGGCCCTCTACCCGAATCTCGCTAAAGGTAACACGTTGCATGGCGTTGGTCACCGTGTTCCACGGACCACCGCTGCTGGACCAGCCAGCACAATTTTCCACACAAAGTTCCAAGCCCAGACGGCTGGCCTCCTGCACGGCAAACTTGAAATCCTCACGCCACTCAGGGCTCATGAAGGCAACCGGCCCTCGGGGAATGCCACAATCCACATTGACGATGGTGGCGCCGCCGAGACCAATGCTTTTCATTGCCTCCAGATCCGCAGTGATGCCCGCCTTGGTGATATTGCCATTCATCCAATGCCACCAAGTCTGCGGTTTGACCGCATCTGGGGGATGCATAAATCCTCTGTCCAGCGGGCCAGCAGAAACTGCTAGCACCCACCCCAGCCAGCTAGAAATGAAACCAAGGCGTGACCATATCCTCATAAAATCATTGGGTTTATATGGCATTGTGTGGCTTGTGATGGATAACTGACAAGCGCAAAGAAAAATTCATGGAATCCGGCATCAGCTTTGACCGCCCGCCCGAACCAATTTTTATGATCCCGCTCCGGCAAATGACAGGCACCGGCCTCCCGTTTTCGGAACATTATCCGGCCAAAAGTCAGACGGTTGGGGGCGAATCATTTATCACCTTGGTCAACATCTCGGCAACTTCCCGGCCAGCCAATTGGGGCCAGCAGCCATCCCAAGCCAATAAGCTTCCCGAAGCACGGCACTTTACGCACCTGTACCCGCTGGAAAACACACCGTGGATACCCCCCATCAATTCTTCCTTGGTACTGTTACTAACCACGGCTAAAAGTCCGTCGCAGAAATATTCTCAAAAGCCAAGCGACCAGCCTGATTCCTACTCTGAAGAAACTTTGCCTCGCTGCAACCAAAGCGGACGATTCCCGTCATAGAGTAGTTTGAATGGCCAATTTTCCATTCGGATCAAAATTTAGCACCTTCCATTATTAAATGAACAAACCCCGCAGTCCACTCGCCCTCAGGAATCAAACCACGGCAACCGGGGTTGTTTGCTCCATCAAAACTGCTTTGTTTTTGCTTAGAAATTTTTCAACGGTCGTGATGGCACTGCAAGACTTGGCAATCCGG
This sequence comes from uncultured Verrucomicrobia subdivision 3 bacterium, assembly GCA_903888765.1. GTDB lineage: Bacteria > Verrucomicrobiota > Verrucomicrobiia > Limisphaerales > UBA11358 > UBA11358. The sequence continues at coordinate 7,156 of CAISVF010000428.1, read as the reverse complement.
GAGGCACTGGACTTTCCTAGCTTGTAATGCACCAGCAATTTGCCCACCATCTCAACACGTAAATCCGCCTCCGGCATCCGCCAAACCTGACCAACCTCCAATTTGGCAATCCCCACACCTAATTTGATTTTAATCACACGGTATCCTGCGGCTTAGGCTGGCGTAGTACCAGTAAAATCCCAGGCTGAAACTTAGGCCATTTTCACCCCAGTAATTTGCTTCGGTTTTCCATACCCAACAAGCGCATTTATTCGAATTCAGGCGCGGGTTTCGTCTCATGTTTTAGAGCCGGGCAAGATAGGCGGATTGTTAACTTCCGCCTGTATCCCTTCCGTCATGGGACATAAGGTGGAATGATGCATGGCCCAATAAATCGCTACCGTGAGAATGCCACCAATCAATGCCGCCAGCCCCCAGATCCCGTCAGTCACAAAAAACAGTTTAACTCTGTGCTGACGTTCCAAAGCTTGAGCATCCCGATAAACCGCCAGACCAAAAAAAATGTGAACAACAATAAGCGCCAGCCAATACAAATAGGTCGCAAATATGGCAGGGTTGGTTAATGGATTTATAAGCATGGTTATATGTAATTTAACCTAGCATTTCAAAATCCAAGCAACTTCGTCAAGCAGACAGGTCGATATTTTTGGCCGGCGGAACGAACGAAATCAGAAGAACCGCACATATCATCAAATCATGATACGTTGATTTTATAATTGAAAACTGCTGAATTTCACCTAAGCTATGGTTATGTCAAATACAGCCGAACTGCTTAAGAAAGCGCTCAATGAACGTATAGTTATCATCGATGGGGCGATGGGCACGACGATCCGCACCTATGGGCTGGGCGAGGCAGAAATTCGCAGCAAAAGGTTTGCAGATTCCAAGAAAGATCTCAAAAACAATGGTGATCTTTATTCCCTGACTCAGGCTGAAACAATCGGTGATATTCACCGTCGTTTTCTTGAAGCCGGTGCAGACATCATTGAGACCAACACCTTTTCCGCCACCAGCATCGGCCAAAGTGAGTTCTTTGTGGAAGATCCCAGAGAACTGGGCGGACGCAAAGACCCGACTTTTTATCAGGGCGTGATTGAAAACCGATATCTGAATGAGCTGGCGTGGGAAATCAACGAACAATCCGCACGCCAATGCAGGGATTGGTGCGATCGGATAGCGAACAAGACCGGCCGCCCTCGCTTTGTGGCTGGAGCCATCGGTCCGCTGACCGTGTCACTGTCCAATTCACCGGATGCCGATGATGCAGGATTTCGCGTATGCACCTTTGATCAAGTAAAAGCAGCCTACACACATCAGGTTCGCGCCCTGATAGCGGGGGGCTCCGACTTGTTGCTCGTAGAAACAATTTTCGACTCACTCAATGCCAAAGCTGCCTTGGTGGCCATTCAGGAAGTGTTCCAAGCCGAGGGTAAGATTCTACCTATTATGATTTCTGCCGCCGTTGGCCGCGGCGGTGAAACCATGATTTCTGCCCAGACGGTCCAGGCATTTTGGAATGCCGTAAAACATGTCAAACCGATTGCCGTTGGCCTAAATTGTTCACTGGGGCCGGATCTAATGCGGCCATTTCTCGAAGAATTGGCCACCCATACTAGTACCGCGATTTCATGCTATCCCAACGCCGGGCTGCCCAATCCACTTTCAGCAACCGGATTTGATTTGCTCCCTGCGGATATGGGGCACTACCTCGGGGAATTTGCCAGCAGCGGTTTACTGAATATTGCCGGAGGATGCTGTGGCAATACCCCCGAACACATTGCGGAAATTGCAAAAACACTGGCCAATAAGCCGCCACGCCAGGCTAAAGGCGAAACCACACTTTCCACGGGAGCGGCCATTCCTCTGCGCTTGAGCGGATCCCAACCATTTACCCAGCAGCCGGGTTCTTTTGTCATGATTGGCGAGCGCACTAATGTGGCCGGCTCACCCAAATTTGCCAAGCTCATTAAGGAAAACAAATATGAGGAAGCCGTGGCCGTCGCACGGCAGCAAGTCGAGAGCGGCGCGAACATCATCGACATCTGTATGGACGAAGGGATGATTGATGGCGTCGCTGCCATGACACGCTATCTGCAATTGCTTGGCAGCGAACCGGAGGTTGCCAAGGTGCCATTCATGGTGGACTCTTCCAAATGGGAGGTAATTGAAGCCGGCCTGAAGTGCCTGCAGGGCAAAGGTATTGTGAATTCGCTTTCACTTAAAGAAGGCGAGGGGAAATTCCGCGAACAGGCGGCTAAAGTTTTAAAATATGGGGCGGCAGTGGTCGTGATGGCTTTCGATGAGCAAGGACAGGCAGCAACGCTGGCGGACAAGATTCGCATATGTGAGCGCGCCTACAAAATCCTCGTGGACGAAGTCGGTTTTCCGCCAGCGGACATTATTTTCGATCCGAATGTACTGACCGTCGGCACAGGCATGGAAGAACACAACAATTACGCGTTGGGTTTCATCGAAGCCACTCGCTGGATCAAACAGAATCTGCCGCATGCGAAAGTCAGCGGCGGCGTTTCAAATGTATCCTTCGGTTTTCGTGGCAACAGTCCCGTACGCGAAGCCATGCACAGCGCTTTTCTTTTCCACTCGATCCAGGCAGGGCTGGACATGGCCATCGTAAACGCCGGGATGCTGGAAGTTTATGAAGAAATCGAACCGGAATTGAGGAATCTGGTGGAAGACGTGTTATTAAATCGTCGCCCGGATGCCACGGAACGACTGGTAGCTTTTGGTGAAAAGCTCAAAGCCGCCAGTACCGGCACAAGCGCCCAAGATAAAAAGCTGGAAGAAGAATGGCGCAAGGGAACTGTTGAAGCACGCCTCTCGCATTCCCTGGTGAAGGGCATTGACCTTTACATTGAGACTGATACCGCAGAAGCGCTCGCCAAATACGGCAAACCTCTTGCTGTCATTGAAGGCCCCTTGATGAGCGGCATGAGCATCGTTGGTGATTTGTTCGGAGCCGGAAAAATGTTTTTGCCACAGGTGGTAAAATCCGCCCGGGTCATGAAAAAATCGGTGGCTTATCTCACTCCGTTTATGGAAGCTGAAAAAGCCGCGATGGCAGCACGCGGCGAGGCAGTCAAGGCGCAGGGAAAAATCATCTTGGCGACCGTTAAAGGCGATGTCCATGATATTGGCAAAAATATCGTTGGCGTGGTGCTCGCCTGTAACAATTATGAAGTGATTGATATGGGGGTGATGGTCCCATGCGAAAAAATCCTCGAACGAGCCAAGCTCGAAAACACCGACATTATCGGGTTGAGCGGATTAATCACCCCCTCGCTGGACGAAATGGTTCATGTGGCCCGCGAAATGGAGCGCCAGGGGTTCAAGACCCCTCTGCTCATCGGCGGCGCCACCACGAGCCGTGCGCACACGGCGATAAAAGTAGCTCCGCATTACAGCGAAGCGGTCGTCCATGTGCTTGACGCCTCACGCGCGGTGCCAGTTGTCAGTAAATTGCTAAGCCAGGACGGGAAAGTTGCATTCGTGAAACAACTCCGCACCGACTACGAAAAGCTGTGCTCACAATATGCCGGCTCGCAGATAAAATTACTTTCGCTTACGGCGGCCCGGGCCAATGCGCCTAAATTGCAATATACCGATTTGCCAAAACCAGAGTTTACCGGCATTCGCACGCTATCCTCCGGGCCAGTTAACCCCGGCAAATGTGACTGCGGCTCTTCCCATGGCCACGCCGGTGCGTTCAGCGTCTCCATCCCCGAAATTGTACCGTTTATTGACTGGACGCCGTTCTTTCATACCTGGGAATTACGCGGAGTTTTTCCCAAGATTCTGCAGCACGAAAAGCATGGCGAGGAGGCGGCGAAATTATTTGCTGAGGCGCAAACCATGCTCAAGGAATTTGCCGCTAAAAAATCTTTGCAGCTACGGGCGGTATATGGATTGTTCCCTGCCAACTCGAGAGGCGACGACGTGGAAATTTATTCCAATGGGTCCCGAAAGCATTTACGCACCACGCTGCATTTCCTGCGCCAGCAGATGGAAAAAGGCGACGGTTCGCCAAACTGGTGTCTGGCGGATTTCATTGCCCCAAAGCCAGACTCAGAAAACCGCACGCAGAAACACGAGGATTATATTGGAGCATTTGCAGTCACGAGCGGCCATGGATTAATGCAAATTGTTGAAGACTATAAAGCGAAAAACGATGACTATAACGCCATTCTGGCTGAAGCTATAGCAGACCGCCTGGCTGAGGCATTCGCAGAGTTTTTGCACAAACGCGTCCGGGATGAATGGGGTTACGGCAAATTGGAAAATTTTAGCACCAGCGATTTGATCGGGGAAAAATATCGCGGAATCCGCCCGGCGGCGGGCTATCCGGCCTGCCCCGATCATACCGAAAAGGCGATTCTGTGGGATTTGCTCGATGCAGAAAAGCATGCCGGTATAAAGCTCACCGAAAGTTTTGCCATGTATCCCGGATCCAGCGTGAGCGGACTGTACTTCGCCCACCCTGAGTCAAAATACTTTGCCGTCGGCACCTTGGGCAAAGATCAGGTAGGGGATTTAGCACAGCGCAAAGGCAAATCGCTCACCGAAATGGAGCGCTGGCTCGGTCCGTGGCTGAATTACAATGCAATCTAATCTAAATATGGACATTGGCCATTTTTCCTACAAAGTAATCAGGCCTTTCTTATATGCTGGCCGCCACTTTAATGACCGCAACCGCCATGGCGGTTTATGGGGGTGATATTTTGCCCCATTCAAACCCGGAGCTATTCAGCCATTTTGTAGGCATTTCTGATTTTTCCGGCTTTGCGCATTCGACCTCTCCTCAAGGAGAGACCGTTCTTGTTTCGCCGGAAATCCCGGCATTGGCAGATTGGAACGAAGCCATCGTCTCCTGGAATGCCACGGCTCCCAGCGGAAGTTATTTGAAAATTGAGGCCCAAGCCATCAGCGAAACCCGGCACACCAGGTTTTATACCCTTGCATGGTGGTCACCAGATAATCAGGCTTTCCCGCGCGCCAGCGTCAGTGGACAACAAGATGCCGATGGCGATGTGCTGGTAGATATTTTGGCCTTAAATCACCCCGCCAAAAAAATCCAGATTCGACTCACCCTTGGCGGTAAACCGGGCGCATTGCCATTGCTAAAATTTATCGGCGTCTCCTTTTGTAATACCAAAATCACGCCGGAACTTTTGCCGCCAAACCGTGCCGCCTGGAGAAAAACCATGGCCACCCCCGAATATTCACAAAAACATTATCCCGGTGGCAACGGCTGGTGCAGTCCCACGTCACTTTCCATGGCGCTGATGCGGTGGGCGACTCTTAAAGACCGAACTGACTGGAAATTCACTGTACCAGCGGTTGCAGCGGGTGTGCTGGATCACAATTTCAAAAAAGCCACCGGCAACTGGCCGTTCAACACTGCTTTTGCAGGTCAGCTCACCGGCATGCGGGCCTGCGTCACGAGGTTCAGCGATATTTCCGAATTAGAGGATTGGATTGCGGCAGGCATACCCGTCATTATTTCCGCCCGCTATGATTTATTGCAAGACGGGCGACCGGATGATTTCAATGGCCACCTGACCCTCTGCTGCGGTTTCACAGAGACCGGGGATCTAGTGATCAACGACCCTTGGACCGACATCCGGGTGGAACGCGTGCAGCACATATACAAGCGCGAAAATGTCCGTCGGGCTTGGGCCACCTCTCGCAACACCGTTTATTTGGTCTACCCCGAAAACGTGTCACTGCCCTCCGATCGGTTTGGACATTGGTAGGTCAACATGAAAGAAAAAATAAAATTCCTGGTCGCGATTTGTTCGCCCTTGTTTTCCGGCATCCTGTTTTGCGGCGGTCAAAGCCTGCCCACCGCAAACACGAATCGTTTTAGTCATTTTGTAGAAATTAATTATTTTACCAATTTCACCCGCACCGTGAACCCAAAGGGGGAAACCGAGTTAATCTCACCGCCCATCCAGGCGGAAATCGCTTGGAACGAATTGATTCTCTCATGGAACGCTGACGCACCAACAGGAACGTTTTTGCGCATTGAGGCGAGGGCGATTTCGTGGGAGCATCCTACAAAATTTTACACGCTTGGGGTTTGGTCTCCGGACAACCGGCTTTTTTCGCGCACCAGTGTGCGCGGCCAAAAAGACCCCGATGGCAACGTAGACACAGATATTTTGTTGCTCACGCAATCGGCACGCGCCGCGCAAATCCGCGTGACGCTGGGAGGCACGAACGGCGCCCTGCCAATTCTGAAATTTCTTGGCGCTTCCTTTGCCAACACAAAAACTCCCCCCGCCTTTCGGCCATCGAACCGCCAAGCCTGGGGCAAAATTATTGCCACTCCGGAGCATTCCCAGCACGGTTATCCCGGGGAAAAAGGCTGGTGCAGCCCCACTTCGCTTTCGATGCTACTATCGCACTGGGCCGAAGTTTTGCAGCGGCCGGAAATGAATCTGACCGTGCCAATAGTTGCCGCCAACGTTTATGACGAGGGTTTTGCCGGCACTGGCAACTGGCCATTCAACACTGCCTTCGCCGGTAGTTTTTCCGGGATGAAAAGTTATGTGACGCGGCTTGACGACCTGGCCGAAGTGGAGGATTGGGTTAATGATGGCATACCGGTAATTCTTTCCGCGCGCTGGGACTGGCTACTGCCCGGGCGCCCGATAGATAATGCCGGGCATTTAATCGTCTGCGTTGGTTTTACAAAATCCGGTGACGTGATCATCAACGATCCATCCACACGCTTTGATCTGGGCGAAACTGTGCGCCGCGTCTATCAGCGTCAAAACGTGATCCGGGCATGGACGAAATCACACAATGCCGTTTATCTCGTCTATCCAGTAGGCACCAAAACACCACCCAATATATATGGGCACTGGTAATAGGCAGCTGACAAATACGGCGGGTTTTTGAATCAAAGACCTCGGGCGCGGTTTGATAATACTACGAGGTTGGCGGGCATTGTTATGTTTTGTTTGTTTTCCAGCGTGCCGAATTTCTGTTTTTGATTGGATTCCCGGTGCCGGCGGCACTGGGACAATTTTTTTGGTGCGACGTTGGTGGGGGCGCAGCCAACCACAGCGCAAGAGGCTGGAATTGTGCCCCCCCAGAATTCCACTGCCATTGACTTAGAGCGTTTCCAAAAATT
>CAISVF010000427.1 GCA_903888765.1 uncultured Verrucomicrobia subdivision 3 bacterium | reverse complement strand
TGGCGAACGTGAGCGGCACGGTGGTGCTGGATGTGAATGCGAATAGTGTGCAGGACGCGGGCGAAACGACTGGGCTGACTGGAGTTTCTGTTGCACTGCAAGCCAGCGGCGTGACGGTGCTGACGACCACGACGGACAGCAGTGGCAATTACAGTTTTGCGAATCTGGCGCCGGGCAGCTACATGGTGGTGCAGACGGTGCCTGCCGGGTACACGAACACAACGACGTTGAATTTGCCGGTGACGCTGGTGAGCGGACAAAGCTCGCCGGGCCATAATTATCTGGACACGCAACCGGTTACGATCGGGGATTATGTGTGGGTGGATGCGAACGGGAATGGAATACAAGATGCCGATGAGGCTGGTTTGTTGGGCGTGTCGGTCATTTTGTACCAGACGAACAGCGGCTTGGGCACGTTGACGGCCTTGGCGACGACCACGACTTCGGCTTCCGGGGCCTATTTGTTCAGCAATCAATTGCCTGGTAGCTTTGTGGTGGGTTTCGGGGATTCTGTCGGCTATACGCGTACGATTCCGTATCAAGGTGCAGATCGCAATATGGATAGCGATGCGCAGGTCACCACTGGATTGAGCCAGCCTTTCACCCTGACCTCTGGCCAGACGAACCTCACGGTGGATACCGGTTACTATCAATTGGCCAATTTGAGCGGCACGGTCGTGCTGGACGCGAATGGCAACGGCGTACAGGATGCCGGCGAAACCGTTATTCTTCCGGGAGTATTAATTTCGTTGCAAGCCAACGGCGTGGCGCTGCAGACCACCACGACGGATAGCAGTGGCAATTACAGTTTTGCCAATCTGCCGCCGGGCAGTTACACCGTGGTGCAAACCCTGCCCGCGGGATATACCAACACGACGGCCTTGAGTCTGCCGGTTACATTGATTAGCGGCCAAAGCTCGCTGGAAAACAATTATTTGGATACGCAGCCGGTGACTATTGGAGATTACGTCTGGTTGGATGCCAATGGCAATGGGATTCAGGATAATGGCGAGGTTGGTCTGTCGGGCGTGACGGTCGTGCTCTACCAGACGAATAGCGACACCGGCACGTTGACTGCCCTGGCGACGAATACGACTTCAGCCTCCGGCGCTTATCTGTTTACGAATCAATTGCCGGGTAGTTTTGTGGTGGGCTTCAGCCAGATGGCGGGTTATGTCGCCACCTCTCCGTATTCCGGCACTGACACCAATCTGGATAGCAACGCACAGGTGGGCAGTGGTTTGAGCGAAGTGTTCACGCTGACGTCTGGTCAAACGAATCTCACGGTGGATGCCGGGTATTATCAGCCGGCCAGTTTGAGCGGCACCGTGGTAGTGGATGCCAATGCCAATGGCGTGCAGGATTCGGGTGAAACCGCGACTCTGGCGGATGTTCTGATTGCCTTGCAAGTCAACGGCGTGACGCTCCAGACCACGACGACCGACGGCAGTGGCAATTACAGTTTTGCGAATCTGGCCCCGGGCAGTTACACGGTGGTGCAGACGGTGCCTGGCGGGTACACGAACACGACGACGTTAATTCTGCCCGTGACGCTGGTGAGCGGACAAAGCTCGCCGGGCCATAATTATCTGGACACGCAGCCGGTGACGATTGGGGATTACGTGTGGGTGGATGCGAACGGGAACGGGCTCCAGGACAATGGCGAGATCGGCCTTGGTGGCGTGCCAGTGATTCTGTACCAGACGAACAACGGTGCTGGCACGTTGACGGCCTTGGCGACGAACACGACCTCGGCCTCGGGGGCTTATCTGTTCGCGAATCAGTTGCCGAATAGTTTTGTGGTGGGTTTTGGTGCCGCCTCTGGGTACACGCGCACACTTCCATATCAAGGTGGAGACAGCAATCTGGACAGCGATGCGCTAGTCAGTACTGGATTGAGCCAGCCATTTACCCTGACCTCTGGCCAGGCGAATCTCACCGTGGATGCTGGCTATTGTCAACCGGCCAGTTTGAGTGGGTCCGTGGTGCTGGACGTGAATGGCAACGGCCTCAGAGATGCCGGCGATACCACTGGCTTGAGCGGGGTTTTAATCACCTTAAAAACCAATGGTGTCACGATGTTGACCACCAATACCGACAGTAATGGTAATTACAGTTTTGCCAATCTGCCCTCGGGCAATTATACCGTACTGCAGGTGGTGCCGGTTGGTTATCGTAATACCACGCCGCTTGCTTTGCCTGTGACCCTGAGTGGTGGTCAAAATTCCACCGGCAACAATTACCTGGATACGCAGCCGGTGACGATCGGGGATTATGTCTGGGTGGATGGCAATGCCAATGGGGTCCAGGACAATGGCGAAGCCGGTTTGGCTGGCGTGTCCGTGGTGTTATACCAGACCAATAGTGGTTTGGGCACCTTGACCGCGCTTGCCACGAACACAACTTCGGCGTCAGGTGGTTATCTCTTCACAAACCAGTTGCCAAATAAATTTGTGGTTGGCTTCACGCTACCTTCGGGTTATGCCCTGACGTTGCCTTATCAAGGCAGCAACAGCAACCTGGACAGCAACGCGCAGATCGGCACTGGTTTGAGCGAACTGTTTAATTTGACCTCGGGCCAGACGAATCTGACGGTGGATGCGGGCTGCTATCAGCCGGTGACCATTGGGGATTACGCCTGGTTGGACATCAATGGCAACGGCATCCAAGACGGGGGTGAACCGCCCATGGCGGGGGTGGCGATCGTGTTATTCCAGAGCAATCTGGTGACGCATGTGGTCAGTACTGTGGCCAGCACGACTAGCGCGGGTGACGGAACCTATTCATTTGCCAATCTCCCGCCCGGCACCTACCAGCTCAGTTTCAATCCGCCTGGTGGTGGTTATACGCACAGTCCGGCATTGCAAGGCAGCAATACCAATGTGGATAGCGACGCCAATGCCACGAGTGGCTTGACCACCTTCTTTACGATGGCGTCGGGGACGACCAATTTGACGTTGGACGCCGGATTCAAGCCCAATCCGACCGCAGTGTCCCTGGTTAGCCTGTCGGCTGTGCAGGATCAAGGGAATGTCTGGGTAACGTGGCAGACGTATGTGGAGGATGGCGTGTTAGCCTTTGACCTGACCCGGTCCACCGACGGTGGTGACGAGCAGGAAGTGACTCCGGATTTGGTGTGGGCCACAGGGCTGGACATGGGCCAGACGTACCGTGTGCAGGATCTTGGAGTTCCGGCGGGAGCGAGCACCTACCATTTGTATGCCTATAATAACGATGGCAGCGTGGACGAAGTAGCCACGGTGAATATCGCGGTGGCGAATACGGTGGTGGCAACCCCCGTGCAGATGTTGGGTTTGCAGATCAATGGGACGAGTGGGGTGCTGCGCTGGATGGGTGGTCAGCCGCCGTACGTGGTGGAACAATCTGGCTCGCTGGGTGCGGATGCCAATTGGCAGCCGGTGGGCGGAGCCCAGACCGGCACGCAAATGACGGTGCCGTTGACCGGTCCAGCCGGATTCTTCCGCGTGCGCTCCGGCGGCAATTGAAAATGCCCTCGCCTCCGCCTATCTGGACACATCCAAGGGTGGATTGGCCGTTGTGGGAGCCGTTCGAAACATTATTTTTTGTGGTGCGCTAAATGTAACACTCCCTCGTTTGTGGTGAAAACGAGGATGTGGCAACCTAGTTTTCAACACCCGTGGCAGTTTGGCTTGGTAGATGACGGAGCGGGTTGATATGCCCAAATAAAGGACGGCCCCTTTTCAACTATCTGCCACCAGCCAAACCCATGCCAAAGCGGCGATGTCACACCAACAATGCGCCCAAACCCAAGCCCAAAAGGCCCACGGTTGAGGGCTCGGGCACAACCTGCGGTTCAAAGGCTATCCCATAAGGAACATAGTTCCCGGCAGCAAATACTCTTGGAGCGCCGCCCGGTGTGATTTCAAGGATGTCGTGGCCGAGCGGTTCGCTGACGAACAAATTGCCGCCGTTGTCAAAGGCCAGGCCAAAAGGCAGTTTCAGTCCGCTGGCAATGGTGCTCACATTGAAGCTCGGATCAATCTCATAAACACTATTGTTTAAAGCGTCAGCGACAAAGAGATTGCCGGAGGGGTCAAACGCCAAACCCGTTGGCTCAAAAGTCCCCGTGGCATAACCGGATTTCACTCCCGCCGGAGTGAACTTAAAGATTTGTTGACTGCCCATATCCGATTCAAACAGAATGCCAGCACTATTAAAAGCCAGCCCCACGGCATCATACAGCCCGGAAGCAAAGATGCTTTGCACCCCGCTGGGAGTGATTTTTATGATCTTTGACACACCGCCATAAGTGCCGACAAAGAGGTTGCCAGAGCTGTCGAACGCAAGTGAGTAAGGCTGAACAAGGCCGGAGGCAAAGGTTGACCGAACTCCGTTTGGGGTGAATTTGTAGATATTGCCGGTTCCGTCGTCGGCTTCGAACAAATTGCCCGCGCTATCGAAAGCGATCCCCACTGGATACTTCAGCCCAAAAGCAAAGTAGTTTAGCCCACCGCCCGGCGTATAATCATAGATATTGCTATTATAGCCATCCGCCACAAACAGATTTTGCGCCCGGCCTTGGAGTGAAAGCAGCAGCAGGAAGCCAAGAAAAACTTTCGGGTGAAAAAGACGACCTGCGGCAGAAATCCGTGATTTTGATTTGATTTTCATTATTGTCGGTCTCGGTACAGAGGAGCAGGTTGCGCAATTCCTAACGGCTGAATTTCTGGCCTTGCTGGCGGGCGCGGCCCATGGTGACGAGGGTTTCGAGAATCTCGGCGATGGCGGCGGGCTTGGCGCGGCTGAATTGGGCGGCGAGCTCGGCGGGGGTGGCGGTGCCAAATGGAGTCAGTGCATAGTTTGTTGCTATTCGCCGCCGCCACCGCAAGCTCCCTGCAAACCAGCAAAGCAACCGAGCCGGGCTCAGGAACCGGCGAGTTGGATGTTGTCAAGAACACTGTCTTAAGCAGGCACGGCATTTGCTGTTTGGTTTGATCCAGGCAATGTTTGGTTTGGTTTTTTCCAAGCAGCCAGTTCGGCGTTTGATTTTCATCGGCACCATGGGTGCTAAGACTGGTGTGCCAGGTGAACCTTTCATTCAGACGGTTTGAGATGGATTTTTATGGTTACACAGGGCAAATCTAATCTCTCTAGATAACCCTCATTCGTTCCATACCTATATAAAACCGGACAAACGGTAAGGGTATAATCGTCCTCGTTTTTTATGGCATAAATATCATTTAGCAAACACTTAGCGACCAAACTTGGAGGGCTATTACTACGAAATCCAAAAGTTCCCTTAATCTCGCCATCTGGCCATTTCGGAAATACTCGGAGTGGCATTTTTGGCGGCAATTCTTTTTCCATCGAAAGTCCTTTTTTACAAGGAACCATAATTCCATGGGAATCCACCAATTCGAATTTTGAGAACTTACCCGTGGGTGAAGAAAAATAGCCGCCTCCCTCATTTCTTACTGTGCTCCCAACTTCAACCGCAAATTGCGAAGGGATTTTGGGGTCCCAAAAGTTCAACTGAACTCTCCATCCATTGGTATCTTCTTTCCAGGCACCACGCCAAAAAACAGCGGTATTAGTATTAAATTGAAAGTCTCCATTTGTGCCTCTAACGATCCAGTCGGGTGCCATGCGACTGGCTCTTATTCCTTCACCAGCAGCTTCAGCACATATCAGGCAGATATTGAGGCAAAAAATTAATTTTTCAAGCAAAATTCGGTGTTTATACATAAGATTATTTCGGGCGAATATTTTAAGGATGAAACACTTTTGGCCATGCTGGAAAGTCATTGTTATTCAAATCGCTTGGGCCACTTACAGAACTTCCGGGAAGAATACTCCATGTGCCATCAAAGTCAGCTTCTGCGGCGATTCCCCATGTAACAAGTCGCAGCGTCACAAAAATATTATCGGCATCTCCATTAGGCTTAAAACGCAGGTATGTCTTAAATGACCAACTCATTTTAACGTGCGAGATGAGAGACACCGATGGTGAGTCATAGAAATCAATTAGTTCATCACCAGTTGCTTGTTGTCCTCTGGCCCACACACGTTTATCTAACCAGAATCCATCTGTATCATCTAAGGTACCAGGTAATCC
>CAISVF010000426.1 GCA_903888765.1 uncultured Verrucomicrobia subdivision 3 bacterium | reverse complement strand
TTCGCTGACGCCTCCCCTTTCTTGAGCATGTACGTTTCGAGATCGGCGAAGCTGGCTTTGCCGACCTCAATCTTTGCCCCGATCCCGCTATCCCAGGAGGCATAGCGGTTCTTCACAAACTCCGCCAGCCGGCCATCCTGCCGGATCGCCGCCGCAATCTTCAAACCGCGGGCAAAGGCATCCATGCCGCCGATATGCGCGTAGAACAAATCAACCGGCTCAAAGCTCTCGCGCCGGACCTTGGCATCAAAATTCACGCCGCCGGTCTTGAAACCTCCATACTTCAACACGCTCAACATCGTGTAGGTTGTCAGATAAATGTTCGTCGGGAACTGGTCAGTGTCCCAGCCCAGCAGTTCGTCGCCCGTGTTCGCGTCAATCGAGCCGAGCGCGCCGGCGGCCCCGGCGGTTTCCAGTTCATGCTGCATGGTATGGCCAGCCAGCGTGGCATGGTTCGTCTCAATATTCAGCTTGAAGTGCGGCAGGAGATCAAACTCGCGCAAGAAATTCAGGCAGGCCGCCGCATCGGAATCATATTGATGCTTGGTCGGTTCTTTCGGCTTCGGCTCGATGTAGAACTGTCCTTTGAAACCGATCGCTTTTTTGTGCGCCACGGCCAGATGGAGGAATTTCGCCAGATGCTCCTGTTCGCGCTTCATGTCGGTGTTGAGCAACGTCTGATACCCCTCGCGTCCGCCCCAGAACGTGTAACCTTCCCCGCCCAGTTCATGCGTCACTTCCATCGCCTTTTTCACCTGGCAGGCGGCAAAAGCAAACACATCCGCGTTGCAGCTCGTGCTGGCCCCGTGCACAAAGCGCGGATGGGAAAACGCGTTGGTCGTGCCCCACAGCAGTTTTACGCCGGTGCGCTGCTGTTCTTGTTTCAAAACTTTGGCCACCGCGTCAAAATTCTTATTGGTCTCGCGCAGACTTTTGCCTTCCGGCGCAACATCGCGGTCGTGCCAGCAATAATAGGGCGCGCCCAGCTTTTGAATGAACTCAAAGGCCACCCGCGCGCGATTCTGGGCATTGCTGACCGAATTGGATCCGTCGTCCCACGGACGCTGCATGGTGCCCGCGCCGAATGGGTCGCTGCCGGTTCCCCGGAAGGTATGCCAGTAAACCACCGCAAAGCGCAGATGGTCTCGCATCGTTTTGCCCTCCACGATTTCCTCGGCGTTGTAATGCTTGAACGCCAGCGGATTCTTCGAGGTTGCGCCTTCGTAGGCAATGTTTTGAATGTTAGGAAACGCGGTCTTCATGTTGTTATTGCTCTCTTATTTATTTACGGTTGTTGTTTGTTTGTGAATTTTGCCGTTCTTTACGGCTGATTTGGCTGAAAATGCCGCCCGGGAAGGTTCCCCGTGCTGCTCTCGGTCCGGCACAATGAATCGGTCAATCCCCACGGCGGCGAGTCCGGCGGTCCGGCGCCGGGGCGCGGCCACACATTCCACCGACCCGAACCGCGCCCACATGGCGCCGTTTTCTATGGCCCGAAAGAGATGTTGCGTCACTGCCGGGGGCAGTTCCGCCAGGCTGCCGGTGATCACTACCCGGCGCAGGCCCACCACATTGATGGCCCCGGCAATGGCCGCCGCGGCGGCTTCCAGCGAGGTCGCCAGCCAGGGTTCCACGCCGTGCTCTGCAATGTGCGCGTGCAGTTCTGCCCACGAACCGTTTTTGCGGCGCGGCGCCCCGGCAAAACTTTCCAGCAGGCCGCGAACGGAAACCAGCGTTTCCATGCAGCCCGTGGCCCCGCAGCCGCATTGGCGCGGATTGCCTGGAACTGGCGTGTGCCCGATCTCTCCGCGGATCGGCAGCGGGCCGGCCAGCGGCTTGCCCCCCACCAGCACCGCGCCGCCCACCCCTTCGCCAAAATCCACCAGCAGAAAATCATCGTGCCCGGGATGATTCACATGGTGCCCCAGCGCCAGCGCGTATTCTTCCTGCACCAGCAGCACCGGCACATCCCAGTGCCGGCGGATGATGTCCGGCAGAATCACCTGTTCGCTCCAGTGAATGTTGGGCGAGAGTAAAATCCGGCTGGACGATTCGTCCACCACGCCCGGTACGCTCAACAATATCCCGAGAAACTTTCTGGCGCGAAAAGGCTTCGCCGCCCCGCGCAGTTCCCGCGCCCAGGCCGCTGCCGGGTCGGTCGTGGCCGGTTGCCGGAAGGAAACTTGCCACTCGTCATTGGCCAGCGCGCCAAGGGTCAGTTCCGCCAGCCGGGTTTCGCTCAGGCCCAAATGAATGGCGAGAAAGCTCGGCTGCGTGCGGTTCAATCTTAGCTGGCGCCCCGGCCGGCCCAGGCGGGCCGCCGTCTCCCCTTCCTCGCCGCCCGCCGGCACCTCCACCTCTTCCAGGATTTCCAGCGCGAGCAGTTCATCCACAATTTTCCCGGCCGTCGGCTGGCTCATGCCCAGTGAACGCGCCAGCCCTGCCCGCGACGCCACGCCAGCTTTTTGCAGCTGGCGGATCAGGGCGCGCTTGTTCAAGCGACCCATGCGGGAGGGGGAGAAGATCATTAATTAAGAAAACTACGGAATTGCTGTCAGCGTGCAAGTCTTTTTCAAAAAAAATTTCCTGCGCCGCCGCACGGGTGCCCCTTGACAATGTTCTCAATTGCCCATGGGTCCGGCGCGCGGCATTTACGCCGCTTCACCATTCGCAAGCCCGCAGGTCAATCGATCCGACTTCGCCTATTTGGACCCTGAAGCGGCCTGAAGGCGCTCCGAGAACTGTGTCAGGATACACCCGGCACCGGGCAGATGAGCCGAGTTGACGCCCGATTAAAGTTGCGCGAACGGCCAAAAAATGGAATCGTTTTGTCACACTTTTACATCATGATAAATAAATTTGTTTCCTCACTGGTGCTGGCGGCTGCCCTGCTCGCTCCGGCGTCACTTCTGGCCCAGACCAACCTTCCCGTCAATCATCCGGCGCTCAGCCCGGTTGTGCAGGACATGCAGACCATTGTCAAAAGCGTTCAGGCAAAGCTCAAAGCCCATGCCGGCAAGGTTACCGAGGCTGATCTGGCCGAGGATTTGGCCAGCTTTGACAGTTTGCTGGCCAAACACGCCGGTGAAAAGACCGATGAAGTGGCGCGCGTGGCCTACATGAAAGCCATGCTTTATGCCCAGGTCTTGCACGATGCCACCAAGGCCGCCGCCCTCACCAGTCAGCTCAAGCTTGATTTCAAGGATACCGCTTTTGTCACCCGCCTCGAAAAACAGGCGGCGGCGGCGGCCGAAGCCAAAAGCAAACAGTCTGAATTGGCCGCCGGCAAACCGTTCCCCGACTTCAGCGAAAAGGATTTGAATGGCCAGCCTCTTTCCGTGGGCGGCTTGAAAGGCAAAGTCGTGCTGGTGGATTTCTGGGCCACCTGGTGTGGCCCTTGCCGTGGCGAACTGCCGAACGTCATCGCCGCCTACAAGAAATTTCATGGCCAGGGATTTGAGATCATTGGCGTGAGCCTGGATTCCGATCGCGCCAAACTGGACGATTTTTTGAAGAAACAGGACGGCATGACCTGGCCTCAATACTTTGACGGCCTGGGCTGGCAAAATAAGCTGGCCGGCAAATATGGGGTACAATCCATCCCCTTCACTGTTCTCGTGGGCCCGGATGGCAACATCATCGGCACGGATCTGCGTGGCGAAGCCTTGGAACCGGCCATTGTAGGTGCCCTCGCCAAAAAGTAATTTCCCTTTCGGAAACCCATCAACCGGACAAGGCGTGGCCTCGTCCGGTTTTTTGTTTTTCAGACAGGAGGACCGGTTGCGACTTCTCTAAAAATTCAAGTGATGGGATAAAACTGAAGTCCGTCAAATAACCCATCTGGTCGTCCGCTAAAACCGGGGCGCGAAGCATTGCTCCGCGCGTTCTCTCGGCAAACCACCTGGCTGAGGCTAAGCAACCGTCAAGAATGTCCGCCCTGCGTATTGCGCCGGAACCATCCATCGTAGTGGGCGCTTCCAGAAATAATTGGCGATGGACTTTCGGTGGTGGAAAAAACCATAATCCAACCATGATCATCACGAAATTTTTCCCGCGCGGAGTGGCGCAAGCCACCGGTTTCCTTTCCGTTCTGGCACTGACGGTTGCGCCCGGCCAACCGGCCCACGCGGCCGCGCTGCCAATCCTCCAGATCCAAACCGACCGCATTGTTGCAAAAATGCCGCCGACCTTTTACGGCCTCATGACCGAGGAAATCAATTATTCCTACGAGGGCGGGCTGTATGGCGAACTCAT
>CAISVF010000425.1 GCA_903888765.1 uncultured Verrucomicrobia subdivision 3 bacterium | reverse complement strand
TGTCAACAAGGGTTTTCGCTGGGATTTGCCGGGAATATTGGAACGGTAAAAACCGCAATGGTTTTGAGTCCAGAGTGCTCGCGCTTTGGCGTTGGGGTTCGGGGATGCGCAATCCCCGATGAAAAAACATCGCGGCGAGCCACCAAGGCGAAGCCGCGAAAATTTTTTTAGCCCGATGCCGCTGGGGGCTTGAGCAATAAAATCCAAAGGTTGACCAGACACGCGTATGGTTTTCGCACCAATAAAGCTATGGAAATCGCCCTGTATTACAACTTAGGACGCCTCCCTGAACCTGGTGATTCCACCCATTATTTTGTGTGACCAAACGCTTGTATTTTGGCCACTGGCGGGCGCTGTATGTTGACACACCATGAAATCTCCGGTTTTATTTCCGGTAACCAAACGGCGGTGGCTGGAATGATGACGCAATTTACGCAGGCGTGAACCGCAGATGACGCTATTGGCTCATGATTACCATGGTGATTCAAATGTGATTCAAATTCATGAAACGATCTGAAATCAACAACCTCATGCGGTCCGCCCAGGAATTTCTGGTTGCACACCAGTTTTATCTGCCTCCATTTGCTGCCTGGACGCCGGCGCACTGGCAGGCCTTGGGCCCGGAGGCTTCCGAACTCATCGAAAGCCAGTTAGGTTGGGACATCACCGACTTCGGATCGGATGATTTTGACAAATGCGGGCTGTTGCTTTTCACGTTGCGCAATGGACGTTCGACCAGCCTCCCCCATTTCCAGGGCAAGACCTACGCGGAGAAAGTCATGATCATTGAGGTGGCACAGGTGACCCCGCTGCACTTTCACTGGCAGAAGACGGAGGACATCATCAACCGCGGCGGCGGCAATCTCGTCGTGCAACTTTACCACGCTACGCCCGACGATGAATTGGCGGCCGAGGAAATCACGTTCAACATGGATGGCATCACCCGCCAGGTTTCCGCTGGCGGGACGGTGATTTTGACTCCCGGCGAAAGCATCACGCTGCCGCCACGACTGTATCACGCATTTTGGGGCGAAGGCCGCCGGGTGCTGGTCGGTGAAGTCTTCAAGCTTAACGACGACCGCACGGACAACCGGTTTCATCAGCCGATCGGCCGGTTTCCGAAAATCGTGGAAGACGAACCGCCTCTGCATTTGCTGACGGTGGACTATAGCAATTTTTTCCAGCCGAAGTCCAAACCATGAACGATTTCCCCCAAAAACTGGCTGGCCAAGTCCGGGCCACACCTCGATTGCCCTCCGTAGCGATCGGCTTCGATGGTTTTGTCGATGAGATGATTTCCGTGGTGAGCGAACGGCAAAGTCTGACGAACTACGCTACGGTGCCGGATATCGCCACGTTTGGCGGGCTCATCACCCGGGCGGCAGGGCACAGCAGCTTGCGGGAGATCGTGATCAATGCGGTGCATCCCGGCGGCTGTGCTGTGAACACGGGGGATGGTTTGGCAGCGCTGGGCGTGCCGGTGGATGTGTTCGCCACGCTCGGGCAGCCGATGCATGCGGCGTTTCAGGAAACCGCCGCCAGATTTCAGAGCTGCCAGTCCTGGGGCCGGGAGCCGGGGCGCACGCTGGCCTATGAATTCAGCGATGGCAAACTCATGTTCAGCGCCGTCTCGCAACTGGCGGACTTCACACCGGAACAGGTGGAGAAAATGCTGGCCGATGGCGTCTATGCTGCCGCCTGTGCCGCCGCGCCGGTGATTGCGCTGACCGATTGGACGCTCTATCCGCACATGACGGCAGTATGGAAGTTGCTGCAGGAAAAAGTGTATTCCCGTTTAACACACCGGCCGGCTTTCTTTATTGATCTAGTGGATCCGTCGAGCCGTTCTCCAGCCGATATCCTGGCGATGCTGGCAGCGCTGCCACGATTTGAACCGTGCGGACCGCTGACGCTGGGATTGAATGGCAATGAGGCCAATATTCTAGCCCGTTTATTGAATCTTGCCGAAGCAGACGACGATCCCGAGGCAAGTCTGCGCTTGGGACAGGAATTGCGAAAACAACTGGGCATCAGCGAGGTCCTCGTTCACCATATCAAAAGTGCCGCGCTGGCCAGCCTCCACGAGCCAGCGTTCCAGCGCGGACCTTATTGTGCCAAACCAAAAAAGAGCACGGGAGCCGGTGACCGTTTTAATGCCGGATACATTTTGGGCCTGCTGCTCCAACTTGACGGGCGGTCACGCCTCGCTTGCGCCTGCGCGTGCGCCGGTTTCTTTGTGCGCCAGGCCCGCAGCGCCACGCTGCCCGAATTGGCTGATTTCATCGAGACCATCCTGACGCCATGTCCCGAAGCTTAATAACCAAATCAGGTCAATCTTCCTGGCGGGTTGCCACCAGCAAAGTGGAGGCTTTCGTCACCCAGACCGGCGGACAACTCGGACCCGTGTCCTTTCGCTTGGGCGATAAAATTGTCCAACCGTTTTCCATCGCGCCGTGGGCGGAGGAAAAATCGACGCCACCCCTTCCACCCATTCTTAAAGCTCTGCGCGGCGATTTCTTTTGCCTGCCGTTTGGCGCCAATGCCATCAGGTTCAAAGGCGAACAACACCCGCTGCATGGCGAAACGGCGAACGCCCGCTGGCGCTGGGCCTCCGCCCGAGACGGCGAGCTTCATTTGCGTCTGGACCTGAAAACCCGCCCAGGCCGGGTGGACAAATATATTTCACTCCGCCCCAAGGAGACGACCGTTTACCAACGCCATATCATAACCGGCCTCAGTGGCCCGATGAGCCTGGGACATCATGCGATGCTGAAGTTCCCGGCGACTGAGGGCAGCGGGCTGATTTCCTGCAGCCGGTTTCTGCGCGGGCACGTAGCCCCGCTGGCCTTTGAAAACCCGGCGGAGGGCGGTTACTTCTCTCTGCGAACCGGTGGAAAATTCCGATCCTTGACCAAAGTCCCGCTGGCGGGCGGCGGATTTACGGATTTGAGCCGGTATCCAGCCCGGCCGGGATTCGAAGACCTGGTATTATTGGAAAGCGACCAGCGACCGCCCTTTGCCTGGACGGCAGTCACATTTCCAACGGAAGGTTATGTGTGGTTCGCGCTGAAAGACCCGCGCGTGCTGCGACAGACCATTTTCTGGTTATCGAATGGCGGCCGGCATTACGCGCCCTGGAACGGACGTCATACTAATGTGCTGGGTTTGGAGGAAGTGACTGCCTTTTTTCACTATGGACTGGCCGAATCGGCTGCGAAAAACGCACTCACAGTCAAAGGACAAGCGACGTGCCGGCAGTTCCAGGCCAACCAGCCAGTGACCGTCAATTATATCATCGCCGCAGCGCCGATTCCCCGGGGATTTGACCGGGTTAAGGCCATCATTCCGGCGGCGGACGGCCAATCCGTCCAGCTCATTTCCCGGAGCAACCGGAAAATTTGTGCCGGGATTGATTTGAAATTTCTCGGCGTGACTGATCTAAAATGAAACCTTGGTGGTGATTTACTCATGCAACGTTCCCTTGACCAGAAGCTAGCCGCCATTCGCGCCAATCCTCATGCCACCCGTGAATTCATCCTGGCCGATGCGAAGGACGCCGACATGGCCTTTGGCGTGCGCGCTCCCGGTCCGCGCAGTTACCTTTCCGGGCACGGCGCGCGCCCCGCGCAGTTCTCGCCAGAAATCTGGACACGCGATGAATACGGCTACCGCAATCTGCCGGAATTTCTCGATATTATCCGGGAGGTGACGCATCAGGGGCTGGTGGACATCATGCTCTTGTCCGCCTATGTCAACGAACAGCTCACCATCCAGGAAGGCCTGTTCCAAAACTCGGCAGTCACCCCGGCCTGCCGTGCCAACGATACGACGGATGTCTGGGCAGTTCGCCACGGTTGTTATACCCGTGAGCCTTCACAGCCATTCCGCTCAGCTTCCATTGACCACATTCAGTGCGGCGAGATCGAATGCCCGCGCCCGGGTGGCCTGCCCGGCGCGAATCTTGGCCTGTATTCCGTGACCTTTGTCAATGAACTGAAGCAGGATCGCGAAACCTTGCTCTGGTATAAATCGTTTCGCGAGGAAGCCGAAAGCAAAGGTTTCCGGCACTTCCTCGAAGTGTTTGATCCAAACGTGAAAAGCGGCCTGGCACCGGAACAACTGGGTGAGTTCATCAACGATCATATCATCCGCACGCTGGCTGCCGTGCCGCCAGCCGGCCGGCCGGATTTTTTGAAGATCGTTTATCACGGACCAAAAGCGATGGAAGAACTGGCGCAATATGATCCCAACCTGGTGGTCGGCATTTTGGGCGGCAGTGCCGGGACCACTTACGATGCCTTCAAGCTCATTCACGATGCCCAGAAATATGGTGCGCGTGTGGCCCTTTACGGCCGTAAGATCAACCAAGCGGAACACCAGCTTGCGTTCATTGAGATGCTGCGGTTGATCACCACCGGAAAAATTACTCCCGAGGAGGGAGTTCGGGCGTATCATGGCGTGTTGCAGGTCAAGGGAATCAAGCCTCATCGCCCGCTGGAGGATGATTTGCAATTAACCGATCAGGCGATGAGCTATGACGGAAGCGCGGCAAAACGCTCGAAGGTCGAGGTGCGGCACAACCCGCTTGCACCAACTCCGCCCCCACTCATCAAACCAGAAATCATGGTTACCGATTGGCCAAAACTGCCGAATGGGGCTCCGGATTTTAACCACATGAGTTCTGTTCAACGGTTGGCCTATGATTCCGTTCGCCTGAAATAATCCGGGCTGGCAGACGCGCTCTTAGGAATGTTTTGGGAACGTCAAAACGAGGGGGCGAGCCGTCGCTAGATTTGCGGATTGACGTAATCTGGACCATTCCAAATTCGTCTGTTTAGACAGTGAATTCCCGGCTTTTCATTTTGACGCTACTTTGCGCCCTAATATGGGCTGGAAGCAGCCAATTGCCGGCGGCGGAGTTCAACCGGAAAATCCGGCCGGTTCTGGAAACGTATTGTTTCGACTGCCACGGCGGGGGAGAAAACCGTGGCGGCGTGGCGTTGGATGCCGCGGATTACACCACCAACTTCATGGCTGGCCGCGACCTGTGGTGGCGCGTTCTGAAAAATCTCCAGGCAAACCTGATGCCGCCGGCCAATAAATTACAGCCGAGCCGAAAACAGAAGGAAATGATCACTCAGTGGATCAAGCGATCGGTATTTGAAATCAACCCGTTGAATCCTGATCCCGGCCGCGTCACACTCCGCCGCCTCAACCGCGCGGAATATCAGAACACCATCCGTGAACTGGTCGGTGTGGACTTTGATGCGCCGGGGATTTTTCCGCCCGAGGATACCGGCCACGGCTTCGACAATCTTAGCGATGTGTTGACCCTATCGCCGATGCTTCTGGAAAAATATGTGGACGCCGCTGAAAAAATAATCAAGCAAGCCGTTCTGGCCCAGGAGCCCACGCCTCGGGAACCGGCCAGACCGGAAAACCACACCCGCTTTTTCCCGAAGCCCGTCCCGGCCAATGAGGCCGGCCGGCGTGATTATGCCCGCGCACTGCTGGGTGATTTTGCCCGTCGCGCTTTCCGGCGGCCGGTGGACTCGGAAACCACCAATCGGCTGACCCAACTGGCGGAAAGCGTCTTCGACCAGCCCGGCAAAACCTTCGAGGCCGGCGTGGCCAAGGCCATGGTAGCGGTGCTCGCCTCCCCTCGCTTCATTTTCCGGGAAGAAACCGCCTGGTCCGAAAGTGGTCGGCCGGGCTATGCGCTGGTGGACGAATATGCCCTGGCCTCCCGGCTTTCATATTTCCTATGGTCCTCCATGCCAGACGAAGACTTGTTTCGGCTGGCGGCCGCCGGCAAACTGCGCAAGAACCTTTCCTCCCAACTCGCCCGGATGCTGGCCGACCCGCGCGCGTCTGCTCTGGAACACAATTTCGTGGGTCAATGGTTGCAGGCGCGGGACATCGTTACCGTGCCCATCGAGGCAGCCACCGTCCTCGCGCGGGAACAAAAACCCGATCCGGGGCGCGAGGCCCAGCGCCAGCGCTTCCGCGAATTGAGAAACCGACCGGAAACCACCCTGACTCCGGAGGAAAAAGACGAACTCGCGAAGCTCCGCACCGGCTTCCGTGCGCGCCGGCAATCCCCGGGCGTGGATTTGAGCGATGCGGTGCGCCAGGCCATGCGGCAAGAGACGGAAAGCGTTTTTGCCTACATTCTGCGCGAAAACCGCAGTTTGCTGGAGTTGCTGGACAGCGATTACACATTTGTCAACGAACCGCTGGCGCGGCATTATGGCATTACCAACGTGTTCGGCCCCGCGCTGCGCCGTGTGACTCTGCCGCCGGACAGTCCGCGCGGCGGGATTCTGACGGAAGGCACCGTGCTGGTGGTAACCTCCAATCCCACGCGTACCTCGCCAGTGAAACGCGGGGTGTTCATCCTCGACAATATTCTGGGCACGCCGCCCTTGCCGCCGCCCCCCAATGTTCCTCCACTCGAAAATTCCATCGCCGGCCTGACTGGCCGCGTGCCCATGTTGCGGGAAACGCTGGCGGTTCACCGAAAAAACCCGCTGTGCGCCTCCTGCCATGATCAAATGGATCCGGTGGGCCTGGCCTTGGAAAATTTCAACGCGCTGGGCCGTTGGCGCAGTCAGGAATTCGGCCAGTCAATTGATGTGTCGGGGCAACTCATCACCGGCGAAAAGTTCGCCAATGTCCGGGAACTGAAGCGCACCCTGGTGAATCGCCATGCGGAGGATTTTTACCGGACGCTCACCCAGAAACTTTTGACTTATGCGCTGGGCCGCAGTTTGGATTATTATGATGTGGAAACTGTGGACCAGATCGTTGCGAGCATCGAAAAAAGCGGCGGCAAACCGTCTGCGCTGCTGAATGGGATCGTGCAATCGGCGCCGTTTCAAAAAACCCGCCGGCCGTTAACTACCACAGCGGCTGAACACGCCAGAGCATTTCCATCAAATATATAGCGATGCGCCTTTGGTTCCAGGAAACTACGGTCTTTTGGGTTTTTGGCTTTGTTTCAGCTCAGTTGCAGGGTTTTCAAACCTGCGCTTTGGCTAAAGCCTCGCCAAAAACCAAAAATCCTCGCTGCCCATCCCTACCTCTTTTCTTTCAATGCTCTAAGGAAAAATTATGAAGACCCAATCCGCCTCTGAAATTCATGCGTCGCAAAAGTTCGCCAGCCTTAGCCGGCGGCGTTTTTTGCGCGGACTTGGCGCCTGCGTTACGCTGCCGGCCTTCGCGTCCCTGCTGCCCGTGAAATTCCTGGCCGCCGCGCCACCGGAGGACGCACTGGCCACCACCATCACCGGGGCACCGCTCCGCACCGCGTTTGTCTATTTCCCCAATGGTGCCATTCCCGCCGCGTGGTGGCCATCCTCGCCGGGAACCGATTTCCCCCTGAGCCGCACGCTCCAGCCGCTCGCCCCAAACCGGAAGTTAATTCAATTGATCGGCGGGCTGGATCACTTGAACGCCACGGCAGGGCTGGACGGCGGAGGCGATCACGCCCGCGCCAGCGGCACGTTTTTGACAGGGGTGCGAATGAAAAAGAGCGCCACGGAGATCCACGCCGGTATTTCGATTGATCAGACCATAGCCCGCCAGGTGGGGCACCTGACGCCTTTTCCCTCTCTGGAATTGACCTGCGATGCCGGCCGCAATACCGGAGCTTGCGATTCCGGTTATTCCTGCGCCTATCAATACAATCTAGCCTGGAGTTCGCCCACCACGCCCATGACACCCGAAGCGAGTCCGCGCCAGCTTTTTGAACGGCTCTTCGGTGCCGGGACACCCCGGGAACGTCTGGCAAATGCCCAGCGCCGCCGGCAGGAGGAACGTTCGATCCTGGATTTCGTGCTGCAGGATGCCCAAGCCATGCACCAACGTTTGGACGGGCGCGACCGCGATAAGCTGGATCAATACCTGACCGGGGTCCGTGAATTGGAAAGCCGGATTCAACGAGCGGATCAGCATGGGGAAGCCAGGGACCCGATGACATTCGCCCCCGCCGGACAACCCGCCAATTACGAGCAGCATATCCAACTGATGTTTGACATCCTGCTGCTGGCCTTTCAGACAGACTCCACCCGCGTGGCCACCATGCTGCTCGCGCACGATGGCAGCAACCGGTCTTTCGCAGATATCGGGGTGCCCGAAGGTCATCACGACCTGTCGCATCATGACGATAACCCAGAAAAAATCGAAAAGATTACCGAGATTGACCTTTGGTATGTGCAGCAGTTTGGAAAATTCCTGGATAAACTGGCCGCGACGCAGGACGTGGACGGCAATTCACTCCTGCACAATTCCATGATTGTCTATGGCGGCGGCAACGCTGATGGCAACCGCCACACGCACGTTAACCTGCCCATCCTGCTGGCGGGCGCTGGCGGGGGGAGGGTGACCCCGGGTCGCTTTATAACACATGGCGGCAAACCCGCCACCAATCTTTTCCTGAGCATGGCAGACCGCATGGGCGTCAAAAATCTGGAACGGTTTGGCGATTCCACCGGACGACTGGCCAACCTTTAACGCATTTCAATGCTCTAACCGTGGCCCAAATCAAGATTACCAAATGAAACTCACGATCAAGTCAGGCTTTTTGGCAATTTTCCTCGCAGTACATGCGCAGGCACAGCCATCGGTGATTTCCCTTTGGCCGAACGGCGCACCCGGCTTTGCATCGCGCAAGGACATTCCCGAACTGGCTTCAAGCTACTGGGTTAAAAACATCAACAACCCTTCGCTCACCGTTTTTTTGCCGCCGAAAGAAAAGGCAAACGGCGCGGCGGTCATCATCTGTCCGGGAGGCGGTTTCCGCGAACTCGTCTTTGGCGCCGAAGGCGTGGAACCGGCAAAGTATTTTACCAATCTCGGAGTGGCCGCCTT
>CAISVF010000424.1 GCA_903888765.1 uncultured Verrucomicrobia subdivision 3 bacterium | reverse complement strand
GGATGAGGGGAAAATCAGTTCCGTAAACCAGCCGCCCGGCAAATGCCGGCTGGCGCAAAGCCTCGCGCAGCGCACCGGGCTTGTTGATTTGGGTCAGCGCGGAAATATCCGCATAGAGCTGGGGATATTCGCGCATCAGCCGGGCCAGCCGGTCCGGCCCCCGCTCGCCGGCATACGTAGCAGAGGAAGCGATGTGCGCAGCCACCACGGTAACGCCCAAACTCAACGGCAGCCGCAATCTTTCCGGGTCGCCATAGTCCTCAGCCGCGCGGGAAAAGGATTTTTCCCGGCCGGTGTGCGTCAGCAAAGGCAGCTGCAGCTCCACCAGCTTGCGATAAAACGGGACCAGCCGCGGGTCGCCGGGATTGATTTCCATAATGGGCGGGATCCATTTCACCAGCACCGCCCCCTGCGCTTTGGCCCGGTCGAGGCGCGCCAGCGCATCACGCCGATAGGGATTCACCGAAGCGCCGAACAATAAATTGGAATGGCTTGCGACCATCGCCGCAACAAAATCATCGGGCATATAAACCTCGGTGTGCTGGCGGTCGAGTTCTCCGTTGGCATTCACCACGCCGTCGAGGGCCAGGACCACGGCTTTGCTCACATAATGGCTGCGGGCCAAGGAGTCGGAAATCCGGTCGGCAATCCGCTGATCCCCCTGCGCCAATAATTCGCGGCGCGAGATCCCGAAGCTGCGCAGGTACAGGCCAAACCGCCAGTTATGGCGCAAGTGTTCGGAAACAAAACATCCGCTGCCGCCGGCGCCCAGGCCCGCCAGATGACAATGCATATCGACAATGCCGCCGGGAATCGGCTCGAGCGGTTGATACGGTCGGGCCGGGAGACAAAGGGCAAGGCAGCCAAGGGGGATCGCCAATAAAACCAGCCAGCGTTTATTCATGCGCCCATGGTAGGGAACCGCATGACCGGGGCGTGAATTGATAAAAATGAGCCGGCCATTGCGTAAAACAATGCTGGCCGGGGGCAGGGCCAAGCAGAAGATGACGGCCCAGCCACAGCGCAGTTATTCATTTGATTTCCGGGGGCGGCGGCACCACCTGCAAAACCACCACAGCACTGCTGCACGCCCACGAAAACAACCGCCCGGCCGGCGTTGGCTGTTGCCAGCGCGGCCAGGCAAGCTGATCACCGGCGCGCCGGCAGCGCCATGCCGCCTCCGCGTTGGCCTGAAGCCATTGCCGGTAAGCGGGCAGCGAGCCGTGCGCGTGCAGCCATTTGCCCACCCACCGCACACAGATCCCGTTGAAGCCCCCGGCATCGCCTTCCTGATGGTAGCCGGGCAGAATTCCGCCAGGGCACAAAACAGCGCGCGTATAATCCACCGCGAGCCGGGCGTCATTGGTGGCTCCCAGCAGCTCCGCCGCCCCCACAAAGGTGCCCTGATTATAAGTAAAGGACTGACCATTCAGTCCGCCCTGCTCATTGACATGATCAAACACCTGGCCCGTGGCGGCATCAAACAGATGATCCCGCTCCCATTCGTAAAGGCCGCGCGACTTGATCAGATAATTCGTGTCCTGACAGATCTGATAAAGGAGATTGGCGGCGATGGCACCCGGGCCATTGACACAGGCATTTTTGGAACGGCTGGTGGTTTTCCACCACAGCCCGCCTCCCAGATTCGTGGACCAGGCCCGCGCATAGCATAGGTCGAAGTTGGCTTGAGCCACCTCGCGATAGGCGGCAATACCGGTCAACTGATGCGCCCGCGCGCAGGCGATGACCATCCACATAATATCATCATTAAATTCGTTCCGGCCCCAGCGAAGGCCATGGTCGGAAACAAAACCACGGAACACATTGGTGAAAATCTGGAGACAGGCGGCATTGGTGGTCCGCTCATAAACGTCCAGGATCATTTCCAACTGCTCGGCGCGATCCCAGAAATAGGTCTTTCCTCCTTCAGTAGTCGCGCGATAAAAACCACCCGCAGCATTAGTGAAATAAAAGGCTGCCTGATAAGCCGAAAAAACGCGGTCCGCATCTGCAGCAGTAAACGCCTGCGCCCTGGGCGAAGCGAGCGGCCCCACGGCAAGCAGAAACATTACTGCGGCGCAGCGCAGGGTGCGTGCGTTTCTTTTCAGGCGTGCTAAAAGTTTATGCATGGAACAGCCGGATTCCGGCGAACATTTTTGGCGGCCACCAGCCCGTGATTTGCAACAGTATTCACACCAGCATTTGGGCGTCAACGAGCGACTGCGATGAGAGCATTTAACGTTCGCCCGCATACCTGCCGCAACAAATGGCAATCAGTCCAATGATCAATGAGATGTGAAATCGCATAGGCGTTGGCTCCGGTCGGACGGCTCATTTGTCATACCTCTTGATCCATTTTTTGGGGTCATCACCAAAATCCTCGCCCGTCTTCTGGCGGAGATAAACAATAATATCCCGAATGACGGCGGCTCTCTCAATCTCGTAAATTTTGGCAAAATAACTCGTGTTCGTGTCGGGCGACGAATCCAATGAATATAAAATGTCAACTGCCTGCTTCGGCTCGGCGTGGACTGCCATGAAACGCTCTCTATCGAAAGCGTATATCATGTTAAAAATGCTGCGCTGCTGGACACGCTCCACCTGAAGCTTACAGGTGAAACACAAAAACAAGCCGAGCAATACAACAATTACGGCTGCCAACAGCAGCGTCAGACGTTTATAGCTGGTATTGCTCATGGCGCGTGGTCGGCCTAATAGCAATTGGGACACCAAACGCGGGCATATGCCATTTGGGTTTCGGATGGGCTTTGTTTGCGGCTCTGCCGGTGGTGGTTGCAGATTGTGAAATCATGTCTCAAAAAATGTGCCCAGGAAAGGCTGCGTTCGTGATGGCCAGTTTGGTTCATGCCTTTGTTGCGATTTTCTGCCGATTGGCGGGTTTGTCAATGCCCGGTTTGTTTGCGTGCCAGCGGGCAGCGGTCTTTGCGGCCGGCCATCTGCCCGCCCATCCTATCCTTCGGAAACCGATTTTTGTTTAACGCTCGCCCTCACCTAAATCCTCTCCCGCGGGGCGAGGACTTTCACTGATCCTGCTGGTGGTGGCTTGATTGCGCTCGTGTTCATCCAGTCGCTGGTATTTCCAAAGCAGCGGGAACACCTTCCCATCCTGGTGGCGATGGCAGTGGGTGCTGGGCGAGCGAAAGCGGTGTCGCGCCTGGCTTGCCACCGCAGTTCATGACCCGTTTGGGTTTGCCGCGGCGGCGCACATAGCGGTCTTGGCAGACGGCCAGTCTTGCGGAGGACAACTGTATAATTGACGCGTTCTGGTTCGCCACGACGGCGGGCAGGGGACTGCCCGCCCCACCTTTTGGGGAATGATTTTAGTTTTAACGTCCGCCGTCACCTAAATCCTCTTTCTCGCGGAGTTAGCGCTGCTGCCGAGGTGGTTGAAGGCCAGCGCAATAAAGCGGGTGGCGATGGCGGAGGCCGCGGTTCGGGCGGCAGTCTGATTTGCCATTATTGACGGCGGCGGCGGGCGGCGGTAACTTGCAGGCCATGATTGATGTTGCCGAGATTCATCCGCGCGGAGCGATGGCCAAAAACCAGTTTGAACCGCTGGCGCAGGAAATTTTCACGCTCAAGAAGCAGCTCAACGCTGTCATTCTGGCGCACAATTACCAGGTGCCGGAAATCCAGGACGTGGCGGATTTTGTGGGCGATTCCCTGGGCCTGGCGCAACAGGCTGCCCAAACCAGCGCGGAGGTCATTGTATTCTGCGGCGTGCATTTCATGGCGGAGACCGCCAAGATTTTGAATCCGAACAAAATCGTGGTGCTGCCGGACCGGGACGCAGGCTGTTCGCTGGAGGAAAGCTGTCCGGCCCCCGAGCTGGCCAAGCTGCAGGCGACCAATCCGAATTTCTGGACGATCGCCTACATCAATTGCAGCGCGGCGGTAAAGGCGCTGTGCGACGTGATTGTCACCAGCGGCAACGCGGAAAAGATCGTGAATGCCGCGCCGAAGGATCGCGATCTGCTGTTCGTGCCGGACGAAAATCTCGGCCAGTGGGTGATGGAGCAAACGGGCCGCCCCATGACTTTGTGGAAGGGCAACTGCTATGCGCACGTTGAATTTCAACGCGAGCGCGTGCTGGCGGCAAAACGGCAGTTTCCCGACGCTAAAATCGTAGTTCACCCGGAAAGCCTTCGGGAAGTGCGCGAACTGGCGGACTCGGTCTGCTCCACCGAAAAAATGATCACCTATTGCCGGACGAATCCGGCGAAGCGCTTTGTCATTGTCACCGAGTCGGGGATCATCCACCGGATGCAGCGGGAATGTCCGGACAAGGAATTTCTCTGCGCACCGGTTTTCAATGCCATGAAATTGCCAACGGACGGCTGCCGCTGCAGCGAGTGCAAATACATGAAATTGAACACGCTGGAAAAAGTGCGGAACTGCATGAAAAAGCTCACGCCGCGCGTGGAATTACCGGCGGACATTCGGCAGCGCGCCCGACTCCCCATCGAGCGGATGCTGGAGATTTCCGCCCGATAAATCGTGGCCCGGTTATCGCGCCGGGGCGGCAGGAACAGACTTCCGTAATGGAATTTGAAAAACCACGGATGGACACCGATGGACACGGATGGAAATGGGTTTCAGGTCGTTGCTCCATGGGGTGCAGCGGAGCCAATCTTCGAACGCCTTTATTATCGGTGTCAAACTGTGTGAATCCGTGGTTGAACTGCTATTTCTGCTTTTATCTTAAATTCCGGAGTTGAAACCGCGAAATAAGCGAAATACGCCAAAGTGCC
The DNA here is from genome assembly GCA_903888765.1 of uncultured Verrucomicrobia subdivision 3 bacterium. Lineage (GTDB taxonomy): Bacteria > Verrucomicrobiota > Verrucomicrobiia > Limisphaerales > UBA11358 > UBA11358. The sequence goes on along the minus strand of CAISVF010000424.1, from coordinate 4,516 downwards.
GCAGCTTTGCGACTGGGAACCGTTCACTCACTGAAGGAAGCATTTTGGGTACGGCGGACACCCTTTTCAGCCTTCCCTTTCGAGTGGTTGGCGATGGTTCGCGGTTTAGCTCAATGGCGGTTTCTAGCTTTAAAACTCGGGCGATTTGACCGGCACGGCTGGCTGCTGCGGTAAAGCGGGTCAGGCCTTATTGCTTTAATCCCCGCTGCCACAGATCAAAGTGGTAAAGCGCGACCACCACGAGGGAGTGGCCGATTTTTCCATCCGCCACGAGTTGCGGCACTTCTGCCACTGGAACCAATTGCGTCGCCAGATCCTCGCCGCTGTCAAAATCCACACCGTGTTGGAGGCGGCAATTTTCAAGCAACACCGTATAAGTGGTGTTGCTCAGAATGGCGGGATTAGAGTAAACCTGGCCCAGAATACGAGGGTTTTCGCCGGCATAGCCCGTTTCCTCACGCAGTTCGCGCACGGCAGCCACTACCGGATCCGTCTCCTCCGCATCCATCATGCCACCGGGAATCTCCAACTCCACCGTGCCGGAGCCATGCCGATATTGGTGGATCATCACCAATTGCTGGTCGGGGGTGAGCGCAATCACGTTGACCCAATTGACGCTGTCGAGGATGAAGAAGTCTTGGGTCTGGCCGGTGCGCGGGTTGACACACGTGTCATTGCGAATTTTGAAAATGCGAAAATCGCCGACGGGCCGGGAAGCGGTGGTTTGCCAGGGTTTGACCATGGGGAAAGGGATTAAGAACGAACAACGAAAAGCAGGATCAGGGTCCGTTAAAAACAGGGTGGCCGCAGCGCCGGCTAAGCGTCACTTGTGACCGTTGGCCTGCGTAAACAGAAAAAGGATCAGACCCAGAATAATCACTCCCACCACGACCCCCACGATGATGAAAACCTTGTTGGCCTTATTAGACTTTTTGGCGAACGCGGTGTTCGTGTCGAAGGCCGTGGTACGGGTGCCGCCCTGTTCCAGTTGTTCCAAGCTGACTCCGCGGGACATGATCATGGTACCTTCGCCGGTCTTTTTGGGAGCAGCGGGAGCGGGAGCCGGGCCGGATGCTCCAGCAGGAGCAGGGGCGGGGGCGGGGACACCGGCGGGCTTGCCATCATCAATTTTGAGTTCCACCTGACCGAACCGGAGGGTTTGACCGGCCTTGAGAACCGATTCAGAAATTTTTTCGTTATTGATGAAAGTCCCGTTGGTCGAATCCGGGTCCTTGATCACAATATCGAGGCCCCGCAAAATAATCTCAGCGTGATGGCTGGAAACCGAGCCGTCAGCAATTTGGAACGTATTATCCTCCACGCGACCAACTGTGGTGCGCTCGACAATCAACTCGAACGTGCGCCCAGTCATGCCCTGATTCAGGATAACAAGTTTGGCCATATTTATTTGTCGGGATTATGCGAGTCAGGGATGTTTCAAGTCAAACGGAAATCCAACGAATTGACAAACATCTCACCCACGTTTTTTTATCAAATCCCGGAATTCCGCAAAAAGCGGGGTGGAATCATGCGGGCCAGGGGCGGCTTCGGGATGATATTGCACGCAGAAAACCGGTTTCTTTTTATGCCGCAAGCCCTCCACTGTCTGGTCGTTAAGATTGATGCGATGCACCGCGACATCGGAAGGAAGCGAATCAGCATCCACGGCAAAACCATGATTTTGGGACGTGATCTCGACCCGGCCAGAATCCAGATCCTTCACCGGCTGATTACCGCCGCGATGACCGAATTTTAACTTAAAGGTTTTCCCGCCCAGAGCCTGCCCCAAAATCTGATGGCCCAAGCAAATGCCGAAAATGGGAATGCCGCTATCGAGCAGCGTTTTGACCTCCCGCACAAGATAGCCAAGCGCCGCGGGATCGCCAGGGCCGTTGGAAAGAAAAATGCCGGCGGGCTTATGCTTGAGGGCATCCGCGGCAGTGGCGCTCGCGGGCAAGACCTGCGTGGCGAACCCGTGCTGTCGCAACCGGCGCAGGATGTTGTACTTCATGCCGTAGTCAAAGGCCACGAGGGGGATATCCGCAGGCGGCAACGGCCGGCGAAAATTGCGGGCCTCCAGCCGGGCATTGCCACGAACCAGATCAAAGGCACCGCTCTGCTCATCGTTTTCGTCCCAGCGAAAGGCCGTTTTGTGAGTCACTTCCTGGACATAATCCACGCCCACAAAGACAAATTCCCGGGCGCGCCGGACCGCCTCGGCAGCAGAAATATCTTCGGTGGAAATGAACCCGTTTAGCGCGCCGCGCACCCGCAGTTTTTTGGTCAGTGCCCGGGTATCAATGCCCTGAATACCGGGGATGCCGTTAGTCTCCAAGTAATCGCCGAGCGAGGAATCCGAACGCCAGTTGCTGACCACCGGCGAGAGTTCCCGAATGACGAATCCTGCCGCATGCGGGCGCCACGATTCCACATCCTGGGTGTTGACGCCGTAATTGCCGATGAGGGGATAGGTCATGGTGACAATCTGGCCCTTATAGGACGGGTCGGTGAGAATCTCCTGATAGCCGGTCATGGAGGTGTTAAAGCAAACCTCGCCGCAAGCCGACGCCTTGGCGCCAAAACCTGTGCCGTGAAAAACCGAGCCGTCTTCGAGTGCCAGAATCGCCTTCATCAAGATGACGGAGGATAAAGTTTATCACCCACGGATTCAAGCGCGAAGCCGTGGTCATCCACCAAGGGAAAACCGTGCTCTGGTCACGCGCCCTTAGCTATTGAGCAACGCGAACACAATTAGGCTTTCAGATACTTCTTGGCAAAAATGCGCACCCGTTTGCGCGTAACCCGGAAGCCCAGCACCCGGCGTTGGAACCCATTGACTACTTGTGCGGCTTCGTAAGTCTGGGTGATTTCTTGCATGGTTCGACAGCCTCCCAAGTTGACAATTAACTGGGAATCCAAGTCAAAATAGGAGCGGTTTAAATACCAGCGCAACCAGCCCAAAAGTTGATAGCGGCGCGGCAGGCACGCCAGCAATGCCTTCCTTTCAAAGGCAGTTTTGGCAAGGCCATTTTGAGCGCAGTAAATTTCCTGCAAATTCAAGTTTTCAGAACTCATGCTCTAAAAAAGATGGCGACGCTCCCCAGCGCCGCCATCCGGGTCTGTTTGTGTGTAGTTGAAATTTAATTTCTACCACTTTAGTTCCGCCTGAACATCTCAAGCTTCTGGACCACAGGATAGGCCGTACCATATATAAGGCAATCTTTTAAAATTGCCGTTTTTGTTGCCCACCCGACCACCGAAGGGCGGTTCGCCGAAAATTTTTTACGCCCGGTGCCGCTGATGCATCGGGCGTGTGTGTGCGTGTGGTTGACTAGGCTGTAGTGAACTGGGCCGCGAAGGGTGCGGCGACTTCGGGGGAAAGCAGGGATGCTCACGCTAGACTTGAATAAGGATTAATCGAACGATCTGGCCGTTTTCCAAAGTAAAACGAGGCTCCTCACAAGCGGATTTTTAACATATTAAAAGTCCGTAAAGATTTTGTAAATTCCTAGTTGCCGGGCGTTTCATGGACCTTTACCTGTGGTCCCATGATTAAAAAACACGATAGACACATCGGATATTTTCGCGTCAGCACCGATAAACAAGGGCTGGACGGAAACGGAATGGACAGCCAGCGTCAAATCGTTCGCCGGTTCGTTGAGTCCCAAAACGGAATCTTGGAAAGGGAATTCAGCGAGGTTGAGAGCGGAAAGTATTCCGATTCTGACCGACCACAATTGGCCGCAGCGTTGGACTACTGCAAACGAAACAAGGCCACATTGGTCATCGCCAAATTGGACAGGCTCGCCCGCAACGCTGAATTCTTGCTCCGTCTTCAAAACAGCGGGGTGGATTTTGTCTGTTGCGATTGTCCAAACGCCGACCGGTTCACCGTGGGGATTCTGGCGCTGGTGGCCCAACGTGAACGTGAATTGATTTCAGAACGCACACGATTGGGTTTGGCTGCCGCGAAATCAAAGGGGGTGAAACTTGGAACACCAAATCCACAGAAAGCCGTGGCCGCGATGGTAACGGCGAACAAAACCCGCAAATCGGATTTCACCGCCAAGGTGATGCCGATAATCCAAGGAATTCAGTCGGCTGGCGTTGAAACCCTTCAAGGCATTGCCGATTGTTTGAACCGAAGGGGAATTCCGACCCGTTCCGGCAAGACCTGGCACCCGTCCACCGTCCGCAATATCATCAAAGGGGGTGATTTGTGAAATACTGCTTCATTCGCAAAATCCCGGTCCGCACCCCCGGCAAAAAGTCTCGCCTCATGTGGGGACACGTATTGGCCGAGAATCAAGGGGTGGCTTTGGTTGTCGTTCCCAAACCGGACGCCGACCAACCACACAAGTTTTTCTTTGCCACAGAAAATGTCACTGAACGAGTTTTTGAACCAGTCGGTGATTTTGAATTCCACATTTCAACCGACGACTTCATCGCGGCTGCGGACAGGTTTCGCTGCTTGGGAAAACAGTTTGACGAGATTGATTGCGATATGGCAATGAGG
>CAISVF010000423.1 GCA_903888765.1 uncultured Verrucomicrobia subdivision 3 bacterium | reverse complement strand
TTTTTCCATGAGTCAACGACCCTTTTTGCCTCCCCTCAGTTTCGCCTCCCCGGTGTCTTTTAATTTGAGTCAACTCGTGCCAAATTCCGCTTAAAATATCCAATTGACATTTAAATGACTCGGGTCCAAATTCGGATCGTCACTGCTGAAACAGTGATTCGGAATTGTCAGGTCGGCTAGTCACCGGCTGTTTCCGATCCAAGACAACCAATCTGCCAGCCATGCAATAGCCTCTCGCTTGACCGCGAGGAGCGATAAGGTTTCAGCCTTTGTGTGGCTGGCCTTTTGATTATATGGCGAAGAACGAATCAACAGTCCGAAGTACGTTGGAAAAGATGAATTTGCAGGAACCTCACATGGCTCTGGGATGGACCAGTGAATTATGGAATGCCATGATGGAGGCCAAGATCGCCATCCAAAAATCCGAACTTCTAATTCAGCAAATAAATTCCACCGTGGAAAACAACCTGTCACTGGCGAAGCAAATCAACGAAATGAATATCAAGATGTGACTTCAACCGGGCGGTGGCGGCGGAAGTTTGTCGATTTGCTTTTGGAATTCAAAAAATTGCCTCGTCATCAGTTCATGCTGATGAATTTCAAGCAGCCCGACTATCTCCGCCACGCTGAGCCCGCCCTCGCTCATCCAGCGGCAGATTTGGAAACGCAGTTCGCGGCTAAATTTTGCCGCTGGTGATAGGTCTGGCGTGGGTTTCATGTTATTCAGTGCCTTTTATAACGATTCCTTCGCGTTTGGCGGCGTCGAGGAGTTGCCCCATTTTTACGTTGAGATCGGCCATTTCGACGTTGAGCTGGTGGAATTGCATGGCGGGAGTCTCGATGCCGGCGGCGGCGAGGAGGTTCTCGTTTTGCATGCGGTTGAGTTTATCGATGTAGGCTTGGCCGCCGGTGAGGACGGGTTTTCCATCGGGCCCCCTGCCCCAGGTGGCGTTGCCGTGGACGATGTCCCACATTTGCCGGTTTTTCCAAAGTAGGGCTTGCTGGGCGGGGTTGGCAAATGGTCCGTCGCCTTTTTCAAGATCGTATTGTCCGCCCTCGCCGTAGAGTTTATTTAGGTTCTTAACATACTTGCGGCCGGCGAGCATTTCGATGGTGGGGGATTCGACGTCGATCTGGTCACCTCTTTCGTAATTGGCCTCGGCTTCGCGGTAGATGTCCTTGCGTTTTTTTTCCAGTTCAAGATGCTTTTCAGCGGCAAGTCGCTTTTTCTCTACCACCGTATGATCTAGCTGGTCTAGTTCGAGCTGCTTCCGCTTGTACTCTATGGAGTTTCGATCTAGGTAGGCCATTGAATCCATCAAGTTATAGCGTTGTATTTCCGCAACATGCATTTCATTGAGGACCGAAGATTCCTCACGCTGATAGCGTTGTACCAATTGCCGGTGCTCTTCGTCCAGGCGGTTTTTTTCTTTAAGGTCGTCGCGGGATTTTTGCTGGTCCTCTGCCGTTCCGTTTTTCATGTAACGGTTGGTGGCATTTAAAACCGAGCTGACGTTGTCGAAGCCGCCGGCTTTGAGCTGGCGCTCGTAGCCGCGGGCTTCGCGATCGGAGATGATGCCGGCGCGCTTGAGATCGGAGACGCGCTGGCGGAGTTCGCCGGATTCATCGCCGGTCATGGTTTCGAGGCCTTTCTGCGACTCGGCAGCGCCGGCCTGGGCTTTGGTCATTCGAAAATATTCCCGACCTGCAACGCCGATGGTGACGATATCAAACAAAGATGACACGGGCGGGGCCGAACAATTTTCCGACGATTGGAATGCGCTCGATGCTGGCGGCAATTTTTCCAATGGGCCGCCACATAGCTCCAAACCAGATTGAAAAAGAAGACAGCATTCGGCTATAGGCTCCGCGCAGGCCTTCGCGGACCATTACCATGCCTTCGCGCATGGCGGTAGCGTTGCCGTGGGCGGCTTCGCCCATTTCGGCAACGCTTTTGATGGCGCCCTCGGCGGCTTTTTCCAGCTCGCCGTCTGCTCCAAGTTTGCCAATAACCTTTCCTCCCTTCATGAGGTATTGCGCGCCGGCATACCCACCGGCCATGCTACCACCAGTAATGGCCCCCCCGACGATATCATATCCCGCCTGCTTCCATCGGCTTAAAACTTGCTGTTCGGCTTTTTTGACCGCGCCGCCGGCCATGCTGGCGGGAATGGATCCGGCCGCGATGGCGGCTTGGCTGGCGGAGACAGCGGCCTGGCCTTTGGCGAGGGATTCGGCTGTGTTGCGGGCGACGATTTCGGCGGTGGCTTTTTCGCGGGCGATGCGGCGCTCGGCGGCGATGGTCTCGGCGCGTTCGCGTTCGGAGATGGCTTTGCGCCAAAAGTCGCTGTAATCGAGGGCGGCTTTCTTTTGCCGGTCGAGCACGGTCATGGTGCCAGCGTTGAGGCTGTTGGCATCGATGCCGAGGCGGAGCAGGATTTCTTCTTGGCTGGGCATGGGGGGGTGGTGGTTATGGGTTGGTGGCTGGGTGGCGGGTGGTTAAAACCCCCATCGTATTGAATTGGTGATTGAATCAATCGCATCGAGCGCCCGTCCGCGGGCGTGCTCCATGTCGTTCTGGTCGAAGCTTTCTGCCAGGGTTTTAACCTCGTTCGTGATGGCGAGGAGGTTTTTCAGGACGGCCTCGGCTGCTTCATGTTTTTCGGCGCGGGCTTGGACTGTGGGTGGTTCGGTGTTGGTCATATGGTGTGTCGTGGTTATGGGGTTATTTCTCTAGCATTATGCGCTGCCCAGGCGGACAGATTGCGCATAAAATTGTTTCTGGATCGGACACTGAGAGGGCCGAACATGGCAAGCAAATCGTTGAAGGCGAGCTCGTCCTCGGTGGGAAATTCAAAATTATCGGTGGCGGCCGGTGCGATCGGGGCTTCGGCGGGCGGGTCGGTGAATACTTCGTCGG
>CAISVF010000422.1 GCA_903888765.1 uncultured Verrucomicrobia subdivision 3 bacterium | reverse complement strand
TGCTGAGTGGGCTACCATGCCCTTGGCTATGCAGACCCTTTCGTGAAGTGAGAGACGTAAAAATGGAGAACTTCTTTTGAGCTTCAACTTTTTTTGTACAGCCTGCTTACCAGGAATAATGCACCGTATAGGTTAAAGTGCGTTCTTCATCCGGTTTCACCGGTATGCGAAACTCCATGGTTTGGGCGTCCTTTTTCTCGAAGATATCCGATTTTGCGGTAATCGCCCAATTGCTCCAGCGGTACAGGTGCTCGATGACCCGTATTTCCACGGGCGTTTCTTTCTTGCGATTGCGCAATTTGATTTCGAAGGTTTCATCCACCCATTTGTCGGCGGTGTCCACGCGGAAATTGGTCTGCCGGCGTTCGCCCACAAGGTCGAACGCATTGCCGGTCGTCACGCGGATAATTTCATTGCGTGGCGTGTGATCAATCTCATTCTCCCCGACGAATTGCAGTTGGCCATCAGTGTCGCGCCGGTAAAAGCGCAGTTTGCCTTTCGGCAGGGCGAGACCGAGTTGATTCGTTTCGGCGTTCTTGAACTCCCGCTGGACCGTTACTTTCTTGCTGTCGCTCTGGCCAAAGCCTTGATCGAAATTCAAACCGTAAAAGCGAAATCCTTCGGCTCCGTCATAAACATAAATTGTGGGCGCAAACATTTTTTCCGCGTGGGCAAATTCCACCTGCTTGGACTCACGATCATGCAGCGTGGTCGGGCGCGCGATGGAATAAAGATGAAATTCATCAAAGGCTTTTTCTGTGACGGCCGCATCTTTCTGCATGCCGGCAAAGCTGGCTGCCATCATCCGCATCGGCATGGGGCGGGGCTGCGGCTGGATTTTATTCACGTCGCCGGCCAGCAGTTTGATGGTGGCATTCTGAAATGTCTTGCCGCTCTCATTCTTCATGGTGATCCAGCCGACGAAATCCACTAGGTCGCCTTTCTCCGGCGAGACGAGATTGTAGCTGGCGCTCCAGTCGAAACCGCCGGTGACATAACCGATCTCAGCGTTAAAGGCTCCCGGCGCATCGGATTGCAATAGCCAGTTGAAGGACGGTTGCAGAATCGTGTCATCGCCGAGATCGGGAAATAATGGCTCGCCGGGCAGGCTGAACTGTAGTTTGCCATTCACTTTGATGATGGGCTGTTCATTGCCGGGGTTGGCGTTGGGAACGCCGTTCTCCGGATTGAGGCCGCTGCCCCCCGCCACATAGCCGCTGCGGATGATGGTTCCGGGAATCAATTCGCGCGTCTCCGTATTATCCTTCAGCCGCTTCGCGGCAAAATCTATCGTCTTGCCCTCGAATAGCGAGAGCAGGAGTGGCTCGGTCACCGGGTCGTTGCGGTAATTTTGTTCCAGGATTTGGAGCGTGTGTTGGCCAGCCGGGTCGCGCAGGATGACCGAGTCTGGTTCCACCTGTGCGGTGGCTCCGGCATAATGCACGACGTTGGCCCCCGCCTTCAGCGAAAGCGGCACGGTGTCGCGGACCACGGCAAAGTTCTGGTTGTAAACGGTGATTGATGGTTCGGCGCGCGACGTGAGCGCGAGAGTGGAGGCGAGAATCAAGGGTGAGGCGAAGGATTTCATATTGGTATAGGTCTATCTGCGGTCTGCTGGAGTTCAATCCTAAAATAATAAACACGCACCTTCGGGAAAAGTTGCCGGGTACTCCTCTTTTTCGCCAGGTCTGCTACAACCTATCCTGATAAATATCCGGCTGGCCAAGCGACCCCGGTCTGGCGTGTCGCCGGACGGCTCCTGCCGAAATCCGTTATT
>CAISVF010000421.1 GCA_903888765.1 uncultured Verrucomicrobia subdivision 3 bacterium | reverse complement strand
CGTCGTGATCGATGCCGACACGAAATTACGCCAGTTCAAACAGGAGCTCAACTGGAACGATTGCGCCTACGGATTGCAGAGCGGCTGGGTATCCTGAAACAACCTCCATTATAAATCGCCTACTCGAAGAAAATATCGCTACATGAAAACATTGAAATGGTCCGCATGGCTGGCCGGAGCCGCCCTAGCCTCGGCATTGACCACGACTGCACAGCCGGCAAAAATCTCCGTGGCCCTGGATCAACCGGGGCATCGCATTTCGCCGACCTTGTGGGGGATTTTCTTCGAGGATATCAATCTCTCCGCCGATGGCGGCATATATCCTGAACTGGTGCGCAACCGTTCCTTTGAGGATTCCGAAAAACTGGAGAACTGGAAGTTTACCAGCGGGGACGGCGGCACCAGCGAAGCAAAGGTGATCACCGCGGATGTGATGGCCCAGCCGCCGGTGCCACCGCTGAACGCGTTCAACCGCAAATCGCTGCGCGTGACGGTGGGCGGCAATTTCACCTTACTGAATGAGGGCTATTGGGGGATGAATATCGTGGCTGGCGATGGCTACACCTGCAAGCTGGCTGCCCGGGGAGAGAAGTTTGAGGGTAAATTAACGGTTAAATTGTTGAGCAGTGCGGGAACCGTGCTGGCCAGTGGCGAGATTACGGGCATTGGCGGCGGCTGGAAGTACCATAAGCTGGACCTGACCGCAGCGGGCGGCGATCCCAAGGCCAGGCTGGAAATATCAGGGGAAGGCAAGGGCGTATTGTATCTGGACATGGTTTCGCTCCTGCCCAAGAAAACGTGGAAAGATCACGGCCTGCGCCCGGACCTCGCGGAATCGCTGGCCGGATTGCATCCGAAGTTCATGCGGTTTCCCGGGGGCTGCTGGGTGGAGGGGGATGATTTTGCGCACATGAACCATTGGAAAAACACGGTGGGCCATATTGATGCGCGAACCCCCCTGTGGAACATCTGGGGCTATTTTGCCACGCAAGGCCTGGGCTATCACGAATACTTGCAGCTAGCGGAAGATCTGGGCGCGGAACCACTGTTCTGCATCAACATCGGCATGTCGCACAAGGAAACCATTCCCATGGACCAGATGGGGCAGTGGGTGCAGGACGCCCTCGACGCCATTGAATATGCGAACGGGCCGACCAATTCTTACTGGGGCGGGATGCGCGCCGCCGCCGGGCACCCGGAATCTTTCCATTTGAAATACATGGAAATCGGCAATGAAAACGGCGGTTATCCGGGTTATGTGGAACATTGGAACCTGTTTTACGACGCCATTCGCGGCAAATATCCGGAGATCAAATTTGTGGCGGACGGCTGGGATAAATTCGGCGACAAACAGCCGGATATTGTGGACGACCATTATTATGATTCGCCGGAATGGTTCATGCGCCATGCCGGGCAATACGACAAGACGGACCGCAACGGGCCGAAGGTGTTTGTGGGGGAATATGCCGTCACCAAGAATTGCGGGAAGGGCAATTTGCGCGGAGCCATTGGCGAAGCCGCCTTCATGACCGGGCTGGAGCGCAATTCCGACGTGGTGGTGATGGCCAGCTACGCGCCGCTGCTGGTTAATTTGAATCATCGCGCCTGGAATCCCGACCTCATCAACTTTGACAGCTCCCAATGGTACGGACTGCCGAGCTATTACGTGCAGCAGTTGTTTGCGGAGAATCGCGGCGACACTTCTTTGCGCACCACCGTGGAAGCACCCCAAGTCGAGGCGACCATCACGGGCGGCATGATCGGCGTAGGCACCTGGAACACGGCGGCAGAATTCAAAGATATCCAAGTCACGGCGCCGGATGGAAAAGAATTGTTCAAATCCGATTTCAGCCACGGCACGCGAGGCTGGAAGTTACTGGGGGACGGAGCGGACTGGAAGTCGCAGGACGGCGCACTGCGGCAGACGGCGGAGCGGGAATTCATCCGGGCCCTGGCCGGCAAACGCGAATGGACGGATTATACGCTCACCCTCAAAGCGCGGAAAATTTCCGGAGCGGAAGGCTTCCTGATTCTGTTCCGCATCAACGGCAATGAGGACCGCACCTGGTGGAACATTGGCGGCTGGGGCAATACCCAGGATGGTATTGAGGCCGGCAACACACTCGATTCCAAGCCCAGCCATATTGAAACCGACCGCTGGTATGATCTCAAGGTGGTGGTCAGCGGCAAAAATGTAAAATGCTACCTGGACGGCGAGATCGTGCATGATCTGAACTATGATGCCGGCGGCAAGCTTACGAGCCTCTATGCGGCGGCGTCCTCCGATGAAGCCAGCGGCGACATCATTCTGAAGGTAGTCAACGCCAGTGCCGATCCGATGGAAACAGAAATCAACTTGTCCGGCCCCGGTCAGGTGACCGGCAAAGGCAAGGCGACCGTGCTTACTTCCGACAAGCCAACCGACGAAAATTCATTGGAACACCTGACGCTGGTTTCGCCAAAAGTCGAAGCGGTACAAATGACAGGACCGAACCTCAAGCGCTCCTTCCCGGGAAATTCCTTCACGGTGTTGCGCCTGCCAACCCGATAATTTTGTGCGCTACTTTCACCTTCTGATGAGTGCGGTGTGGTGCGGCTGGTGTGCCGGGGCAGCCATGAGCGCACCCGTGCCGCCTAAAATCGTGCGGGCAGCCGAGCCGTTTGATTTGTCGGAAGTGCGCCTGTTGGACGGGGTTTTCCGGGACACCATGTTGCGGGATAGAACGTATTTGTTGCAACTCGACCCAGACCGGCTGCTGCACAATTTCCGGGTGAATGTGGGACTTCCATCCACCGCTCAGCCGCTGGGCGGCTGGGAAGAACCTTCTTGCGAATTGCGCGGTCACAGCCTGGGTCACTATCTCTCGGCCCTGGCGCTGATGTATGCCAGCACCGGCGATGGGGAATGCAAACGGCGCGTCTATTATATCGTGGAGGAACTGGCCAAATGCCAGGAGGCTTCGCCGGCAGCCGGGTTTAGCAAGGGATATTTATCGGCGTTTCCGGAATCTTTCATTGACCGCGTGGAACAGGGGAAGCGCGTATGGGCCCCCTGGTACACCCTGCATAAAATCATGGCGGGGCTGCTGGATGCGAACCAGCATTGCGGCAACGCCCAAGCGCTGGCCGTGCTGACGAGGATGGCGGACTGGGTCAAATCGCGGGTGGATCCGCTGACTCCGGAGCAGATGCAGCGGTCGCTGGAAACCGAACACGGCGGCATGAATGAAGTCCTGGTGAATTTGTATGCGGTGACCGGTGACGCCCATTACCTGCAACTCTCGGCAGCATTTAATCACGCAAAAGTTTTGGGGCCCCTGGCAGAGCAGCGGGACGAACTGGATCGCTTACATGCGAATACGCAGATTCCAAAAGTCATTGGGGCGGCCCGCGAGTATGAATTCACCGGCGATGCCAAATACCTCACCATGGCCGAGACTTTTTGGGATGCCGTGGCGCTGCGCCGTTCCTATGTTATCGGTGGTCACAGCGACCATGAGCACTTCTTTCCGGTCACGGATTTTGCCCGGCACCTGAGCCCGGACACGGCCGAAACCTGCAATACTTACAACCTGCTCAAGCTTACGCGCGAATTATTTTCGCTCAAGCCGGACGCGGCCAAGATGGATTTTTACGAACGGGCGCTGTACAACCATATTCTGGCCTCACAGGATCCGGAAACCGGGATGTTTGTATATCTCATGTCGCTCCGGCCGGGGCATTTTAAAACCTATTCCACGCCGGAAAATTCCTTTTGGTGCTGCGTGGGCACGGGCATGGAAAATCATGCCAAATATGCGGACACCATCTATTTTCATGACGCCGACGCGCTGTATGTAAACCTGTTTATTGCGTCCGAAATTTTCTGGGCGGAGAAATCAGTCACGGTGCGGCAGGAGACCAAATTTCCGGAAAGTGACACGACCACCTTGAAAATCAAAACCGCAACCCCGGCAACCTTCAGCCTGAAAATCCGGCAACCTGGGTGGGCCGCAGAAGGTGTGCTGGTGGCCATCAATGGCAAGCGCCAGACCATCAAGTCTGCCCCCGGAAGCTATTTTTCACTGCAGCGGGAATGGCATGAGGGAGATGAGGTAAGTGTGCAATTGCCGATGAAATTGCGGATCGAAACCCTCCCGGGAGTCAGCAATGAGGTGGCCCTGCTCTATGGGCCGATTGTGCTGGCGGGAGAATTGGGCACGAATGCGATGCCGAATCCACTCACGCGGCACCAGACGGATTATAGCAAGCTGCCCGCACCGGAAGCCCCGGTGTGGGTTGGCACCACCAATCAATTGCTGGAGAAAATCCGGCCCGTCACCCGGCAGCCGCTGACGTTTCGCACCCGCCATCTGGGCCAGCCG
>CAISVF010000420.1 GCA_903888765.1 uncultured Verrucomicrobia subdivision 3 bacterium | reverse complement strand
CGTGGCGGTGACCGTGACTAATTGATTGCGGCTTGCCAGCGTTGGACTGGCCGACGCGGCCACCGAGGGAGCCGTGGCGGCCGTGTAGTGAAGCACCACATTGTTGCCCGCCTTCACCAGGCTGTAGTTGAGGTCATTCGACGGAGGCGTGCCATCCCATACTAGGGTTGGCGTGGTCGCCATGGTCGTCGTGCCGGCAACCGAAAACAGGATATAATCGGCAGTTTGATCCAGCGGCGAAGCTCCGCTCAGGGCGTTAAGGTGAATGGTATCACTGCTGCTCAATGTCAGGTTTCCACCCACCACCACCTGATCATTACCGCTGCTAGCGCTGGTGCTCAAATCAAAGGTGGCGCTGCCGCCGGCACTCATGTTCAAGCCGTTGGTGAAGGTGAGCGAACCCACACCCGCGAGGCCGGGCGCGATGGCGCTGCTGCCGGCGGTGGCGACGCTGCCCGTAACCACGCCGCTGCCGCTCAAAGCCAACACGCCATTGCTGATGACCGTATCCCCGGTGTAGGCGTTCACGCCCGAGAGAGTCATCGTGCCGGCACCGGTTTTGGTGAGACCACTGGGGGTGAGATTGGCCGAGGTGTTGATCAATTTTGCCGCGATGCTCAAATCGGTATTTGCATTGCCGGTCACATCCGCCACATTAAAAGTAATGGACTGGCTGGCGGTCGCATTCTGTCCCAGATGGATGGCGTTGTAGGCGTTGTCCGATGAACCGAGATTATCAATGGTGGAAGGGCTGCTGCCGCCCACCGTGACCGTGCCAATCAGCGCCAGACCTTGGTATTGACTGTTATTGGCCCCGCTCCCGACGTGGATCGTGCCGCCGTTCAGATTGACCGCGCCGGTCTTGTTCCACCAGCCCGCACCGGCGGCATTTGCCCCGCTTTGAAAAACACCACCGGAATTGACCACCAGCGTGACCGCCGAAAGCGTATTCGCGCTGCTGCCTGTCCCCAGCGTGTTGCCTGCCGTCAATGAAAGCGTGCCCCCATTATTTACAATGAGGCTGCGAGCAACCGCCGTGCCCAGGTTGCCCACAGCACTTCCCTGGCTGGTGGCAGTCCCCGGGTCCCCCAGCCCTAGCCCGGCCGCGCAAGTGCCGGAATTGACGATGAGATTGCCGGTAAAGGGGTTCGCGGCGGAGAGCGTCACGGTATTCGGGCCGATAATCGTAACTGTCGTCGCATTGCCGGCGTTGTTGGTAATATAGGCGCCAACCGTTATCCCGGCATTGGCGGCCACCAGCATGAGTTCATTAAGCGCCGTGGAGGAGGGGGCAATACCATAACCCCCGCCGGTCAAGGTGAAGGTTCCTGAACCGGAGTTGAGAATGGTATTTACATTCAGCAGCAGACCAGCGTTGTTACCACCTTGGGTCATGCCCGAGCCGGTGTAACGAATCGTGTTTACGTTGCGGTTTAATCCAGTCGCGCCCGGTGTGCCGGCAATCGAAATGTCGTAGTTCACCAGACCGGTGCCGCCGCTGCCAATTCCGCCCCAGGCCGAAGCGGTGGTCGTTTCCGCCGTCGCGCCCACGTAGGCCACCACATTGCCGCTGCTGTTGGTGGTCGCAAAAGTGTAACCCAGCGCGGAATTATTCGCGGCCGTGCCGGAATTGGTCATGATCGCCCAAGGCACCAGGCCGTTGATCAGAGTGGGGCTGAACTTCACCGTGCCAATTCCGCCGGTGGCATTCGTGGTGATCATCAGCGCGGAACCAGTGGTGCGGGTGAATGTGCCATTGACCGTAAGCGTTCGGCTCGAGGCAGCTTTCAAATTCCAAAGTTGATTGCCCGCGCCCAGCGTCAGACTCGAGCTGATGGTGGCGTTGATTGCCGAGGAACTCAGGTCAATACCGGAAGTCCCCAGCGTCAGCGTGCCGCCGCTACCGATATTGACGGGATCGGTCGCGCCAGAATTGAGCTTGATGCCCGACCAACTGGCCGTCCCGGAGTTCAGGGTCAACCCGGTGCCGAGCGACCCCGTATCCCAAAGGGCCACATCGCTAGTGCCTGGAGCGACGGCCCCGGACCAACTCGCCCCTGCCGTCAGATCGGTGCCGGTGACGGCTTTAGTGAGGTTGGCCGCAAACGCCGAGGGCGCGCTGGACATCGCCGCCAGCAGCAGCACAGTGATTATACGAGGGAAGTTAGTTTTTGAACTTGTTGGTTTCATGGCTTAATTATCTTTTTTCCGGAAAAACTGCCGTTTGTTGATGGCCGCCGCAACGCCTCCATCCCACGCAGGGCTAGGTTGGCAGGTGTGCACGATGGTGTTTGCATAATGGCGGTCAAAGAGTGATACGCTTTCCGGTGGGAAATCCGGCCAAAACTTTTGCGGTTTTTTGTCGGGAAGTCGTAACCAGCCTTTCCCAGGGGTCATTTTGGCACTTTAAATTCGTCCCCCAGCAGCGCGTCGGCCTCCCGCTGGAGAATTCGAATAATCGTCCAGTCAAACCAAAAGCCACGCCATTGTTTGGGATGCAGGGTCATCTCCTTGGCTTCCGCGGCGCATTTCTGGCGCACGTCGGCCACGTTGGCCAGGGCCTTTTCCTTCTCTCCCAATTGTGCGCAGGCCATCGCCCGAATCAATTGAATGCAAACATCGCGGTAGGGCAGCGACTGATTGGCGGCGAAAGCGGTGGCGCACCAGTTGGTGGCCGCCGCATAATTTCCGCTGCGATATTCCATCAAAGCCAGAGAATAAGCGCTCCACGCCATGGACTGGCCGTCCATTTTCCGGGCGCTGTTTTGAATCAACAGCGCCGTCTGGTCCATGAAAGGCTGCAATGCCGCCAGCACGTGGTCATCCGCCTGGCTCAACAGACAAAGGCGCAGCACGCGCCCGGCGACTAGTGGATCGGGATTATTTTTATAAAGGGCGATGGTCTCCCGGCGCAATGCCTGATATTGGGCGATTTCTCCTTGATCCACCAGGATGACCGCTATGCGGAAGTCGTCCAGGATATTCAGCGCGTTGGTTGGTTGATTGATTTGGCGAAGGGTGGTGAAACGGCTCAAAGCTTTGGCCCAGCGGCCTTGCTCCGCATCCCCATCTCCCGTCTGCCGGAACATTGGCGCGTCCTCCGGCCCGGCTTGGTAGCCGGGTGTCACCTCGAGCAATTGATCCGCCTGGTCCAGCTTGCCCTGCCGGAACAACGCCATGGCTTCGGCAATTTTGCGCCCTTGCTCCGCGCTCAAACGCAGGGTGTCCAAACGGGCGGCCTCCTGCTGCAAGGCGATTTTTTGCTGCTGCTCCGCCAAGAGCTGCCGGCGGGCCTCGCGCTCTTTCAACCACAGTTTGGTGGAAACCATGATGCCAGCCACCAGCGTGGCGATGACCATTCCCGCGGCGGCGAACACAATCTTGTTTCGCCGGACCAGCTTTTGCAGATTATACAATCGGCTGGGCGGGCGCGCGGTGATCGGCTCGCTGTCAAGAAACCGTCGCACATCCAAAGCCAGGCCGTTGGCCGTCTGATAGCGCCGGCTCCGGTCTTTTTCCAGCGCCCGCATGACCAGCCAATCCAGGTCGCCCTTCAGTTCAGCGCGCAGCCTGGGCGGATCCACCTGACGCCGCTGCGCCACGGCGGCCAGATCGGCTTTCGACAGCGCCTGTAATCTGGCCGAGGGCCGGCGCGGTTCCTGTTCCTGAATGGTGCGGCGCATGCCATCCAGGCCAGACGCCATCAATTCCGCGTGCTCAAACGGCGTTTTGCCGATGAGCAATTCGTAAAGCAGCACCCCCAGACTGTAAATATCACTGCGCGTGTCCACATCCATCCCGCTCATTTTCGACTGCTCCGGGCTCATGTAGGTCGGCGTGCCGATAAATAATCCGTGCGCCGTGAATCCGCTCTGCAGGGTAAGTTTGTCTTCCATCGCCTTGGCAATGCCAAAATCAATCACCTTGGGCACGGGCCGGCCATCATGCTCGGTAACCAGCACATTCGTCGGCTTGATGTCGCGGTGAATGATGCCCTTCTGGTGCGCGTGCTGGATCGCATGACAAACTTGAATGAATAATTCCAGCCGGCGCCGGGTATCCAGGCCATGTTCATCGCAGTAGTCCGTTATGCGCTGGCCCTGCACCAGTTCCATCGCGAAAAACGGCCTCCCCGTTTGCGTCACGCCCGCGTCCAGCACCCGCGCAATGTTCGGATGATCCATCATCGCCAGCGCTTGCTGCTCCACCGCAAAGCGGGCGATTACCGCCTGGGTATCCATGCCCGGCTTGATGATCTTCAACGCAACCCGCCGCCGCACGGGTAATTTCTGTTCGGCCAGGTAAACCACCCCGCCGCCGCCCTCGCCCAGTTTTTGCCACAAGGTGTATGGCCCGATTTGCGAACCGACCAGATCCTCCGCCGGCCCGGAACCGCTGCGGCCAGCCGGACTGCCCTCGGACAGCAGCGCCGCCGTGGCCGATTGGGCGACGACCGTGACGAATTTGGAAAAAAATTTCTCGGACCGGGAATGTGCCGCCAACAAATCCTCGACCCGGGCACGCAGACCCGCATCCCCCGCGCAGGCGGAATCCAGCATGGCACTTCGCTGGGCCCGATCCGGGATTTCCAGCGCGGCATCAAAAAGTTCGTGCTGTTTGGCAGCACTCATACTTCAGGCTTCATACAGACATACGACGTCGCGTGGCAAATCCGGCCAAACCTCACAGCGCGTTCAACCGGGGGTGGTCATCGCCTGAAACAACCACGCCTTGGCGTAGTTCCATTGGCGGCGAACCGTCCGGTCACTCGTGCCCATGATGGCCACGATGTCCTCATGGGTCAGCCCGCCGAAAAATTTCAGCACCACGACCTGCGCCACTGCCGGATCTTCCGCCTTCAATTTTTCCAAAGCTTCATCCATGCGGATCAACTGCTCATCCGGCAACGCCTCGGCCACCTCCACCTCTTCGAGATTAAGGCGTTCCAGCGAGCCGCCGTGCTTCAACCGGGCTTTACGCCGGGCGCGGTCAATGAGGATGTGCCGCATGGATTCCGCGGCCGCGTTAAAAAAGTGGGCGCGATTTTCCCAGGTGCGGGCACCATTATCCACCAGTCGCATCCAGGCTTCATGCACCAGGGCGGTGGGCTGCAGAGTTTGTCCCGCCGGGGCTTGAAACATCCGGGCGGCCGCCAATTTGCGCAGTTCATCATAAACCAGCGGCAACAATTCCTCCGCCGCGCGGCTGTCTCCGCGGCTGGCGGATTGAAGCATTATGGTCACGTCACTCACGGGGCTGGGAAAATAATATTCTTGATTCCGCCTCGTGGCGACGCAAGTTTTTGGTGATTTGAACCAGCGCGGAATACGGTTGCATGCCAGCACTTTAGCACCTCAAGAAGCAAAGTGAAAATTCACCAGACCTTCTGCCGGGAGTGCAGCTTGACCCGGTCCTTGGAGCGCGCTTTCCAGCCACTTCAGCATCCCGACCGGCGAAGGCGGAGCGATTGACCTGCGGGTTGGCGAATGGTGAAGCGGCGTAAACGCCGCGCGCCGCGCCCATTGTAATTGAGCACCGTGTCACCTTTCCGGGCAATCCCAACGGGATGGCCATCCTCCAGCCCAAGGTTGCGAGGAACGAGCTACCTTGGGTTAGCATGCAAACCAATGCATCAACCCTGTAAGGGTTGTATCGCCGACCGGGTTTTAGCATCATCGCGCCATGACACAATCACTCGCCAGGAATCTCCTTCACACCGTTTTCTCGACCAAAGACCGCCGCCCGTTTCGGCGCGACATATCACTGCGCGAGGAATTGCATCGTTACCTTGGCGGCATCCTGATCAATCACGATTGCCAACCGATAATCATCGGCGGCGTAGAGGATCATGTTCATATTCTCTCGACTCTTTCGCGCACTTGCCAGGCCGCGGAAATGGTCAAGGAGGTCAAACGCGGCTCGTCGCTCTGGCTGAAAACAAAAAGTCCTGACCTGCGCGATTTCGGATGGCAGAACGGTTATGGTGTTTTCTCCATCGGCTTTTCACAGGTTGAAACGGTCAGAAAATATATCGCCGGTCAAGCGGAGCATCATCACCAGATTTCGTTTCAAGACGAGCGAGTTGCCGGAGTTTTACTTGGATAAATTAAGGCTTGCAACTCGGACCGAACTTTTTTAATTGAGGCCGGTGAATTTGCGTGCTGATCCTTCTCCTTCCCTGCGTATTGCTCTGGTTAGTGGCGGGGTGCCGATGGGGGGGGCCACCACCTTTCTGGTCAACTTTGCTGGCGAGTTAATCCAGCGGGGGGTTCCGGTGAAGGTGTTTAGTTTTGAAAAAGAGAATCCGCTGTCTGCCGACTTTCAAAAGCAGAACATAGACTTGCTGTGTCTTGACCAAAAGCGGATGATTTTTGAGGATCGGCTCCAAACAATCATGCGGGCCTTGAGCCGCTTTCAGCCCACAGTAGTGGTCACTACGCTGGGTGCAGTTTCCTTCGAAGTGCTGCGCTATTTACCTGGCGGTGTGCTTCGCATTGGCATGGGACAATCCGATGATCCCTTGGTTTATGCGATGATGGGGCACTATGCTGCGTGGATGGACTTGGTGGTGATGGTTTCGCAAGCCATGAAACAACGGGCCGAGGCCATGCCGGAATTTGGGCGAGTCCCGGTAGTATGCCTGCCTTATGGCGTGCCCATGTGTCCGGCAGGAGAAATACCAGCGCGCGCTCCGGACGCCCCCCTGCGAATACTCTATTTTGGCCGTCTGGGACGTGAACAAAAACGCGTTCATCTTTTCCCGGAAATTCTGCAGCAACTGGTTGACAGCCGTCTGCCATTTCAATGGACAATCGCGGGCGAAGGAGAGGAGCGGGGCTTTTTGGAGGCGAATATGAAACCAACGCTGCCCGGGCAGGTTGTCACCTTTGCCGGCACGGTGCCTTATGCTCAGGTGCCTGCCTTATTAAACCAACATGATATTTACCTGTTAGCCTCCAATTACGAGGGATTGCCTTTGAGCCTGCTCGAGGCAATGGGACACGGACTGGTTCCCGTTGTGAGTAATTTGACGAGTGGCATTCCCGAAGTGGTGGATCAAACCAATGGCCTGCTCGTTCCGGTGGAGCAGGTTGCCGGATACGCCCAAGCCATTCTGCATCTTCATCACCATCGCGACGAGTTGAGGCTGAAATCCGCAGCCGCGCGTAACCGGGTTGAAAAAAATTTCTCTGTGGCCGCGATGACCGACCGCTGGCTGGCAACCCTGCCTGCGAGCGGGCAGGCGATTGTCTCATGGCCGGATCACTGGCGCGTCCAGGCACCACGCACGGCGACCAATGGTTTTTATTATTCCAAGCCGGTGCGCGCCCTGCGCCGGATAGCCGCCCTGGTCAAAAAGTAATTTTGCAAGCGGGGCTTAATGACTTTGCCTCGACTGATTTTTGCCCCACAAACAAGAGATAACTCGGACAGCATGCCATGGTGTGCGAGCCAGTTGCCTAGCCCCGCCAGAAATAATTCTCCGCCGCCGGCAGTTCGCACATGACGTGATGCAGCTTATCCTTGATATAACTTCCCAAGCCGCCGGGATAGTGGGCATCAATCAGTTTCACCTGCAGGCGCGGGACAAGGAGCAGCGTTATCACCAACCGCTGGCGGATAAGCCAGTTGCTCAGATCACCTAAAATTTGCGCAGGACAATCGCTTGACGAGCAAAAGGCTTTCTGTCACTGCTTGGCTGCCTAGCATGGAATGCACATGAAAATTCGAGCCATTAAAACACGGGATATCCTGGCGGTCGGTTCCCGCGTGTCCAAGCTGACCCGCATAGGATTTGAGCGACATCCCTACCCTGCCTTGCTGAAGGAGCCGGCCCAATTCTGGGACGAGGTTTTCATCGCTAATGAAGCGTATGTGCTGGGAGAAGTGACGCACCCGCGCATCCGCCGCAAACTGGCCTATGACGCCACTACCCACCAACTGTTTTTGGAGTTTATCGAGGCCGACACTTTAGATGACCTCGTGTGCCAGGGCATCACGCTTACGGATTCGAAACGGACGCATCACCTTCTGCAAAGCGTGGCGGAAACCTTGGCGGACATGCACGCGGGTATTTTCTGTGGACGCCCCATCATCCATAATGACTTAAAGAGCCGGAACGTGTTGGTGCCGGTCGCGACGCCGCAAGAAACGCGGCTGATTGATTTTTCGCATGCCTACTTTGAGGGGAATTTGCCGCCGTTCATCACGGACAACCAGCATAATCCAACGGGCACGGCAAAATATATGGCCCCGGAGAAGTGGGCGGGGGATTTCACGAAAGGTTTTAAGGGTGATGTTTTTGCCTTTGGCGTCACCGCTTACTACGTCAGCACAGGAAAACACCCGTACGACGGAACGACCGAGCAAATCGAACAGGCCATCCGGGAGTCGCCAACCCCTTCTCCTTTGAAATCCGAAGCGCAGTTGCTCCGTAGTACCGCAGCCATCATCATGGACTGCCTGGAGAAGAATCCTGATCGCCGACCGTCCATGGAACAGGTTGCCCGGGTTTATACCGAATCAGCCTCCTTGTTCAAGTGAGCAGCCGACCAGTGCAAGGCCCTGACTTTCGGCAAATTTACAATGCGAGCAATGCCATGGGCAAAAGCTACCTATTGACTGACGTATCCAGACCTGCCAGCAAAACGCCAGCGCGCGCCACGATCAGAAAGTTATGAGCCATGCTGAGCCCCGGAATTTCAGCAATTCCTGCGCAATTTTCGCCACCAGAAACAAATGGCGTTTAACATTGCTATGCAGCCCTCAGACACTGAAGCTTAAGCATGAGCAATAGCCTCCAACAACACGGGTTCAAGGAAATCTACAAACAACTCCGCTTCCACATGAAGACCCACGGCCTCGACACTATCAAGGTCCTGATTACCCGCCGGGCGGGGAAATACCATTACAGTTTTACTGGCGCCGCTGAACAAGTTGTCAAGGCTGAGCAGATTCTGGCGACTTGGGGCTGACCTTGCCTCGCCGCCTCCCCGGCTGAATCATTTCGGGAGCGGCATTCATTCCAGGGATGGTCCCGATAATCTACGAGAGGCACAGCGGGCTGGAGAGCCGCGAGACGAAGTCAGGCCGGCTTGATGAGTTGGTGACCATAAATTGACTTCATGGAACTCACTCTAAACCATCGTCCATCGTTGGCAAAATTGATAGCCACAGGCGCCGCCATGGGTGAGCGTGGCAAACCTGCTTAATAACTGAACATTACGCGGGCGACCACTCCTCCGCCAGCGCCCGGGCGGAGTCAATGCGATTCAACACTCCGGGGTTCCCGGCGGAAGCTGTCTTCGACATTTCCGACAATTGCGCGAGTGCCGCTATGTCCTTGCGATATTGGTCACACCGGCGCTGGTAGCTACGCCGATCCTTGGTACACACGAGCGTCTGCGGCGAACCTCGGCGGTCGGTGACATGCGCCATGTCCAGGCTGTGCTTCTCGATTTGCTGATGCAAATGCTGCCGCCGGTCCTGGCGCACGCGGAAGCGATACGTCTGCGCCAGCGGATCAAGAACAAATTTTTGCAATTCACAGCAATCCACACAGGAGCACGACAACTTCACGTCCTGCCGCCAATCGTGCGGCGATTCAGGTGGACAGCTGCTCCGCTGCAAAAGAAATTCCGCGCCGTGTTTCCACAGGTATTTCACAGCGGCGTCCCGCTCCGGGACCATCGCCAGCGCGGGCACAAGAATCGTCACCGGATCAAACACGTCGGGGCGAGCAGCGAATGCCTCCACGGCGGTGACGCGCAACGCGGGAGTGTCCAATTTGGCCAATGAGCCCAGAAGTTTCGCCACCAGCGCCGCGTCCAAAGCACGGGCTTTTTGAGGGTCACGCCATTTCGTCCACTCGTACTCGCGTTGTTTTTTGCCGATCTCATTGAGTTTGCCAACCGCAGCCTCGGCGATTTGTCGCAAGCCATTTTGCCAAGTCTTGCTTTCAGAATGCCACTTGCACGCAACCAGTGCGTGCAGCAAATCCACGCACGCCGCATGGTTCGGCTGCATCTGCTGGCGGACCAGTTCGGAAAATAATCGTCGGGCGCTTCCAGGGCCCAGCACCATTGCGCCTTCTACCAGCGCCGCATTTTCGCTGCCATCGTAATCAAGAGTCACTACTTCGGCGATAAACTCCGCCAGCAGTGCGGAGTCGCCCAGTTGATTGAGTAGGCGCAGCATTTCGTCGCGCTTGTCCGGCCGGCCGGGCTGCGAATAGGTGCCAAACTCGGCAGCATCCTTCCACGCCTTTAGCAGCAACCGGGCCAGGGCCACAGCCTCCTCGCGCGCTGCTGGCGGCGATTTCTTTTCATTGCACGCTTCGATGCGTTCCTTCAAATAAGGCAGCACCGCCGCCACGCCCGCTTGCAGTAGCACTTCCGCGTAGCGCTCGTGCCGCCAGATCACCAGCGCCGCGCGATGATACGAGCGCTCAAAACTGGCGCCTTCGTTGCCGCTGGCTTCCATAAGTCGTTGCTCATCGGGCTTTTCGTCGTCGAGCGCGCCGGCGGGAAGCAGTTCGCCCGGCGCCAGCGGAATTTCCCCGAAATCCACCGCTTCATCCCGCAAATTGCGCCACTGGCTAAGGTAATGACGCCAGTCGCAAACCTCAATGACCTCGAAGTCATCACTGTGCGCGTTCTCGATTTCCTCCTCGTCCTGATAACGCCCCCACCGTCCACGCGGACGGTAGTCCTGATAATTCTCTGCGGCGCTGCCTGATTCTTCGATGTGAACAATGCCCAAGTGCACCGCGCACCTCGCTCGCTCTGCCGCCTGCGCCAGAACCTGCGCCCGCGCCGCGTCGGCGGATTTCAACCCCGCGAACGACAATCCGTCCGGGCTGTATTGGTGCTCCAGCAGCCAGGCGATTTTTGCCGGCGCTCCCGGTTCGGAAAGATTTTTTTGCAGCAACGCCGCCACGGCCGCAATTTCCTTTTCATAATCCGGCGCGTGCAGCGCTTCGTTGTTATTTTTCACGCCGGGTTGTTGAATGAGATTGAAGATCAGACAAACGCGATTGCCCCCGGTAATAGGTCGCACTTCGTGCTCGCAATCCGCATAAAATGCCGCAAAGCCCGCCTCCGAAACTTCAGCGCGGCTCATATCCACGATCGTCTCGCGTCCCGCGTGGCGAATTACCAGTTCGCCGCCGGAATGCGCTGCGGGCAACACCACAACCAAAGTGCCAAACATGCCGCCGGCTTTTTCTGTGTCGCGATGGGCCAGAAAAAATTCACCGGTGTCATACACCAGCAGTTTATAAAGTTCGGCGGACACCGCCATACCCGTGCAGCCAAGTCCGGTAATGACCTGCTTGAGAATGCCATCGAAACTGGCCGCCCAGGATTTGCCGCCGATACGCACCAAATCCGGCGACAACTGCCACACTTTGCGCACCGACTCGTCGAGAATGGTCGCTTCGCCCCGGCCATAAGGCGCACGCGTGGCCTGCTGGATGAGTGCCGCAATCTGAAGTGGAGGCACGGGGAAAGAAAGCACGCCCACGCCTTCCACTTCCACTTTCGGCATGGGAATTTCTACCGTGCCACTGACGAAAAAATCTCCCGCCCGCTGAACGCCGGCGAGCAGAGCTTTGAGCGGTTCCAGCTCCTGATTGTACTCAATGCGGATGGAATTTTCGGCCATGTGGCGAAGAATATTTCGCCAGCCTGGTCACGGCAAGCCAAGTTTGATGCCTCTATTAAAACTGGGGCATCACAGACGAATTCAACATGCAAAACAGAATTGCAAAATTCGTGAGCAATTACGAAAACACCAGCATTATCGTGACCTTAATCTTGAGCCATGTCAGCCCGGCAACAGCAAAACCGTGAGCTAGGGCGGGCGGGCTATTCGCCGGAGCGCGGCTGTGTCAACGACCAGTCACAGCCATCTCCAATCGGAACTACACGCGCCAAACTTCAGACGTTTTCGAGCTTGCCACGCTGCTGCGACTGGCTTTCAGCACAATCGCACCGCCGAATTCCCGGATCTCGGCCGCGGCGTCTTCACCCAATTCGAAGACTTGGTGTCAAACTCACCCACCCCACAGGGCAGATCATTGTTCCGCCACCGACTTCAGGCTGGCCAATCCCTTTTCAAAATCACCGCCGATCATTTTGTCGCAGTTGGCGAACAGGCCAAACGCCTTGAAAAAGAAGTTATTTTTCCCGGCCATGCTCCACGTGACGGCGGTTTGATTGCCAGCGGGACGGAACGTGAAATCCGCCGTGTTGGTGGCTTTCATCGGTCTTAGAAAATCGAGCCGCAACTGGATGGATTCGACCGGCTGACTGTCCGTGATGGTCAGCTTGCCCGCGCCGACCTTTTTGTTGCCGTCCCAGGTCATAGCCGCTCCCTTGCCCAAGTCCGCGCCGGAGAAGGAATTTTTCGCATTCGGGTCAAGCTTGGCCCACGGCGACCAGGTTTCCCACTGGTGCAGATCGTTGACGCGCGCGAAGATTCTCTCCGGTGGCGCGGAGATGTTCACCGCCCGTTTGACGGTGAATTCATCCGGTCGCCCGGCAATGACGATGACGAAAAGGATGGCGATGAAGGCGAGCGCAAGGAGTATGGGCAGCATAAAATTTCTTTCGATTTGATTTCAATTCAGCAGGCCGGAGAACTTTTTCCGCGCATCCCACAGCAAATAGAGCGCGCAGACGATGATGATGCCAAGCATCGGGTTGAGGAGATGCTTCGGGTCGTCGATCAGCACGTCGAACGCGATGATGTTCACGATGACCGGTCCGAGCAACAGCAGGCCGACGTTGCGCAGCCGCGGAATCATCACCACCATGCCGCCGAGAAACTCGAACAGCTTCACGAACTTCACGTAGCCCGTGGGGACGAATGCCGCCATGAAATGCGCGGCGGGCGTGCCTTCCGGCAATTTGGGAATGGTGATGAGGTTAAACAGAACCGGAACGCTTGCCGCCAAGAAACAAAGGCCAAGTAGAACGGCTGCAACGGAGGGCAGATATGGTTTCATACGCAGAAACAGCTTAGCTTTTTTTGGTTATTTCACAAGCTGGTTCATAATGACAATCTTCGCGCAGCCGTATTTTGCATACCGCGATCGCCACCTCATTAAAATGTAAACAATATGGAGTTTCCTGAAAGTGACAGCCAGGTCAGTCGCTTCGGGGCAACCCCGGCCTGCATGATGGGCTTGAATTGATTGGGAACGGCGAAACAGGTTTAACAAGTCAAAGGCTCATCAAAACCGGACGTGTGGGAATGGCTGAGTCCGTCTCGTTTCGTTTCAAGGCCGTGACAGGCGCCAGAGCTACGCCGAGACCACATAAGCCGATGTGGCTCGCCCTTCAGACTCTCAGCAAGCCACGAAACCCCCGGCCGCTGTAGTAAGACTCCGCGCCGTTGTGACCGATGAAGACGCGACCATAACGACGATCCCCATAAATCGCGCCGCCGAGTTCCCGGATCTCAGCCGGCGTCCTCACCCAACTCGAAGACTTGGTGTCAAACTCGCCCAGCATTTGCAGTGCGATATATTCCTCCTCCGTCAACATCTGTACGCCCATGTCCGCCGCCGCATCCAGGACGCAGTTTTTGGGTTTGTGTTCCTTGCGCGAATCCAGCGCTTCGCGGTCATAGCAAAAACTGACGCGGCCTTTGGGACTTTGCGCGGAACAATCCATGAAGATAAATTCGCCCGAATTTTTATCCTGTCCCACCACATCCGGTTCCCCGCCGGTGCGTTCCATTTCCGTGAGCGACCACAGCTTGCCCGGGTTGGCCTCCAACCGCGCCTGCACCTTGGCCCACACCAAACCCGGGTGGCGGATCAGGTGCTTTTCGAAACGGGCTTGCAACGTGCCGAGTAACTCGTCGCGTTGGCGGGAAGATAATTCTTTTTTCATTTCCAATCGCGCGGCGTGATCTTAATTCGCGCCCGCTGCTCCGGGATACCATGGCGGCAGCACTGTGACCGGTTCTTTGAACACCTTCAGCATCGCCGCTGGCACATGGCGCTTGTTCACGATCACCATATAGACGTGTTCATCAAACCAGTTGTTGTAGAGCGTCCACGAGCCTTTATCGCCCTTGTCGGCGCCCCAACTGTTTTCCACGAGCCATTTGGCCGGCTGGTGGTTCACCACATCCACCCCCATGAAAACCATGGCGTGGTTTGCGCCCCCGTCGCGGAAGAGAATGCGTTGGGCGCGATCCAACTGGAGATTCACGTCAAAGAGCGGGCCGTAGTTGTAAAGGTTGGTCGCCATGATGCCGAGCTTGGTGTTCTGATCTTTGCCCACATCGGCGGCGAACCACACCGGCTCGTTCGTCATGACGGATGCCATGGCGATGCGTTTCATCGCATCGAGGCTGATGTTGACGAAATCAATGTCGGGTCTGTCCGCGAAGTTGCGGGAGCGCTGGAAGGCGTAATGCTTCATCAGCGGATTCAACGGGTCGTAATACAGGCTGACGTAGTCCTCCAGCGCCGCCCCGACCATTTCGCGGTAGAAGCTCTGGGGCGTGTATTTCTTGGCGGGCGTCAAATCAATGTCCATGGCGGGCTCTTTGGCTTTCGCTTTGGACTTGTCGCTCTCCTTTTTCTTGCCCTCTTTCTTCGTCCCCGCCTCATCCTTCTTGGCGTCATCTTTTTTCTTCGGCGGACGCCAGCTAAACTCCCGCGGCGGCTCGCCGAGGGTCTGCGCCAGAATCCGATAGACCTCCACCATCGCCTGCTGCTTGTAGGCGCGCAGAGCTTTCACATCCGCGCTGGCGCGGGCCAGCTCCCGGATTTTTGCGCCGTCCACATGCAGCTTGCGTTCGAGAATCTTGTTGAGCGTATCCGTGTTATCGCTCGCCGTTGTGGCGGGCATCGCCGCCTTGGGCACCACGCCATATTTGCCCACCAGGGCCACGACCCCCTGCCACCAGCCGCCGTCATCCAGCGTGAATTTTTGCACCGACTCCCACTCGCGGTCGAGCGGGTCGGCGTTCCGCAGTTCGATCATGTATTCCAGATAAAGATTCGCTTTTTCCAGCTTGTCCCAGAATTGCAGATAGGTTTCGGAGAATTCAAAATCATCCAAGTCGTTCTTGGCGATGATCGCCGGCCGCAGCGTGTTGAGGCCCGCGAACAACCAGCAGCGTCCCGAACTGTGCTGGTCGGTCACGCCTTTGAAGCGGATGCGATGGCTGAAGTGCGTATCGTGCCCGTCCACCACACGCTGGTTCAGTACCAGTGCATTGATGGGATTCGCGGCTAGCGCATTGAAGCGGACATCATCCTGTTTGTAGGACTGCCGGAGGCGGTTCAGGAATTCGGGCGTCAGACTGCCATCCGCCCCCCAGGCTGCGGGCAGGAATGACGCAGTGGCAAAAATCAGGAGTAATGTGCGAATCATGGCGCGCCATTATTACCCGATTGCGACTCCGAAAAGCAAGTCAGGCAGCGTCAGCCCGGCGGTTCCGAATATCGCGGATGATGGTGAGACGTTTTAGGAAAAGCATGGAAGCGGTGAGAAGTGTGTG
>CAISVF010000419.1 GCA_903888765.1 uncultured Verrucomicrobia subdivision 3 bacterium | reverse complement strand
GTTTGGCCAATCCTGCAGCGTTAGCCAACCGGCCCACAGGCCAAGCCAAAGGAACATGCTGAGACCAATTCCAGCAGCTTGGGCCAGGCGGCGCTTTTGCGGAGGAACATAACATCCAAGCGGGCGTCGGGCGCCGAACGGTTCGAAAAAACCAACGGCACGCCGGCCCTCGGAATAGGGTGGAGATTTCAGCTGTTCAAACCAGTTGCGCAACTCCTTCCCCAAAACCAGATAAATCAGCCATGGGCTACCTGACGAAGATGCGTTGAATTTTCTGGAAAAACATCGAACATTTGCTACCGACGCCGAACGCTAGGCCGGTCTGCACATCGTCAAACGGCTTGGCGGGTTCACGTTGGTGATTGAATTGGTTGCGGTCTGGCTGGCCGCTCATCGGAAAGTGACCTGTGCCGGCTTCATGGAACGTCTCGGGCGGATATCGAAACCCTTGACCGGCTGGCGGAAGATCGCGACGTGAAGCTGCGGCGGCACAATGATGAACGGCGTCTGGAGGCGGTTCTCATGCCAACCCTGAAGGTTTTGAATCCGGAAGAATGCTTGGTTGCACAGACCTGCGCGGATGGTTGATTGAATTGGCACAGGCCATTTTGCATTCCCACCATCCGCTGGCCAAGTGGGGCAAACAGTTGCTGGCTCGCAAAGACTCCGTCAATCTGGCAGCGGGAGCGGTGGCCCGTAAACTGACGGTGGCCATCTGGTATCTGCTGATGGGGCGCTGGACCCCGCTGGAAGAGATCGACGATCGGCTGGCCCTCAAAGTCGGAAAAATCATCACCAGCGTTGGACCCAAAGGCCTCAAGCAGCTCAATAAAACCCGGCTGACCTTACGGAAAGAAACCTTCGACTGGCTGAAAACGGGCCGGGTTTATCGGCTTGATCCGGATAAAAAATTTGCGCAGACGGTCTAAAACAGGAAAAGAAAAACTTGTCTAGCCACAAACCCGTAGTTTGTGTCGTCAATAGTCCCACTTACCACTGATTGCCCTGCTACCACCGCATCAATCGTCAACCCCAAATCGCTCGTGGTCACCACAATGTTGGTCATGGTCTGTCTTCCCATCACATCTGTTACCATAAAATTCAAGCGATTCGTCCCTGTCGTCAAGGTCAGACTTTCCGCTTAAAAAAGCCCGTCGCGCTCCACCATCGAATTGACCGTGTTAGTTTGCCCATCCACAGCCACCAGTTGAACTGTCACCGTCACGGTCGGGTCTCTCACACTCCCGCGACAGATGATTTCTTTCCCGCAGATTTCCATCCCGTTCAAAGGCCATAGCAGCAGCACTCAACTCTCGGAAATTATCCTCCGACCAGAAACCTCCAAATCTTCAGAAGCCTTTGCCAATCTCCCCCGCGAAGCGGTTTAGTTCAACCGCTCTTTAGGCGATAAAGGTGTAGTCGTAGGGCTTGCGCATTTCACGGGCAAGGTGCGCGTTGCCTTCAGCAGCTCCGTCTCCAATGAACTTTTCCTGGTCAGGATCCCATTGAAATTTGCGGCCAGAACGGAGCGCAATCACGATAAGGTGGCCAACTGACGCAGAGCGATGACCCTCCTCGATGTTGCTGATGGGATCCTGGCGCGTACGCACGGAATTAAAGAAATTCCCCATGTGGTTGTGGCTTACTGGCAGGCGAACCGCATTGGCGGGCAGCGGCGTGCGC
>CAISVF010000418.1 GCA_903888765.1 uncultured Verrucomicrobia subdivision 3 bacterium | reverse complement strand
CGACGAATGTCGTGCTTACCGGAGAATTGCCGGTTACTCGTGCAAATTCGTACATTGCTCTCGAAAAATGGCGAGAGCTGGAAAGATATCTGAAAACACCCTGGGTTGGCTACGAGCCGATTCGCTATGCTTTGCTAGCGCGGGCCGAAGAGAAGCAATTTAAATCCACGGACGAAGTCATCGCCTGGAAAAGGGCAATTGATCTGGCATCCATTTCCCCCGATTTTTTATCCAAATTAGCCGACTTGACCACGGCTTGGGGATGGCATACGAGAAATGAAGCCGTTTTATGGATGGGAGCCAGTAAATGTGAGGATCCAACCTGGGCCTTAAACGCCCTTAATCAACTTTGCGGCACCAAACAAGACTCGGAAGGCTTGTGGCGGCTGGCCAAAATCGCCTACCAAAGGAATTCAAAAGACAATCAAGCCGGAAACAACTATGCGTGGTATTCCCTGCTGCTCAATCTTGATGTATCCCAGGCCCGGAAAATTGCAGAAGCGGCGTATGCAACCAATCGGACCAATGCGGTATATGCAAAGACCTATGCACTTTCATTATTCAAGCAGGACCGGTACCGGGAAGCGGTCCTGGTCTTCCAAAAATTAAGCAGTGAACAATTGGATGCGCCTGCAAATTCCGTGTATTACGGGATCATGCTAGCCGCCGCCGGAGACATAGAGGCGGCCAAACCTTTTCTAAAACGTTCATCGCAAGCTGGACTACTACCCGAAGAGAAGAGTCTGTTGGCGCACGCCCAAAGCGGCCAATAGAATCTTGTAGTTTTCAGTGGCTGCATTGGCGACCTTATACGGGTTTTAAATTACGGTCCAAACAAATCCCTCCGAGGGAGACACCCAACGGCATGGTATAGTTAATATTCCTCCGGTGTTTAGATGTTCCCAAACTTAATTTCAGGACGTGGTATTACGCCGATATATTCCCAGCCAATTTGGCGACCGATAACAGCTTTTAAACGGCAGACTGGCGGTTCGCCGCGCGCAGGTTGTCGCAAGCGCAGCGGACTGGCTGAGGCAGATAATCTAGTAAATGCAACCTAGCCTTGCAAATTTGTCCAGTGAAGGATATTGAACATTCATGCCAGCTTCCGTCACTCCCATCTACCGGGGTACTAATCTGCGGTTTAAGACTGATTCCTGTGCGCCGCAGTCCGCTGCCGCCCGCGGCGGGAAAATCAAGCTGCACGCCCTCTCAAGAGGTCATTACCCAGGCATATTGCTGCGTACTTCGCAATTGCCCGGCATAGCCAGCGTGGGGTTCTGGAACGGAACCGACACCCAGGATTGGGGACTGGAAGCACACCGCAACGAAGGCATTGAAATCACTTTCCTTGAAACGGGCAAGATGGCTTTTTCAGTTGAAACGAAGAATTATGAACTTGCCTCCGGCCAGTTTACGATTACGCGACCCTGGCAATTACACAAGTTAGGAGCTCCAAATATCGGGCCGGGAAAATTGCATTGGGTCATTCTGGATGTGGGAGTGCGACGCCCCAATCAAGACTGGCGTTGGCCTCATTGGCTGACGCTTGCCGCCGCCGACAAAACGGAACTCACTCGCAAACTGCGACACAACGAAAACCCCGTCTGGAACTCGTCATCGGAAATTGCCGCTGCGTTTCGCGGTTTGTCCCAAGGAGTGTTGCACTGGGATCAGCCTCACACCGAATCGCGCATGTTGACCTTGTTGAACCAATTATTGCTGGGCATTTTAACCGCGCTCACCGAACAACAGACACACCAGAATCCCAGCCTTACTTCGCGCCGCCGCACGGTGGAACTATTTCTGCGTGACCTGGCCGCGAATGCGGTGAGCAGTCGTGAGCCATGGTCGTTGGGCCAGATGTCGGCGCACTGTGGCATGGGTATTACCGCCTTTTCCAAATATTGTCGCGAACTCGTTAATAATGGGCCGGTTGAATACCTCAACCAATGTCGCTTGAATCATGCCGCCCGGCAATTACGAGAAGTACCGGAGCTCTCGGTAACGGAAATCGCATTTGAAAATGGGTTCAACTCCAGCCAATATTTCGCCACCACCTTCCGGCGCCGTTTTCACCAGAGCCCGCGGCTTTACCGTGAACAGGCGAAAAGTCCGGCAAACCGACGCCCTCACCTGTAAAATAATGGCAGCAATAATGATTCGATCTAACCATCCATCAACCCGGTAGAATAGGCCCATCGTTAGCGCACCAATCGATAGAATTGCTGAGCAGAATTGGTGGTTGCAATATCGTTGAATTGCAGCGTGCCTGCAGCATTTGCTGTCGCGCTACCGACGGGCATCCAGTTTGGCGCATTCAAATTAGTGCAAGCCTGCACCTGATACGGCAGCAATTGCCCACCTATTCCAGTGAGATGCACGCCACCATCCACGCGACTGATACCAAGCCAATTTGGCGAGTCGGAGTTGAGTGGTCTGCCAGCATTATCAAAGGCCAGCAAACCGGCATTATCCGCTCTGATCCCTAATCCCGGAGCGACCATGACTTGTAATTGCCCGGCGCTCGGCTGAATCGTGACAATATAATTGGCATTTGGCTTCAATCCCGCTAGATAATGATTGGTGACGCTGGCGGGCGTGGCATAGCTAACGCTGGCGAAATTGTTGCTCAATAAGTTAACGGGAAACAACACCTCGGCACCTCGCACAATCACGCCTTCAAAAGCATTGCCGCCGGTGCTTTGTGCATAAATTATGGCATCGGCAACGGCTCCGGCATCGGCACCCTGCAGCACATGCAAAAATCGGATGTTTGTTGGATTATTTGTATCCTCGATGGCCAATCGGTAATTGCACGGTTCTCCTTCCGCCACCGTAGTGATGGCGTTAGAGAGGGAGAAAACGCTGACCGCTCCATTCGCCGGCAGGAGCGAATTTATGAACAATTGCTGACCGCTCGGCATGGTTTCGGTGAGGAGTGAACCGCCGCTGTTGCGGGCTGCCAGGGTGGGTTCGGCGGGCATGCATAGGTTGAACCGCTTGAACAAGCCAGCGTTCGCGGACGTTGCCCGGTCATAAACGATGAGATGGTCCGGTTTGAGCCACAACAGCGAGCGGTTGGCTTGGAGAATATTTGTGGCGGTATATTGCGGGGACCAGATATCCGGGCGGTTGTAGAGCGGGGTCATGTCGCCATAGGCATAAACATAATTTGTGCCGGTGCTGGCATAGTTAGTGGGATCGCCGGCGTTTTCACCGAGCTGCCACTGGCTGCCAGTGGCCCATAATCCGGCTTCATACCAGCCGAGGTTGGGCGTGCCGGCGACGCAAAAGTTTTGCAGGGCCAGGGTGTTGTGCATATAGCTGCACTGACCGTAGTCATTGGCATCATAGCCGGTGAATTCCTTCGTCAAAAACTCACCCCGGCGCAGGAACTGGAACATGCCGCCATCCGCGTCCTCATGATTGATGGAAATCCAACTGCAACGCCAGTGCAGCATCGAACGGTTGGTGGTCCAGTCACTTTGTGCCAGAATCATACCCTGTGAAGCATCATAAAACAGCGTGGGCAACTTGGGACGTGGATCAGCCGGTTCGCTGAGTTGCCCCGGGTCCAGCGTCAGGAAATACAGGACGCCTTTCTCGTACGACTCATTGGCTCCCCAGGAAGTTCCGGCGCGGCTGATCAAATTCGCATAACCGCCCTCGGGCACATCCATGGCGAGCCATCGGGTCTTGGCCAGACGGTTGGTATTACCGGTTTCCGCATCCAGTAGTTGCATCGGGCTGAAGATGGTCGAGAAATCCGGATCCGCATACAGCCGCAACGTGTCGCCATAGGCAAACATCTGATAAGCGTTGGGGAGGTACGATTCAATGAACTTGGGCTCCGGTGTCAGCACACTCAGCCACGCATCACAGAAACGGTCCCAAACCGGTGCGCTGGCCAGTTTGCATTGCGGTCCCGATAAATTCGTGTTCATGAATCCGGCGGTTTGCAGCGCCAGCAATTGGCTGAGTATCCCCGCCATGGAGGCTCCGTAAAGCATCCCCTCAGGCGGCATGCCGCCACTGCATTTTCCAAAATTGGCACCATAACCCGGCAGGCTATAATCCGCCGCCACCTGATCGCCTTCGCCAAACATCGCGTACTCCTGGTAAAGCCACGCGCCATTGACAATGTTGATATAGGAACGCAGGGAATTGGTCGGTGCCGAAACTGGCAGGGCAGGATTGAAAGCCGGATCATCCTCCGGGTCAATTGCCAGGGACATCAGCGTCATCATCCGTGCGTGACCGATGTAATAATTATTAGCGGCCAGCCGATAGGCAGCATTGTTCGGAAGCAGCTGTGTCGGATCATTGTAAACGTCTGGCACAGGTGAATCGCCTCCGGCGGTTTCAGCGTGGCGGCACGCTTCGCACCAGAAAGCAAAGCCATCGCGAATCGTACGTTTGTCCGCCGCGCTGAAGACCGGCTGACCGTTGGTGCCAACGGCGTTATAAATCCAGTCCACTGCTAGCGGCAGCAGTTTCAGCGATTCATTCGCCCGGTTGTAGGTCGCAAATCCAGGGTCACGAAACGGCGCTCCTGCCAGCGGCCCCAAAGCCGCCTGGGTCATGGCGACCCGGATCAGGGCCGCTGCCCGTTGCGCGTACATCGCCCGCGCATTGATATCCGGATCCACCAGGGCGAACAATGCAAAGGCAATCGCATCCTCTTCCGTGATCAATCCGGTGTAACCCTGCGAATCGCCGAAATCGGGATAATTAGTATTTTGCACGCCGCCGGGAAAATATTGAGTGTCGTAATCTACCATTGCGTTTGTGAGGTAATTCCGGACGGCCATGTAGATTGGGTTGGTCGCCGTTGCCCAACTGCGCAGGCGCGGCAGATCGTTGGTGGTGACCCACAGGCGCGGATGACTGCTCACCGGGTACGGAATTGTGGTCGGGTAAGTGTTGGTGGACAGGTAATTTGCCGCCAACGTCACATCCTGCGCCGGCATCACCAGCGTTGTATAGGTCGCCAAGGCATTCGCCACCGAATAACCGCTCCAGCCGGTAAAAACCTTTCCCGGGGGCGGACTGTTGGCGGTAATCCCCACCATCGTGCCTGGCACATAAGCACCGTCGCCCGAGCCATTAATCACGGTCAGATTAAATGTGGAGGCAACCTGGTAATTGGCGAAGAGCGTCACCTCGCCAGCAGGCATCGTGAGCGTGGTGCTAGCCGCGTTGGAATTAGCCACGGCAAAGCCACTCCAGCCGGCAAAGGTTTCCCCGCTGCGTGGCGGGTTGGCGGTAACCGTCACCACCGTGCCGGCCGGATAGGAATTTCCGCCACTGCCATTAACCACCGTCAGGAGAAACTCCTTCGGTACCGGCAAATTGGTGAACTCGGCCATAACCGTGACATTGCTCCCCGGCATGGCAAAAGTGGTTCCCGACGAATAGACATCGGCGACGGGAAAACCGGCCCAGCCTGCAAACGCCTCGCCGGCGGGGGCCGGGTTGGCCGCCACCGGAACCGTGGCGCCCGCAGGAAAGCTGCCGCTGCCGAAACCATTGCTCACTGTTACGACAAATAAAGGTCCGTTGAAATTGGTGGAAACACCTTCGAACGCGCCAAGATCCAAGCCCATGCCATTGACTGACCGGATTTGCCCGGCGGCCGGATTAACATATTCATAGATGACATGGTTGGCCGTAGCCAAAACCGCCGGTGACTGCGGACCTGTAGCGTCAATCGCCGGGGACGAGGACAACAGATGAAAATTTGTTGCAATCAAGCTGACGAAACCCGGGTTGTTCAGCCCGATTTTGTTGCCATATAGGAGTTGGTTTGTGCCCGTGAGTGTGCCATAGAAATTCGTGGAACCATAGGGCAGCGAAATGATTTCGGTTCCGGAACTCACCCAATTCGTGCCGAGATTCAGGGAGCTATCATCCGAGGTCACGAGCGAGAGGAACGGGGCTGTACCGCCGGAAGTCAAGGGCAGCGCCGCGAAGATATTATTCCGGCAGTCGAGCACGTCATGTACGTTCCAAGTCTGAACTTCATCATGAGTGGGCAGTTGAAAAATGTCCGTAAAATACCGCGACGACTGATCGGCATAATTCACCACCGTGTTGTTGTAGAAATACAGGGTGCCGTTTCGCGGTTGACCCTGTATGCCTTGAGAATCGTAGTCAAACATGATCAGAGCCGGACTGCCCGGCGTGTTTAAGAACACGTTGCCATAGACAAAGTTGGTCCGGTAAGCGGGGTCCGCGTCAATGATGCCGATACCGCCCTGTGTCTGGATGAATTGGAACGCCGCACCGCCGGTGTTTTCAATCACCTGATTGTAACGCAGGATGGTGCCCGAGGAACGGTCCTTAATCTGGTCGCCATCCGCATCGGACCGGAGTGGCCCAATCAGGTTGTATTGCAAAATCACCCCTTTGGCCTCAGTGTTGATGTTGGCTCCGCTGTAATTGCCCGGATACCCGTTGTCATGCACCCGGCAATGTTCAATCAGAACATCGGCCGATACTTGATGGAGGTTGTTGTTTTTTGAGCCGCAAAAAAAACCATTGCAAGATCCGCTCAATTCGCACCCACGAATAACGAGATGCTGGGCGTATTCAACACATATGGCTGAAGCCAAAAGGCTAAAGGTTGTCAATGTCCCGTCAGACTGGGTCAGCAAGTTTGTCGGATTGGCGTTCTGCACCTGAAGATTTTGAATAACGAGCCAGGATGGCGTGTACTCAGCAGATTGGCTGGCGGCAGGGCTAACAATAATGACCCCTTCAGTGTTCAGCAGTTTGTCATGCCAAGGAGTCTGGGCAGACGTCACGGCGTTTTGTCCGTCAAGGATGGGCAACGCGCCGGTCGCCGGGTCGGGCACGCCATTGATGGTGATGGGCGCATTGGTCACTCCGCTGTTGGAGAGCAGAACAATTTCATGATAACCCCCCGGCTGATAATGAATGTTAACGGTGTCGCCCGGGTTCAGCGACGTCCATGGCACCGAGCTGAGGTTCGTATAAGTTTGCCCCGGCCCCGCTTCGAAAGTCGT
>CAISVF010000417.1 GCA_903888765.1 uncultured Verrucomicrobia subdivision 3 bacterium | reverse complement strand
TTGCTTGGCCTTGCTCGTCGCGCTCCCCAGCCGGGAAACCACCGGCAAAGCCGGTGGCCGCTCAGAAAGTTAGCCGACCGCCGCCAGGGCTACGCCTTGGCCTCGGTCAGGTCGCCAGAACCAGGCGCTTCGCGCCCGGGGCCTTCAACGGCGGAAGCCGTTGGCCAGCTCGCCAGCTTGCCCGAGGCATCCCGACGACAGCCACGGCTCGCCGCTGGCAGTCTTTCGGGAACGCTGACGGCTGGGCAGTGTTTTCGTTGGCCCGCCTTCGCGACCCTGCCAAGTGGCTCGTGCCTCACCATTTGCCAGGGACGCTTCGGCCACGACCGCCGCCAGACTCGTCAGCTTTGATCTGTTTCGCCTACCTTGCATTACACTGCGCCGGCTCCTCAGACTCCGCCCACTCCGTTCCATTCCAGTCGGCTACACAGTTCAAACAGCCGAGACTGGCCAAGACAATGGCGGTCGCCCCGGGCAGGTAAACCAAGCCAGCGCCGATCCGGGCACTTCGTTCCCCGGATCTCCAACAGCACGGCGACAAAAGACGGCAGTCCGCCAGGTAGCAGTCCGCAAGGCCCCTCGTCGCTGCGCTCCTCGCGCGGCTCGAAACGTCGTTATACTCCGGTTCTCGCTGATCGCGCTCGGGCGCAGCAGAGAAAAAGAAAACCGACAGCTCCCAGCCCCAGCAAGGTCATTTCATCAGGCTCGGGAACTTCTGTAGCATTGATGGCAAATTGAAAAACCTGGGGAAATTGTCCACCCGAGTTATTTATGGACCAGCCATCAATGGCCTTGTAATTCACCGATGTGGAAAGTTGCCAGCAGTATCCACCCGGCGGCATGATGGAACCTGTGGACCAAGAATCGCCAGTAGCGACAATCCAATATTCGGTGGTGGGCTGCAATGCCAGTCCAGCGGTGCCGTACACGTATTCACCAGCCGCCTCTGGATCAGGATTGCCGTTCAATGCGCCAAGGAAAACACCACTCTGGCTGTCTACGCTGCTGTAGACAGAAACATTGAAATTGCTGGCATTACCACCCCAGTTGCCCATGAGCAATGTGATGCTGTTTAACATGTAACCGCCGCTCGCGGTGCCAGTCACAAAGCCTTGATTCCCGTTGCCAATATTCCAACCCGCAAGTGGCTCACTTAAATTTGAAACATACACAACACCTTGGCCAGCCACAGTGCGAGGATAAGCGAAAAGAGCCAGGATGAAAAAAATCGATATGCAAAGCCCTCTCATGCGCTGAACCGTAGCAGAAATGATGAATGTAAACCACCCCTCATTTTCAAGGCCGCGAGTCTTCACTCGGCAGACGGGCCTCAGCAGCTACGCAGCGGCGGGCGATGGCTCCTTTCCAAGTGCTTCCCGCTCATCGCCCGCCGCCTGCTATGTGCTCATACGCCGCACGGCTGGGCTGGTTATGCCTCATGGCGGCACGCCACCAACGGGGCATGGCCCCTTTGGATGCCCACAACCAGTATCGTCGGCGTCCTGGTGGTAACCAGGTAGCGCAGGCAGTCGGCGTAGTCGTCGCCACCGACTCCCTCCTCGTCGGCATCCACTTTTAAGACGTCCTCGGGCCGGTTTGGGTCATGCTGAAGCGCAGGAATCGTCTCCACCAGGAGTTTGCAACGCTGTGGAATGTATAAAGTAGCCAGGATACCGCTTTCGACGTCCCCGAAGCGTTGCATCATTTCAGCCCAGCCATTCAGCCGGTCCATGTTCGCCGGACGCAGCCGAATGCCCTGCCGCTCGTACTGTTGCGCCACGGTCGATCCAACGCCCTGCCGGCTGAACACATTCGCCCCGGCGGAGAAACGCCGCAGGTCCTCAATTTGCATTACATGCCGGGTCAGCATCGCTGGAATTCCCGAGGAATGACGCTGTGGCAGCCACAGCCGTTCGGCGTGTTCGTCCACGACAAAGGTATTGCCATCGCCATCGCGGCAGCCGAGCAACGCTACCGTGTAATGCGCAAAGCCATAATCTGCTTCCTGAAATACCACTTTCTTGCCACAGTTTTACCACACTCTTGCATTTGGTTACCCGTTAAGGGGCGGAACACTGCTTTGACGGTCTGAAATGGTCATCATAAATATTTGGTTAAATCCTATAATGACGTGACGAGGAGTTGGTAAGATCGCGAAGCTGGGAGAAGTGCCACGCTATGCGTGCAAATGTCAAGAAAACCCCTAAAACACGGGTGGATACGTTACCCCGATACGTTACCCAAAGATCTAAATTGACGGCTGTTTAATTTAGAAATGCCTGATTCTATTGACTTAAATTAACATGGCGACCCTACCGGGAATCGAACCCGGGCTACCTCCGTGAAAGGGAGGTGTCCTAACCGCTAGACCATAGGGTCGTAAAAGGTCGGTGAGTATATCAACGGATACAGCTTTGTCACGTAAATTTCGATTGCCTGTCGGCGGGAGTTCAAAAGGAGAAAGCTGTGCTAGTTCAAAAGGAGAAATTTTACAGCGAATAAAATCCCAAGATTTCGGGCCAGATATTTTGGGGTGGGAGGGGCGG
>CAISVF010000416.1 GCA_903888765.1 uncultured Verrucomicrobia subdivision 3 bacterium | reverse complement strand
CCACTGCCATCGCTGCCGCTGCGCCCCTGATCTTGACCGACTTTAAGCTCTTCGGAGCCGGTGCCCCTGGCAATAAATTGAACCTCGCTCTCATCGGTACCTGGGGGCGCGGCGAAGCTCATTTTGATTCTCTTGCCACCCAAAACGTTGTGGCTTTGTGTGACGTGGATGAGAACCATTTGGCTTTCGGGTTGCGGCGTTTTCCCGGCGCCAAAACTTACGTAGATTGGCGCAAGTTGCTGGATGACCACCGGGTGCTTGGGCTGGATGGCATCATTATTTGCTCGCCGGATCACACCCATGCTTTCATTTCCAATTGGGCGCTGAATCGCGGGTTGCATGTTTATTGTGAAAAACCCCTGGCCAACACAGTCGAGGAAGCCCGCATTGTTCGGGCAAATTTTCTGAAAAACAAAGGCAAGCTTGCCACGCAGGTGGGTACTCAGCGGCATGCCTTCGCGAATTTTAATCGCGTTCGCGAATTGATTCGGGATGGCGCTGTCGGCGAATTGAAAGCCGCCTACGCCTGGGGTAATCGCCAGTTGCGTCGCCCCGGCTATCTGCCGGCTCAGGGTGCGCCGCCCTCCACCTTGCACTATGATCTCTGGCTTGGGCCAGCCCCGCTGCACCCCTACAACCCCGGCTATTTTTCCGGCAAATCTGGGGCCAATTGTCTGGAGTGGAATATGTATTGGGATTTCGGCAATGGCCAGGTTGGTGATATGGGCAGCCACACCATGGATCTAGTGTGGAATGCAGTGGATGCCCAACTGCCCACCGCCGCCGAGGGGCGTGGCGAGGCGCTCAACCCGGAGGTGAGCCCTGTCACGCTGGAAACCTATTTTGATCACCCCGCCAACTCCTGGCGCGGACCCATCAGGGTGAGTTGGCATCAGGGTGGGGCCATGCCCAATTCACCCAAGGAATACGTGGAGCTGAACAAAATCGGGCACGGAGCCATGTTCAAGGGTTCTAAAGGGTTTCTGGTGGCGGATTTCACCTCCCGCTTGCTGCTTCCGTTTGGCGATGAATCCGATATGACCTATTACCATCCCCGTCCTAAGGCCGAAGTCCTTCCTCCGCTGGGCCATTTCCAAAAAGAATGGTTTGATGCCTGCAAAGGAAGCTTGAAAACTTCCTGCGATTTTGAATATTCCGGCAATATGATCGAGCAAATGTTACTTGGGCTCGTCGCCTATCGAGTTGGTCAGAAAATTGAGTACAATGGCGCCGCTGGTCGCGTCACAAACCTGGCTTCGGCTAATGCCTTATTGAGCCGCCAATACCGCGAGGGGTGGACCATCAACGGTTGATCCGAGTAGGGCAGGCATTCATTCGAAAAGAGCGAATAGCGGGAGGGTGAGTTTTTATGCTCCTTTTCCGTTCTTTCATCGTATTTAATCGTTGAAGATTGCACGTTCCCGGGCATGGCTGGCATCCATGCTTCCCTGCTCAATAAAACGGCATGGATTCCGGGCCGGTCAGGGGAATCGCTCGCAACCGTATTTGCCTGTAACCATTCGCCGGTTTTTCCTAATATCTGGGTGCATGGACTCCACCGAAAGAACCGGTTCCGCGCCCATCCATCCCCGGGCCGTGTTTGCCACCACCCACTGGTCCGTGGTCCTGTCGGCCTCAGATTCGGACACCCATCACGCCCGCGATGCCCTCGCCTGCCTTTGCCAAAGCTACTGGTATCCGCTTTATACCTACGTCCGCCGGCGCGGATATTCTGCCCACGATGCGCAGGATTTGACTCAAGCCTTCTTCCTCCGCCTCATGGAACGCCATTGGGTGGCCGACGCCGATCGTGAGCGGGGACGCTTCCGCACTTTTCTCCTGACCGCCTTGCAGCGGTTTTTGGCCGATGAATGGGACCGGGGCCGCGCCCAAAAACGCGGCGGTGGCGTCCCGCATGTTCCCGTGCAGTTGGACAGCGCGGAAATCCGTTACGGCCACGAACCCGCCGACGAACTCACCCCCGAACAAAGCTACGAACGGCGCTGGGCGCTCACGCTCCTCGACACTGTTCTCCAAAACCTCCGCGCCGAATACGAACGCGCCGGCAAAGGCGAACTGTTCGCCGGATTAAATTCCTCCCTCGTGGGCGGGCGTGAAACCCAGCCCTACGCCGAACTGGCCGCGCGCTTGGCCATGAACGAAGGCGCGGTCAAAGTGGCCGTGCACCGCCTGCGCAAGCGCTACCGGCAACTGTTGCGGGACGAGATCGCCCGGACCACTGTCGCAGCCGGGGATGTGGATGATGAACTCCGCCATCTGTTTGTCGTCCTGGCGGGCGCTTGACCGGATTCGCCTGTTTCCCGTTGCCGATATTTTTGGTTTAATCGCTTT
>CAISVF010000415.1 GCA_903888765.1 uncultured Verrucomicrobia subdivision 3 bacterium | reverse complement strand
TCCAGGCGCAACACGCCGCCGGCAATCAAAGTGGTGCCTTGATAAGCATTGGTGCCAACCAGATCCAGGGTCCCCGCATTCGTTTTAACAATCGCACCGCTGCCGAGGATGGCACCACCAAAGAGGGAGTTATCAAAGCCGTTTATCGTCAGGGTGCCGGATCCCAGTTGCACCGTCGCCAGGGAGCCGGCGGAGTTCAGGTTGGCAATGGTTTCGTTAAATCCGTTCAAATCCAACACCCCGGAGTCCGCCAAGGTGACATTGGCATTGTCGTTGATCTGTTCGCGCGCCAACAGGCGAACGGTGGCGTTGGTTGAACCATCACCGATTTGCAGATTGCCGTTGATCGCTGTCACCCCCGCGCTTTTCTGTACGACCAGCAAGCCGCCCAGCACCGTGGTGTTGCCGGAAGCAGTGTTCGCAGTGGTTCCTTTCAGCGTCAGCGACCCGTTGTGATCCTTGGTCAAGGCGCCACTGCCCGTGGCCAGCACATTGCTGAAAATGACATCTCCAGCGCCGCCAACCGTCAAATCCCAGGAACTCACCCCGTTGGTGGTGATGTTGCCAATGACCGTCAGGTTGCCGCCATCCGCATTGATCCGGCTGGAGCCGGCCAGTGTGATCAGCCCGCCATAGCTATTGGTCCCCCACTCATTACAAATGGCACCTTCGTTATTATAACCTGGACTATTAAGCGTCAGCGGTTCCGCTCCAATGTTGATATTACCTGCCAATTCCAAGGTCGCTGTCCCGATCAGGCTGGTGCCCGCATTGGTTGCGCCGAGGGCGTTGCTGTCTCGGATGTTGACGAGGCCGTTGTAAAATACATTTCCGCCCGCATACGAATTGCTGCCGCGGAGCGATAGTTCGCCGCTGCTTAGCTTGGTAATGCTGCCCGCGCCGGAGATGCTCCCGGTGACAATCAGCATGCCGGCTCCGCTGTTGTCAAACAGCGTGTTGGTCGTGAGGATCAATGAGTGGCCGATCGTCTGGTTCTGGGCGGATTGCTGGCTGATGCTCGGCACGGTCCCATCAATGGTCAGCGCTGAGCCGCTCGAACTGACCAAGGCGAAGGCACCGGCGTTTGTGGTGAACTGTACCTGGCCCACGGTGCGGTTGTTATCCAGATCCGGGGTAAGCCGGGTATTGCCATCAAAGAACACATTCACCCCGCTCCCGCTGCTGGGTTGGACGTTGCCCACCCAGTTGGTCGAGGTGGACCAAAGGTTGTCCAGCGCACTGCCACCATTCCATATGTTTTGCCCGGCCGCCGGCTCGATAAACTTCCAAGTGCCACTGTGGCCGGGAATGGTTTGCCCGGCCGCCGTCACGGTGCCGCCGACGCCGTAGCCGGCGAAATACACCCCGTTAACAAAAGTGTCGGGCACCGTGTTGGTGTCCCGGAAGGCAAGATGATCAATCCCCGCTTGAAAATTAAGTACGAACAGGCTGCCCGCCGTCGGCAGGTTTGTGGTGAACATGAAGTAGTTGGCGGTCCCATTTGTGCCAAAATCAATGCTGCCGTTGGTATATCCCAGGCCACTGACCGTTTCCGAATAGCCACCTAGATTAATCGTGCCGCCCGCCAGCGACAAGGCGCTGGCATCATTTAGTCGCTCGTCGGCTCCCAGCGCCAGGGTGCCACCCGTCACCAGCGTCATGCCGGTGTAGCCGTTGGATGCCGTCAGTGAAAGTGTTCCCAGTCCCGCCTTGGTCAGGTTGTCCGCTCCGGATCCCGGCCCATTGGTAATGACCGCGTCCACCAGGGCCGACGTCGCCACATTTAGCGTCAGCGTGTTTATGAGATTATTCTCTGCCAAAGCGATG
Source organism: uncultured Verrucomicrobia subdivision 3 bacterium (assembly GCA_903888765.1). Lineage (GTDB taxonomy): Bacteria > Verrucomicrobiota > Verrucomicrobiia > Limisphaerales > UBA11358 > UBA11358. Next base: position 3,819 of record CAISVF010000415.1, on the reverse strand, counting down.
CCTCCGGAAAATCGCGTCAAGGCCGTATTATTAATATTCAGCGTCGCGTTCAGACGGGACCACCAGGTTCCCGTAAAAGTCAGCGCCGTGCTCCCGCTGATCGTTTCACTGGTACCTTGCAGCCAAAAAAGGTTGGTGATGGTGCGCGTGCCATTGGTGGCCTGCACGGTACCGCCGGTGAAAGACACCGTGCCGCTGCCGAAGGCTCGATCGTTGGCCAGGATGGTGGTGCCATTTTGCAGCAGGGTGCCGCCGGTATAGGTGTTGCTGTTCAGAGTCAAAATGGATCGGTAATTGACCACTAAACCGCTGCCGGAAATAACGCCATTCACGTTTTCCACGCCCGCGCCGGCGAAATACAAGGTGTGGCCCTGGTTGTCCAGACTGCCATTCAGCGCGAGCGCACCCGGTGCGGCATTGTCAATCGTCAGGTCGTCAGACGTTTGGAGATTGGCGGCGATGGTCATGTTGCCACTCCCATTGATGCCGCTCTGGCTGATCGCCAGCCGCCCCACCGAGTCGGCGTTGGTATTGAAATACAGCGTTCCATTGGTCAACACATACGGGAAGTCGGCATCGAACGAAATGCCGCGTACCGTCCGGGTTGCCCCGCCGAGGTCAATGGTTTGATTGGTCTGGACGTAAGTGTTGTTAAACACAATTTCCGAACCCGCGGTCGGGAGACCGTCGGGATTCCAGTTGGTCGCTGTGCTCCAGAGGCTGTCTCCATTTTGGTTGTCCCAGAGCGTGCCGATGTTGGCTCCAATCGTCACGTTTTGCAGTTCGTGAAAGGACATCGCTCCGCCCGTGCTGGCGGTGAATCCCATTTTTAAATTATTCGGCCGGGAGTATTTGGAAAGGTCCGCCACGAAACAGAGAAATTGCGCATTGGTCCCATAACGGATATAAACCGTCAATTGATTGTTCGGACTCAGTAGCGCTTCCACATGCCGGGCATCCACGCTGTTGGTCGACCGCGTTTTATTATTGGGAAAGTAATAAAGTGTCGCCAGCCGCGGCGTGATCCCGTCGCCGGTGCCAGCGATGTATTTGTAGCCAGCCATTTGGGATCCCGGCCCGCGCACCGCTATGGCATTGCCAATCTGTCCCGGCCCCCCGATGCGTCCTTGGTTCGGGTTCGAATAGTTACCGAATTCGTCGATGCCAAGCCCCAGATAGCCTCCGCCCATCCCGTAGGCGTAGCTTTGGGCATAGCCAAGCGATCCGCCAGCACTGCCAATGCTGAACGGAACACTGGCATCGTAAAAGAACAATACAAGGCCATCGGCATAGCCGCCCCATATTGCCATGTCCAGGCTGGTAAAAATGGAACTGTTCGTGGAGGGGATGGTGTTTGTATTGAGCGCCAGTCCGGTCAGATATCCGTTGGTATCCGTGAGGCGTAGCCACCCGCTTCCCGGTGCATCAACTCCTGTAGCCGCCGTGAGCAGGGCGGTGTTCGTCACCCCCAGATTATTTGTGCCAGTGCCGCTAAAAATCCACCCCGGAGCCGTGGTCTCCCGGAAACTGGTGCTGACCACCGTGCTCGCCCCCTCTGCCGTCCATGCGCCCAGCACGGCCATTAATAAACCCAAAAAATACCCTCCAACGCATACCCAAGGCAGCTTAATTATGGTAGTATATTTTTTCACGTACCTAATATATGCTGTTTCCACTTGATGCGCCTAACCTTTAATTGTCATTAATTTGAACAAAGTTGTCTCCTGATTTTTTTAAACGAGATTTATTGCCTGATTTTGCAAATTTGTCAGCCTGGTGGGCTGTCTGTCAGGACCCGGAACGTATTGCTCCACCTGCTGACGTATTGCCCCCAAAGCCCACTGTCCAGTTGGCCGAGCAAAACTGAATTTTCCACGGGCATCCAAAAATGCCAAAGACCTTGCCCTTTTCAAAGTCAACCGGCGCAAGGGCAAATCGGCATGAATATGATCAGCCGGTTTGAAAGATGGTTTCTCCTTGTGCGTTACTGGCTGATTTCTAAACTTCTCTCTTTGAAAATTTTACTCACTTCCGTCGGGGCGATGCATACCCGGCAGATAGCCCGCCCTTTGCAGGACCGGGATACGCTGGCTGGGCTTTGGATTTCGGATAAAAATACCACCGGCATTGCGGAGGCCCAGTATCGCCGCTGTTGGCCGTACCATTTGGCAATGAAGTCATTTTATCATTTGGCCTCGCTTGGCTTTAGAGAGCAAATGGCACTTAGACTGCTTCCCATTTGGTCGGCGTGGTTGCGTAACCAAACCGCCCCCGCTTTTGATGTGGCCTATGGCTGCGGCGGCGGACAAGCCACCGAAATATTCGATTTGGCAGACAAAACCGGAGCTCTAAAGGTGATTGATTCTTCCAGCAGTCACCCCACCAGCGCCTTTGGATTTTGGCAGCGCGAATGTGATATTTGGAACCCGGGAACCACAGTTGGTACACCACGCTGGATGTTTGCCCGCTGGAACCGGGAGTTGGAACGGGCGGATGCGATTATTTGTCCCTCCACTTTTGTGGTGGATTCCATGGTTTACAACGGCATCCCCAAATCAAAGTGTTATCTCAACCCGTACGGAGTGGACACCAGTATTTTCAAGCCCCGGACCATGGTGCCTGAGCGGCCCAGGTTTATCTGTGTCGGCTCGATTTGCCTGCGCAAAGGCCATCAATATCTGTTCCGCGCTTTTGAAAAAGTGAAGCAGGTTTTGCCCGATGCCGAGTTGATTTGCGCGGGCAGTTTCTACCCCGATTTTTCAAGTGAACGGAGCCGCTGGGAGGGCACCTTTACCCATTACGAAAATCTGCCCCAGCGGGAGTTGGGTAAAATTCTACAACAATGCACCGCTTTTGTTTTTCCTTCCAACGAAGAAAGCATAGCTCGTGCCGTAGTGGAAGCCATGGGTGCCGGATTGCCAATCATTGGCACCCATGAAAGCGGAGCGACCACTTTGGTGAATGATGGTGTGGAAGGTTTGATTGTGCGGGCGCGTGATATAGATCAATTAGCCGAAGCCATGATCCGCTCCGCCACCAAACGCGAGGAAAACGGTCGCATGGGTCAAGCTTCTTATGTTCGCGGTGCCCAGAATAATTCCTGGGGTGATTTTGCTGATCGCCTCATTCGGATCTGCGAACAGGCGCTTGCCCAGCGTAAAGCATCCATTGGCACCGGCCGGTTTCCTGGCTATTCCCCCAAATGAGCCGGGCATGGATCATCGTGCTGCGCGCTTACTAACTTTTGCTCTGCCTCAAGGTGCCGGATATGTCCAGTGAAGCCAAAAGCTGACGAATTTCAGCCATCATGCTCCAGTTGTTGACCCGGTTGGTCAGCGTACGACCCGTGCTCGGCGACCTTTTTTCAGGTTGGTATTCAAGCCTGCGGAAGGCGGCGGTTTGGTTTCTTGGTGAATCAATGGATTTCCAACGCAAACTAGCAGGGCCATGTTTTCAAAAAAAAAGACCACGGCCAGATTTGGGCCCTCGTCTGTTGGTGGTGTGCTCGCTCATAGCAAAAGCCCCCCTGATTATTCATTTGCCAAGAAAACGCCCAAAATCAATGCCGCTATTCCAAAACAGGCTCTCAACCTTCGATCTGGTCGCTCAGCGCCCCCTATTCCATCCCTCATCCAAGATAATTACGCCAATGATTGAACTATTTTGAAAACCACGTGACAAATGATTGACAAAATGTGTCGCGGGGCGAGCAAACCAGGAGGGAATCTGTAGTTAGCAAACCAGGAATGGTTCGTGGGCCACAAGACACGGAAGATCATCCCCACGCCCAGTCCTTGAGGAGGCCGGAGCGTAGCGGAG
>CAISVF010000414.1 GCA_903888765.1 uncultured Verrucomicrobia subdivision 3 bacterium | reverse complement strand
TTGCAGCCCTCGGTATTCCCCTCCCAATTATTTTACCGGGCGGCGCATTTTTTTGTTCCCGGAAAAAATGGCGTGGTCTGGCAATTACAAAATGGCCGGGTGGAAAAATGGCGCAACGGTCAGCCGGAAAAAGATTACGGCCTTTGCCCGTGGACAAACACGCCCGTCTCTGCCGCGATTGAAGACGGCCATGGCGATCTCGTCGTCGGCACGCTCGGTGCGGGGGTGTTTTATTTTGAGGCAACGGGAGATACACACCATATTGATACTGAACACGGGCTGTCACATAATTTCATCCTGTCCCTTTGCTCTGATAGTGAAGACGACCTGTGGGTAGGCACTGACACCGGCGGCCTGGACCGCTTGCGCAGAAAAATTTTTATGAGCCCACCCGGACTGGACACAGGCGTAGCTCAATCCGTTTCGGAAGACACCAATGGAGGGATTTGGACCACATTCAACCTGCATGGTTTAACCTATTTACGCACGAATTCCCTGCAGCACTTTGGAATTGGGCGAGAATCCAAGTCATGGCCCGTGCTGGTGGATCATCAAGGCAAAGTTTGGGCCGGCACCAGTGGTGAAGGTTTATTTTGTTTCATGTCCTACTACTTCCGCCCCGTAAGCGAGGCTGCGAGTATCGGTGCGCAAATTTCCGCGCTTTTCGAAAGTCGGGATGGAAATGTCTGGGTGGGAGGCGAAAAAGGTGCCGGGTGCTTTGACGGCAAGGTTTGGAAATTTTTCAATGCGCGCAACGGCCTGCCAAAAAACGCCGTTCGCGCGTTTGCCCAGACTGCGAACGACATCCTCTGGCTGGGAACCGAGGGTGGAGGATTATTCATGGTGCAAGATGGTAAGATCCGTCCCTCCGCCGCACCGGTGAAAGATGTTTCCTGCCTGCTCGCAGACAGGGAAGGGGTTTTGTGGGTGGGCACTTCCGGTCATGGGCTAGCCTGGCTTGATCACGGCCAATGGACAAATTGTTCGACCCTCAATGGTTTGGCCGCCGACAGCATTGGTTATCTCACTGAAGATGCGGCAGGAGGGTTGTGGCTGGGTTCGTACGAAGGACTACTGCGGGTGGAGAAAAAATCGCTTGCAGAATTCGCCGCTGGCAGCGTTAAGACAGTTTCTTGTCGCACGTTTTTGACCCGTGAATGTGCGGTGGGCGCACAGCCCGCGGCCATCCATACGCAGGCGGGCCAACTTTTGTTTCCAACGATCGAAGGGCTGGTGGCGCTCGACCCGGCGAATTTAAAATCGAATCAACAGCCTCCGCCCGTGGTCATAGAATCCGTGCTGGTGGACGGCGTCGAACAAAAGAAAACCCCGTTGAGTTCCAACTGGCCGGACGACATTACGCTGACTCCGGAAAATGAACAACTGGAAATCCACTTTACGAGCCTGAACTTTTCCGCGCCAAAACGGGCGACTTTTGGGGCGCAATTCCGATATCAACTCGAAGGCCGAGACAAAAAACCCACCGACACCGGCGGCGAGCGGGTCGCTCATTTGACGCGTTTATTGCCCGGCCAATATGTGCTCCGGGTTACGGCCTGCAATGAAGACGGGGTCTGGAATAAAACCGGCGCCACCCTCAGGGTGAACGTATTGCCCCCGTTTTGGCGCACCGCCTGGTTTCTAGCGGCGAGTTTGCTGTTTTTCCTCAGCGCGTTGGTGGGAGCCATCTATTTGATTTCGACCGCGAAATTGAAACGTCAGTTGCGCGCGGCGCACCAAAAGGAAATGATCGAACACGAGCGCGCACGCATTGCCCGCGACTTGCATGATCAGCTCGGCGCCAATCTGACCCAGGTGACCCTGCTCGGTGAAATGGCCGAAGCCGACAAGGATCTGCCCGGAGAAGTGGAACAGCATGCCCAGCAGATTTGTGCGACAGCGCGCGAAACCACGCGCTCGCTGGATGAAATCGTCTGGGCGGTGAATCCCTCCAACGACACGCTTGAAGGATTGGCAAATTATGCCTGTAAATACGCGCAGGATTATTTTGCCCTGGCCGGAATCAGTTTCCGCAGCGAATTACCCGCCGTCCCTCCGACGCCAATTCTGCCGGAGGTAAGGCACAACGTTTTTCTCGCATTCAAGGAGGCAGTTAATAATGTCGTCAAGCATGCCCAAGCGACAGAGGCACGGGTAAAACTGCAGGTTCTGCCAGGAAAATTCATCTTGAGCATTGCCGACAATGGCTGCGGTCTCGGCGATCTGACCGATAAGATATTACGGAATGGCCTGAAAAACATGCGCCGCCGGCTAGCCGACGTGCA
>CAISVF010000413.1 GCA_903888765.1 uncultured Verrucomicrobia subdivision 3 bacterium | reverse complement strand
TATTATCAACAACCGCACCACCAGGAAACATAGGCATGAACAAACTGACATCCGTCATCTCTCTCGCCGCTCTGCTGCTGAATTGCTCGCGAGCGGTCATCGCCGGCAACGACATTGCCCGGGAAAATCAAGGGCCGAGAATGGAAACCCCGGTGAAGGTGTCGCCGGCGGATGGATTGAGAAAGCAAACTGAAAAATAAAACCAAAAAGGAAAATAAACCAAATGAAAAGACGCGCTTCTATTAAAACAATCCTGCACTGGGTTGCGTTTGGGCTGCCGCCTTTTAAGTCTTTGGTATCCGTGCCCATCAGCGGTTAAATAATCCTTGTTGATATCAATAAACAACACAATCAAAACCAACACCAACACACATCGAAACCAATGAAAACACGCATCTTCTTCTGGTCCATCACCTCGGCCCTGGCCGGGTTCCTGTTCGGCTTTGACACCGTCGTCATCTCCGGCGCGGAACAAAAAATCCAGACTCTCTGGGGCTTGAGCGCCGGCATCCATGGCTTGGCGATGGGTTCCGCACTCTACGGCACGGTGCTCGGCTCGCTGCTCGGCGGCTGGCCGACCGACAAGTTTGGCCGCAAGCCCACGCTGCTCTTCATCGGGGTTCTCTATGTGCTCTCGGCGTTCGGCTGCGCGTTTGCCAACGGCGTGGGCATGTTCATCGCCGCCCGCGTCATCGGTGGGATCGGCATCGGCATCTCCACGGTGGCCGCGCCGCTTTACATTTCGGAAATCGCGCCGCCGGCATATCGTGGCCGGCTGGCGGGCATGTTCCAGTTCAACATCGTCTTCGGCATCGTCGTCGCCTTTCTTTCCAACGCGGTGATTGCCAAGCTTGGTGGCGAAGTAGCCAAGATCGGCGGCATGGATACTTGGCGTTGGATGCTGGGCATCGCGGCGGTTCCCTCGGTCATTTACGCCGTGATGTGCTTCGGCCTGCCGGAAAGTCCGCGCTGGTTGCTCAGTCGCAAGGGCGACCGCGCCGCCGGTCTGGCAGTGTTGAAATTGATTGAACCTGAATTGCCGCCAGCCCAGCTCGACGCCCACGCGGACGAATTGATGGCGGCGGCCAAGGCCGAAAATACCGTGGCCTCCAACTTCTGGACTTGGCGCCTGCGCATTCCGATTTGCCTCGCGTTTCTGGTGGCGTTCTTCAACCAGCTCTCCGGCATCAACGCCATTCTCTACTTCGCCCCGCGCATTTTCGAACTGACGGGACTGGGCGAGAAAGCAGCGCTACTACAATCCGTCGGCATCGGCATCACCAACCTGATTTTCACCTTCGTGGGCTTGTGGCTGATTGACCGGCTGGGCCGTCGCACACTGCTGTTCATCGGCTCGTTCGGCTACATCGCCTCGCTCGGATTGACGGCGTGGGCTTTTTTCACGCAGCATTATTCCATTGTGCCGGCGTGCATCTTTGCGTTCATCGCCGCGCATGCCGTGGGACAGGGCGCGGTGATTTGGGTGCTCATTTCGGAGATTTTCCCGAACCGCCATCGCGCCCAAGGACAGACGCTGGGCAGCACCACGCACTGGGTTTTTGCCGCATTGCTCACGACGGTGTTCCCGATGATGGTGAAGATCTCCGGCGCGAACGAGCAGCCGCAGCGGGCCGGATATATTTTTCTATTTTTCTGTTTCATGATGATGCTGCAACTCGTCTGGGTGAAGACCATGGTGCCGGAAACCAAGGGCATTTCTCTCGAAGACATGCAGCACAAGCTGGGCATCGAGCCGGAATTGGCCAAGGAAACCAAATAACATGTCTTACACTATGACGATTCGCCTCAAGACATTTCGCGTGCGAGCGCTGCTGCTCGCTACGACTTGCGTAATCACGGCCATTGCCGCGTCCGCCGCCGAAACTGTCTCTCTGGAATCGCTGCTCAACGAGATGGTGGCTACCGAATCCATCGCCCGCTGGCCATCGCAGGAATTCACCTGCAAGCAGGCGAGTAGTTATGACCGGGCGAAGGTCGCTCCCGACAAGCCCGGCTGGTTTGCCAACCACGACCACACCCAATACATCCGCAGTGAGGAAACGGACGGTCGCAAAGAGCAAGTGATGATGGATGCGGATGGAGCTGGGGCGATCGTGCGCTTCTGGCTGACGGCGGGTGGTGATAAACAAGGCGTCATTCGCGTCTATCTCGATGGCGAGAAAACGCCTGCGTTGACCTTCACTGACTTTGATTTGCTCAAGGGCGATTTGAAATTCGGCGCTCCCTTGGCTCAGGCTCATCCGGGCTATAGACCAAACTTCGGCGGCAACAACCTCTATTTACCCATCCCTTATGCCAAACACTGTAAAGTTACTTGGGAGGAAAAATCCAAAAGCGCGCGCTATTATCAAATCAACTACCGCACCTATGCGCCGGGAACCGTGGTGCAGACCTTCGCTTTGCCGCAGGTCGAGGCGGCAAGCAAGTTGATTAATGAGGTTAATCGGAAACTGAATTCGCCCGCGCCGTTCACCGGCGGCAAAGTGCTCTCGCTGAATTCAGAATTGGCGGCGGGCGCGGAAGCCGCGCTTGAATTGCCAGCGGGAGCGAACGCGGTTCGTGGCTTGGAATTGCTCCTGAAAACCGGCGATGCCAAAGAAGTAGAGCGCACGCTCCGCAGCCTCATGGTAAAACTCACTTTCGATGGCGAGGAAACTGCCTGGTGCCCGGCGACGGATTTCTTTGGCAGCGGCGTCGGCATCAATGAACTGCGCAGTTGGTATCGCGATGTCAGCACCGACGGCACGATGCGTTGCCGGTGGGTCATGCCCTACGAAAAATCTGCAACGATCACCCTCCAAAATGTCGGCTCACAGTCCGTGAAGGCTTCGTTGCATGCCACCACCGCACCGTGGAAGTGGGATGATCGCTCCATGCATTTTCACGCGGCATGGCATTATGAAGCGGGCTTGAAGACGCCGCCGCATCGCGATTGGAACTTTATTAACATCAACGGACGGGGCGTGTATGCGGGCGACTCGCTGGCGATTTATAATCCGGTCGCCACTTGGTATGGCGAAGGCGATGAAAAGATTTGGGTGGATGGTGAATCGTTTCCGTCGCACCTGGGCACCGGCACCGAAGATTATTACAACTATTCGTATGCCCCGAAACCCGTTCACCAGACTCCCTTCGCCAATTTGGTGCGCATGGATCAGCCCATGACTCAAGGATGGAATGTGATGAGTCGCACACGTCAACTGGATGGCATTCCTTTCCACCAATCGTTCCAGTTCGACATGGAACTCATATCGGCAAAACCCACCACGCTCATTTATTGCGCGACGACTTATTGGTATGCGTTTCCGGGCGCGACCAGCAACCTCAAGCCGCAGCCTCAAGAGGCGAAGCTGCCGGTTCCCACCCTGGCCGACGCGAAAGCAGTGGCTGAGTGATTTTAGAAAGATTATTAAAATGAACAACAACAGCACGATTTATCGAGACATATATTCGCTAGCGACAGCGATTGAAATATTCAAAGCGAAAGCCATTGTCATCGAGTCAGGTCGGCCATCTGGCCTGTGCGGGTTTGACGGTTTCATTGACACCTTCGTCCGTCTGCAAACGCCGGCCTCGATGGCGGAATTCGGCCCCAAGGTGGCCGCCGCCGCCGGCATTGCCGCGTCGTATCCGGTGCGGCATCTCGGCGACAAGTTCGGCGGGAACGGCCCGCTGTTCGCCGCCGCGCTGAACGACATCCACGCCGGCAAGATTGATGTCACCTACATCGGCGCGATGGGGCTGCGAGAAGTGTTGCCGATTTATCAGGAAGCGCTCGGCGGAAAAACAAAACATCTTTATACGCTGGCCAAACCGGCGCACACGACCTGTCTGGAGTTTACGGATGGCAAAGTCATGCTGTGCGACATGGCGGCCTGCGCGGAGGTGACTTGGGATCGCGTGCTCGAATGTGTCGGCCAATCGGCGCTCGACGCGGAACTCAGAGCCGCCGCCTTCATCAGTGCCGTCAACTGGGGCAAGCTGCCTCATGCCGGTCCCATCTGGAGCCATCTGGCCGCGCGGCTGGCGGAACTCGGCCGGCCTGCCAAGGAAGTTTTTTTCTTCATGGATCTCGCCGAGTTTGAGACGCGGCCGGTGGCCGACCGGAAAGATTTGCTCGACCGTTTGCCGGCCATCACGCGCCAGTGTCAGACCATGCTCTCCTTCAATCTGAAAGAGGCGTGGCAGATGGCCGAGGTTTTCGGCGGCGCCTATCATGGTCGCAAGGATGCCGATTCGGTGGCGGAACTCGCGGCGTTTCTGCGGGCGCGCATCGCGGTGGACCGCATCATCATCCATCCCAACGACGGAGCTGCCTGCGCGAGTGCCGCCGGGGCGGTCTATGTGCCGGGGCCGTTTTGCCGCGAGCCGCTGATCTCGACGGGAGCGGGCGATAATTTCGGCGCGGGTTGTCTGGCCGCCGCGTTGAAGGGATTCGACGACGCAGGCATCCTGCTCGCGGGCAACTGTGCCAGCGGCCATTTCGTCCGCTCCGGTCGCTCCGCGTCGTTTGCCGACATGGTGAAGTTGCTGGATACTTGGGCCAAGGGAACCCTCGGAGAACGGCTGTAAAACTGATGAAAAACATTCTGTCACTGGTATTCATTGCCCGGTTGCTGT
>CAISVF010000412.1 GCA_903888765.1 uncultured Verrucomicrobia subdivision 3 bacterium | reverse complement strand
GACGCGGAGCGCTGGTCCCCAACTCCAACCAGCCCGCCAAAAACTTGAAACCACGTCGCTCATTTGTGTTTCAGCTAAATGAATCGGCTTGAATAGCCATGAAATTCCCGGAATATCCTTTTATCAAACCAGTGCCGCACCATGACCCGAAAAATTGGAAAGATTAACCTGATGAAAAAACGGATTATATTGAACTCGTTCTGTGTCGTGAAGTTTGACGTGATCATCCGGCAGGTGCCGTTGAGTGCGATGCCCGGCTTGCTGCCAATGCCAGTACCACCGCCACCCAGCTATCGGCCGGTTGCCATTCTGCTGCCAGCGGTTCTCCTGGAAACGATCAGCTACACATGGACAGATGTTTTCACTGCTGCTGGGCCGATGAAACAGCCAGTGCGCTTGCCTCCAACCCCATGAATAATGGCGCGTATAAAGTGCTGGTGGCCGATGACGACGCCTCAGTTCGCGAATCACTCTGTAAACTGCTGCATGGTGAGGGTTATCAAGTGGCAGCGGTGACCAACGGCGCGGAGGCAGTGGACACCGTTTGCCGGGTGGAGAATCAGATCGACCTGCTGTTGGTGGATTTGAACATGCCCCTGAAGAATGGCTGGGCCACGCTGGATCGTTTGCTCGAATTCAATCCCTGCTTGCCAGTCTTGATTGTGACCGGACAATCCAATCAATATGAAATGGCGGAGGCGGCTGGCGTTAGCGCTTTGGTGGAAAAACCGATTGATGTCCCGGCGTTGCTTCAGGTCATCCACAAATTGCTGAACGGGCCGGTCAATACCCGCATTCTGGGTAGCGACGATCAGGGGTTTCCATTTCAACTGGTGCGGGCAGCGGGTTACCTCTCAACTTGGCAGGGGTCAGAAATCTATCCGCACACCTGCGGAGGATTGAATGAATGAGTAAGTTGCCGCACATACCACCAGATTTCCTGACCGGCTGCTTGGGCCCATTGATATTCCGCCCCGAAAAAGCAAATGAATGGCCGGGCTGAAAACTCATTGCGCTTCCACCCGATAGAACCGGCGCGGACGGCCCAGCGCATTCGTATCGGTGAATGTCAGCGTGCCGCCGCCGGAAATCCATCCACCCGGTAGAGGCGGTGTGACGGGCGTCCATGAATTCGTCGCCAGATTTTCGGAATAGACCAGCCGGTATTGGCAAACACCGAGCGTATCCCAGACCGTAAGCGAGGAAACGTGGTTCGTAGGATTGACGCTAAAATCACTGCCGTAAATGACTGGCGCGGGCGGACGATTGGTAAACTGCACATAGAGATTATCCAAGGCAATGGCCTGAAGAGTTGGATCAGCAGCGCTGGGACTTTTGCACTTCACCTGCAACTGGTCGAAGCCGGCCGGGTCATAAAAACCAATCACCGTTCCCACCGGGAGCTGGGAATTCAGCCCGATCTGGCCGGAGGAAACCACCGTGCCATTATCGAGCGTCTGCCACTCAACATAGGCACCGCTGTTGCCCCACGGATACTGACCGTAAATGTCGCCGGTGGTCCAGTCGTTGCCATAGAGAAATTCGACGGCGCACATGCGAGCTTGATTAATCGTCTGAATAGTCACCCACTCCGTAGTGCCATTGGCGAAAGCGAAGAAGCCGCCATCTGCCCCCCCCAGGCAGGTGAAATGGGTCGAGCCGTGCCGCCATCGGCGGGTCGGCACCCCAAGCTTGGCTGCCGGTGGTGACGCTCAGTCCACCTTCCTGGTAGTTGCCCAACTCCGCCGTGTAGCTGGAGTTAATAATGTCAAACGTCGCCCTGCGGTCCACGACCGATACGGTCGAGCCGGAGCCAAACATTTGAACCGTAGCGGCGGAAGCTGGTCCGCCGGGAAACCTGCCTATGATTCCCGTTAG
>CAISVF010000411.1 GCA_903888765.1 uncultured Verrucomicrobia subdivision 3 bacterium | reverse complement strand
GCTCCCCAACCAACTGCGCATTTTTTAAATAGTGTTCGGCTACGATCAACCCAGCAAACCGCGCCTGTTCCTCCGGTTCCATCAGGCGCAGGCGCACGCCTTCCAGCAGGCGTTGTTGGACGTCGCTAATTATCGGACGGCGATCCATTATCATGCCCACCAGCTTACAAATAGTGCGCTCCCTTGTCCAGCTCTCTTGCGCTTCCCCTTTGTTATCAGCCGCTTGCTCCGCTCATGAACCAGCCCTTGAAGGTGGGGGATGGCATCGCCTTTTGTCCGGCAGGATCAAATTTTAAGCGTGGTGGATAGTTTTTGATTGAGGTTTGCGTTTGGAATCGCGCTGTGGCCGGGAAACACTTTCTCCTCGGCCTGCCATTTAGTTTTATGGCTGGCTGGCAAAGCACCGTTTCCCGAAAGCGCCAACTCTGGAGCTGGTCACCCGCTAGCGAACAATTGATCTCAGGCCAACGCTTCCTCCAAGGCCAAATCCAAGTCGTGCGCCAGTTCTTTCAGGGTCATTTGCCTCAGCCGAATTTGCTGGCTATGTCGCACGGCGTAAGCGTTGAAGCGTAAAAAGCCCAGCAGGAGGATCAGCATTTGCGCCCGTATTGCCACCGGCTCGTGATGATCGCAAATTTCCAGGTGATCGTGTTGGGTTGGCTCGGTGAATGCCTTGTTTTCAATGCCCCAACGCTGGTAGAACTATGCGAAACTTATTTGATCATAGAGTATTCTATCAATGGAATTTTTCAGGACGGGCTCGGGACTTTGGGCCGCCCCCGAATTGTTTCCAATATTCTTGCTTGAAGGGATTGACCTTGGAAGCGGTTTTGTAGGCGTCCTCATTGACCAGGTCCGGCAGAACTTCGGTCCACCATTGATCGTAGGCTGCCGCCAATGGCCTGACCACCTCGGGCTCCCTGCCGGCCAGGTCATCCGCTTGACCGGGATCGTGCTTAAGATCAAACAACAGCCAATCGGTCGCGCCGCGCACCAAGCTGAAGCGGCTATTCCGGATGCTGCACCCTCCTTTGATATACTTTTCGGGTGGAGAGCCGGGAGACATCCCACCCCAACGCCCCACATGCGTGATGAGATTCCGGTCACCCCAAGGGGCTTCCGGATTCTTTAACAGCGGCACCAGGCTGCGCCCTTCAACTTGTGCGGTCACCCTGGCATCCAGCATCACTCCTGCCAATTCAATGAAGGTCGGGAACAGATCAACGACCGACGTGAGTTGCTCGACCGTGGAAGGTTTCAAGGAGCCCGGCCAGCGCCAGAACGAAACCGCCCGCGTGCCGCCCTCCCACGCCGTGGCTTTCGAGCCTCTCATACCGGCATTGTAAATCTGGCAGGCCGGAGGATAACCGCCGTTGTCGTTCATCAGCACGACCAGGGTATTCGTATCAATCCCCCATTCCTGCAGTCCGGCCAAGAGGTGCCCGATGTTCTCATCAATGTTGGCAAGCATTCCGTAGAACGTAGCCACCTTATCCGGCACCTTGCCCTCATAGGGTTTTTTAAATTGCGCCGGACAGGAAACGGGCTCGTGCGCCGCATTGAATGGAAGGTAGCAAAAGAACGGTTTTGTGCCTTTCACTGACGTAATCCACTTCATCGCCTGCGCCGTGAAAATGTCGGTGCAAAAGCCGGTCGCTTTTTCGAACCGCCCGTTGTGTTTGATCACGGGATCGAAATAGTGGTTTCCCGGAACATCTCCGCAACTGCCGGGATAAGTCTGGCCAATGCCACCGCCGCCATGAATGAACACCTCATCGAAGCCGCGCTGGTCTGGTTGATACGCATCCTCGTCACCGAGATGCCATTTGCCGAAGATGCCGGTCGTGTAGCCGGCGGATTGGAGCACCTGCGCGAGCGTCACAGTCGCCAAACTCATACGCTCGCGCTCGAGAATCGTGTGGGTTACTCCGCTCTTGAACTCGTGGGCTCCGGACATCAATGCGCAACGGGTTGGCGAGCAGGTCGGGCTGACGTGAAAATCCGTGAAGCGGACTCCTTCATCGTGCATCCGATCCATCTGCGGCGTCTTCATAATGGGGTTACCGGTGCAGGAAAAATCCCCGTAACCTTGATCGTCATTGAGGATGACAATGATGTTGGACCGCATCATCAAGGACGCGGACCCGGCCGCGTAAAGATCCGCCCGAACCGCGAGTTGCAGGCTGGCGACAAGTGCGAACGCAGGGCGCAAGAGTCGAATCGCCACTTGGAGTTGACTGGGTTTTGTTTTCATCTTTCCTGTGTCAGTGCTTGGCCGTGAGCAGATTGGAAAATTATTTCAAATACATCTATTGCTAACCGGGAATCGACTCACGACCAGAATGGCCCAATGCCGCCATAAACCCCCGGGCTTTATCCAGGGTTTCCGCGTATTCGGCTGCTGGCCGGGAGTCGGCCACGATGCCGGCGCCCACGCTAAAATGAATTTCTCCGCGCAGGCAAATTGCCGTGCGGATGGCGATATTCAACTGGCTCTCCCGATTGAAGCCGAGATAACCAATTGAGCCGCAATAAGGACCGCGCGAAACGGTTTCCAATTCGTCAATAATTTCCATCGCTCGGAATTTAGGGGCGCCCGTAATGCTCCCGCCCGGAAAACACCTGGCAAAGGCCGTGAAGTGACTTACCTGAGCATTCAGCCGACCTTCCACCGTGGAGACCAGATGTTGCACCTGTGCATACTTTTCCAGGCGGGCCAGATCGGGGGTTTGCACCGAGCCAAATTGACAAACCCGCCCCAGATCGTTGCGCAAAAGATCGGTGATCATGACCAACTCGGCTAATTCCTTGGGACTGGTTTGCAGTTCGCGAGCCAACTGCTCATCACGCGCTGGGTCGGGATTGCGCGGGCGCGTGCCTTTAATAGGACGCGTGACCAGGCGTGACCCGCTCATGCCCAGAAATTGTTCCGGGGAAGAAGAGGCAATTTGAAACCGTTCCTGCCCGGCACCGCCATCACAATCCATAAACGCGGCAAAAGGTGCTGGCGAAACGGCGGAAAGCCGCTGGAAAAATTCCCATGCCTCCACGGCACATTGCGCCGTGAGCCGGTGGGACAGATTGACCTGATAAATATCGCCGCTGCGAATATAGCGCTGCGCTTGTTCGACTATCGAGAGGAACTTTTCCCGGGAACAATTGGAATGCAGGCGAATGACTTCCTGCGGCAGCGGCAAGGACAAAACCGTCAGCCTGGGCACCAATTTTGCCAGTTGGTTCTCCCAAAACTTCAATCGTTCCTTGGCCCGGCTCTCGCTGCGAGAACCATCCGCACTCAGCCCGGTGGAGACCACGCAAACCGAACCCTGCCGATGATCAAAAACCACCAGACTATCGTAAAAGCCGACGTGGCAATCGGGCAGCCCCAGATCATTCGC
The DNA here is from genome assembly GCA_903888765.1 of uncultured Verrucomicrobia subdivision 3 bacterium. Classification (GTDB taxonomy): domain Bacteria; phylum Verrucomicrobiota; class Verrucomicrobiia; order Limisphaerales; family UBA11358; genus UBA11358. The sequence goes on along the minus strand of CAISVF010000411.1, from coordinate 13,782 downwards.
TACCCGGCGCGGCAGTTTAGGCTCGGCGAAATTTTTAAGATCGTACCCCCAGTATCCAAATGCCCCTCCCAGCGGAAAGGGCCGATCCACTTCCTCCAACAATTCAAAACAAGCCATGAGGGCATCCAGCATCCGCCAGGGATTGCCAAATTGTAACCGCGGGGTGACCTCCGTCAGGGGAGAAAAGATCTCACAGCGGGAACCGCTGGAACGAAAGGTGAGCAGTGGATTGGCCGCAACAATCGAATAGCAGGCCAAAGGCGAGTCAAATTGCGAGGTGCGCAACAGGATAATGCCCCTTTCGCCCCGCAAATTCTCGACCAGCGACTCAGGCGTATGTGCCGTATTGAATTCCTGGAGCAGCGGACGCATGAAATCACTCAGAAAGCAACTGCCAGTCAGTCCCGACGGCGCGAAAAATCATCCGCAACGGGTGGGGCGGAACGAATCCATTTTTCTGAAAAGGCCAGTTTGCTTGCATCTTCACGTAAATCAGATCGGCGACGACCAAATTACCCAACCTCCCGGTTCCCCTTACTTTCAGGCAAAGGCATTGGGCAAAAGGCCAGGCGTGCCAAGCCGACGCTCATAATCACGAATGAGTTCCACGACTTCCTCGATACTGTCGGTAAGGCACACTAGATCGAGGTCGGCGGGACCAATGAATTTGTTATTATGCGCGAGCTCCTTTTTCATCCATTGTAGCAGCCCGCTCCAGTGATCACGACCGAACAGCACCAGGGGAAATTGCGGAATACGCTCGGTTTGCACCAGGGTCAGCACTTCGAAAAATTCATCCAGCGTACCGAAGCCGCCCGGCATGAAAACGAAGCCCAGGCTGTATTTCACGAAGCAGACTTTGCGAGCAAAGAAATAGTGAAAATGCACCGGCACATTGGCAAAGCGATTGCCGCTTTGCTCGCGTGGCAACTCAATGTTGAGTCCGATGGATTTGCCTCCGGATTGGGCGGCACCTTTGTTCGCGGCTTCCATAATGCCGGGGCCGCCGCCGGTAACGACGGCAAGCTTATGTTTGGCAAGACTCTTGGCGATAGTGACAGCGGCGCGGTAATATTTGTCAGCCGGTTTCGTCCGCGCGGACCCGAAAATTGTCACCGCGGGGCCGATTTGGGACATGGTTTGAAACGAATCCACGAACTCAGACATGATGCGGAAGATCCGCCACGGATCTTCTCGGATGAAAGTATTGCCATCACTCATGCGATAAAAGTAGTCCCATCCCCCGGACAAAACAAGCCGGAGAAACGTGACCATGCGGCCGCGGCAAAAAAACCGCCACAGAATAGCTGCTGGCAACCCGGCTTTGCGGCAAGTGTCCTTCGCTTATTTTTTATTTTTCACCGGCGTTTCATCCACGCCGGGAAAGGCTAGATAATTTTTAGCATTGGCATAGCAAATGTTCTGGATCAAGGGTCCCAGCAATTGTTCGTCATCCGGCACCAAGCCTTTGGCCACGTCGCGGCCGATTAAATTGCAGAGAGTGCGGCGAAAATATTCGTGGCGCGGATAGCTCATGAACGAACGTGAATCTGTGATCATCCCGATAAAGCGGGAAAGCAGGCCGAGATTGGAAAGCGCGTTAATCTGCCATTCCATTCCTTCCTTTTGATCCAGAAACCACCAACCCGAGCCGTATTGGATCTTTCCAGGAATCGTGCCGTCTTGAAAATTGCCGATCATCGTGGCAAACACATAGTTGTCCGCCGGATTCAGGTTATAGATGATCGTTTTAGGCAGGAGATTATCCGAATCCAGTTTGTTGAGATACGCCGAGAGAGTCTGCGCTTGCGGAAAATCGCCGATGGAGTCAAACCCGGTGTCGGGTCCCAGTTGCGTGAGCAGACGCGTGTTATTATTGCGCAACGCCCCGAGATGCAGTTGCTTCGTCCAGCCTCGCTTGGCATCCAAATGTCCAAAAAAGAGCATCATGAAGGAGGCAAACTGGGAATGCTCCTGCGGTGAAACCTCCCCACCCCGGCGCGCCTTGTCAAAGATAGCAGCCGCCACCTTCTCCGAACAGAAGTCCGCAAAACAGTGATTCAAGCCATGATCAGACAAACGGCAGTTTTGCGAATGAAAATATTCATGCCGCTTCTCCAGCGCGCTGACGAAGGCGCTGAAGCCATTGATGTCCACGTTGGCTGCGGCGGATAATTGCTCAACCCATTTATTAAAAACCGCAGGCTGGTTTACCACCAGCGCCTTGTCAGGCCGGAAGGCCGGCAGCATTTTGGTGGGGTGATTGGTCCGGGCAAAAGCGCGATGGTATTCCAGCGTGTCCGCCGGATCGTCGGTAGTGCAGACCACTTTAACCTGCATCTTCCTCAGGATCCCCTGGGTGCTGTAAGCAGGCGTGGCGAGTTTTTCATTCGCAGTTTTCCAGATTTTCGGAGCGGTTTCCTCGTCCAGCAGTTGATTGATGCCAAAATAGCGCTTCAGTTCCAGATGCGTCCAGAGATAGAGCGGATTGCGCAACGTATGCGGCACGGTCCGGGCCCACGCTTTGAATTTCTCCTCCGGCGAAGCGGTGCCGGTGATAAATTTCTCGGCAACGCCGTTGCTGCGCATCGCCCGCCATTTGTAATGGTCCCCTTCAAGCCAGATTTCAAAGAGATTTTTGAATTGACGATCCTCCGCGATTTCCTTGGGCGAAATATGGCAGTGATAATCAAAAATAGGTTCCGCCTTGGCAAATTGATGATACAGCCGGCGGGCGGGCTTGTTGCCCAAAAGAAAATCCTCGTGGATGAATAACATAATGATTGAGACAAAAATTATCCAGTCGCCTAATGGAGTCAAGCTTCGCTTCCATCATTATCGCGCGCTTACCGAAGCCGGTTCCGCGCCAAACCTCTTAGAAATAGAGAGGCAATCCCACCAAGGATGCGAGATGTGATGGCAGGGAGCTCAGAATTTTCCTGTGGAGCGGACAACGTATTGGGCCTGCTGGGAATCATTAGCAAGCGATGGTAAAAAGCATTTTGCGTTTTTTGCGTTTTCATTCCATCCTTACAGCGCGATGACAAAACCACTTGCGATCGTTTTTTACGAACGGCTGATGCCCGGTAGCCAGTTGTTGAACCGGCTGCAAGATTTGCATTATCGGGTGCTTGCCGTGGACGACGCTTCGCAACTGGCGGCCATGGTTTTGGCAGAAAAACCACTATTACTCCTGGCTGATCTGGTGGTAAAAAGTGATGTCATCGGGGCTATCAAAACAATCAAAGCCAATACCGCCACCAACCATGTGCCCATCATCGGCTTTGCCCCGGACAATGCCAACAACCAGTTTGACGCCGCGCAAGGAGCCGGTGCGGTCTTGACCGTCGGGGAAAGTGCTCTGAGCAACCATTTATCGCAGTTGTTGGATCAGGCGTTAAGCATGGATTAACGCAGTTCTTCCCTCCACCTCCCCTGCCGAAGCCCATCCCATCAGTCGGCTGTTTGCGATAAATTGGTTTCATGGGGTATTTTCCCAACAGCCGATATCCTGTATTCACGGTACACCCATTTTTCCACCCAACCCGGCAGCGAATCATAAAATAAATTCCCATAGCCGTACCTTTATGATGGCTAGCAGCATTTCAAAAACAGGAACTTTCGACAGTTATTCAAGCCAATCGCAAGGCACTTGGCAACGGATGTTGCATCTTTAGCAATATAGGAGAAGTCGGGGAGCCAAGAGAGCTTTAGTCTGCTTCAAAACGACGGTGACTGAATGACAATAAACAACAACAAATAATTTCATCGATCGAAACGCCAACTATTTTGCCATGAAAAAATCCCCTGTTTTTAAAACCATCGACGGTTGTGAAGCTGCCGCGTACGTCGCCTATCGGGTGAACGAGACGATGGCGATTTATCCCATCACTCCTTCTTCCCCCATTGCCGAATGGTGCGATCAATGGGCTTCCGAAGGTAAATTGAATCTCTGGAATACCCAGCCCGCCATCGTGGAAATGCAAAGCGAAGGGGGTGCCGTGGCCGCCGTTCACGGGATGTTGCAGACCGGCACCATGAGCACAACCTTCACCGCATCGCAAGGCTTGCTGCTGATGATCCCGAACATGTTCAAAATCGCCGGCGAATTGCTGCCCACGGTTTTCCACGTCACCGCCCGCACGGTGGCTACTCATGCACTTTCCATTTTCGGCGATCACAGCGACATCATGGCCTGCCGCACCACTGGCTGGGGCATGATTGGGGCGGCGTCGGTGCAAGAAACGATGGATTTTGCCCTGATTTCCCAGGCAGCGACGCTGCGATCCCGGCTGCCCTTCATCCATTTCTTCGACGGGTTCCGCACTTCACATGAAGTTTCCAAGATTGAAATGCTGGATGAAGCCGTTCTGCGCGCGCTGATCGACGACAAGTTGATCGCGGCACACCGGGCAAATTCCATGACCCCGGATAAGCCCGTGCTCCGGGGCACCGCGCAGAATCCTGACGTCTTCTTCCAGGGGCGCGAGGCCGCGAACGGTTTTTATTCCGTTTGCCCTGACATCGTTCAAGGCGTCATGGACGAATTTGCGAAACTGACCGGGCGCACCTATAATTTATTTGATTACGTCGGCGCGCCGGATGCGGAGCGGGTCATCGTGCTCATGGGCTCCGGTGCCGAATCCGCGCACGAAGCCGTGGATCATCTTGTTGCGCAGGGGGAGAAAATCGGCGTTCTAAAAGTGCGTTTGTATCGTCCGTTCGATGGCAAACGCTTTGTGGCTGCCCTGCCCGCATCGGTCAAAAAAATTACCGTGCTGGATCGCACCAAGGAGCCGGGCGCTACCGGCGAACCGCTGTATCAGGATGTCGTCACGGCGCTGATGGAAGAGACGGCTGCCGGGCGTTCGCCATTGAAAATCGTGCCGCAGGTGTTCACCGGGCGCTACGGCTTGTCTTCAAAAGAATTTACGCCCGCGATGGTCAAAGCCGTGTTCGACAACCTCACGCTGGCTGCCCCCAAGAATCATTTCACCGTGGGCATCAACGATGACGTTTCCCACACCAGCCTCAAGTATGATGCGGAATTTTCCACCGAACCCGCCAACGTCGTGCGCGCCTTGTTTTATGGCCTCGGAGCGGACGGCACGGTCGGTGCCAACAAGAACTCCATCAAGATTATCGGGGAAGAAACCAATAATTATGCGCAGGGCTATTTTGTTTACGACTCGAAAAAATCCGGCTCCATGACCGTGTCGCATCTGCGCTTCGGGCCGCAGCCGATTCGTTCGACCTACCTGATCACCAAGGCCAACTTTGTGGCCTGCCACTTGCCGGTTTTCCTCGAGCGCTATGAAATGCTCCGCAGCCTGGTGGCCGGCGGCACTTTCCTGCTGAACACCCCGCAATCGCCAGAGGATATCTGGGCCACGCTGCCGACGCCGGTGCAGGAAATTCTGCTCGCGAAAAAAGCGAAGTTCCATGTTATTAACGCCACCAAAGTTGCGCGCGAAAGCGGCATGGGCGGGCGCATTAACACCATTATGCAGGTCTGCTTCTTCGCACTTTCCGGCGTGCTGCCGAAGGATGAAGCCATTGCCGCCATTAAAAACTCCATCAAAAAGACCTATGGCAAAAAGGGCGAGGAAGTCGTCCAGATGAATTTAAAGGCCGTGGACAACACCTTGGCCAATCTGCACGAGGTCAATGTCTTGAACAACCGGGTCAACGGCAGTGGTCCTTTGCTGCCATCCATCACCGCGAATGCCCCGGCCTTCGTCCGCCAAGTGCTCGGCAAGATTGCCGCCGGCGACGGCGACGACCTGCCCGTCTCCGCATTCCCCAACAACGGTTCTTTTCCGACCGCTACGGCTCAGTATGAAAAACGGAATCTCGCCCTGGAAATCCCGGTGTGGGACGAAAAGATTTGCATTCAATGCCTGAAATGCGTGGCCATCTGCCCGCACGCCACCATCCGCGCGAAAGTTTACGATGCGGCGGAGTTAAAAAATGTCCCGCCAACCTTCAAGGCTGTGGATTCCCGGATTCCCGAGTTCAAGGGCCAAAAATTTACCCTGCAAATCGCGGCGGAAGACTGCACTGGCTGCGCCATTTGCGTTGACGTCTGCCCAGCCCGCAACAAGGCCGAGACCAAACTCAAGGCCATTAACATGCGCCCCCAGCCGCCGCTGCGGGCGTCGGAGGCGGTCAACTGGGATTTCTTCCTGCAACTGCCGGAAGTGGACCGCCGCAAAATCAAGTCCAGCGCCTTGCGCCAGCAACAGCTGTTGCAGCCCCTGTTCGAATTCAGCGGCGCTTGCTCCGGCTGCGGCGAAACACCTTACATCAAGATGCTCACGCAGTTGTTCGGCGACCGCATGGTCGTGGCCAACGCCACCGGCTGCTCCTCCATCTATGGCGGCAATTTGCCGACCACTCCCTACGCCACCGACAAATGCGGCCGCGGACCGACCTGGTGTAACTCGCTCTTCGAGGACAACGCCGAATTCGGCCTCGGCTTCCGCATTTCGATTGACCAGCAGAAACATTTCGCCGGCGAACTGGTCAAGAAGCTCGCGCCGCAGCTCGGCGACGATTTCGTCACCGCCATTGTCAATGCCGACCAGAGCGACGAAGCCGGCATCGCCGACCAACGCGCGCGCGTTGATGCCTTGAAGCTCAAATTGCCTGCGATCAACACCACTGAAGCCAAACTGCTAATTCCGCTGGCCGACCAGCTCGTGAAAAAGAGTGTGTGGATTCTTGGCGGTGATGGCTGGGCCTACGACATCGGCTACGGCGGTCTGGATCATGTGCTGGCCAGCGGCCACAACGTCAACGTGCTCGTCATGGACACGGAGGTTTATTCCAACACCGGCGGCCAGATGAGCAAATCCACCCCGCGGGGGGCCATCGCCAAATTTGCCGCCGGCGGCAAACCCGCAGGCAAGAAGGATCTCGGGCTCATTGCCATGAGTTATGGCAATATTTACGTCGCCAGCGTAGCGATGGGAGCGAAAGATGAACACACGCTGAAAGCGTTTATCGAGGCGGAATCCTATCCGGGACCGTCCCTGATCATTGCCTACAGCCATTGCATCGCCCACGGCATCGCACTGGATCAGGGCATCGGTGCGCGCCAGCAAAAGCTCGCCGTCGAGTCAGGTCAGTGGCTGCTATACCGCTACGACCCACGTCGCGCGGAACGCGGCGAAAACCCCCTGCAGCTCGACTCCAGCGCGGCAAAATCCAAAGTGCAGGATTTCATGATGTCGGAAAACCGGTTCAAGATGCTCACCAAGAGCAAGCCGGAGGACGCGAAGAAATTCTTCGCCCAGTCGCAGGTGGATGCCGACCGGCGCTGGAAATTCTATCAATTCATGTCACAGCGTGATATGAAACCGGAAGCCGCAACCGGTGCCGCTCCCGCTGGCACCGCCACCGCCTGAATCATTCACCGCTAACGAAATAAACTTATGGATCTCAACACTAATTATCTTGGTTTGAAGCTGCGCACCCCGCTGGTCGTGTCCGCTTCTCCGCTCTCCGAGGATCTGGACAATATCAAACGCATGGAAGATGCCGGGGCTTCCGCCGTGGTGCTCTACTCCCTGTTCGAAGAACAGCTACGGCAGGATCGTCTGGAAATGAACCAGAACCTGCAGCAAGGCACGGACAGCTTTGCAGAATCCCTCAGTTATTTTCCCGAGGCTCAGGATTACCGGCTTGGCCCGGAGGAATATCTCAAGCACATCGCCGCCGCCAAGCAGGCCACCCGAATTCCCGTCATTGCCAGCCTCAACGGCTCGTCCGCCGGTGGCTGGACGGATTACGCCCGCCAGATTCAGAAAGCCGGGGCCGACGCGCTGGAGCTGAATATCTATTATATTCCCACCGACATGAACCTCACTGGCACTGAGGTCGAGCTGACTTACCTGGAAATATTAAAAGCTGTAAAGGCGACGGTCACCCTCCCCGTGGCGGTCAAACTTAGTCCGTTTTTCAGCAACTTCGCCAACATGGCCAAACGTCTGGATAACGCCGGTGCTGACGCGCTCGTGCTGTTCAATCGCTTTTACCAGCCCGACATCGAACTGGAATCCCTGGAGGTGAAGCCGAATATTCTGCTGAGCACGCCCATGGCCTCGCGCCTGCCGTTGCGCTGGATTGCCCTGCTCCACGGCCGCTTGAACGCCAGCCTCGCAGCCACGAGCGGCATCCACCGCGCCTCCGATGTCCTCAAGATGTTAATGGCCGGCGCGGATGTCACCATGCTCTGTTCCACCCTGCTTCGCCACGGCATCCCCCAAATCTCCCTCATCGAGCGCGAACTCTCTGGTTGGATGGAGGAGCATGAATATGAATCTGTCCATCAACTCAAAGGCAGCCTTAGCCAGAAGAATTGCCCGGAACCTGCAGCTTTCGAGCGCGCTCAATACATGAAAGCGCTTACCGGGTATAATCATGCTGGTGTCTGAAATTTTCCCTTAAACTACGTCGGCCGCTGGCAATGACCAGCGGCCGTTACTTTTACCACCTGCTCACCAACCCTGATCTTGAAATCGGGCGGGCCGTTTAACGCCCGGACTGCCCCAATGTTTTCAATTCCCGGTCAGTAATCAACCAGGTGAAATTTTGGACATGCGCTTTTTGCATGACCTGTTGCTGTCGGTCCTTGTTTTTGGGATATTCGATGAGCAGGACAGGTTTTTGTATTCCGGCCATGCACTTGAGGTAATGTAAAACCTCCTCAGTTTGCGACTTGGATTGCATCCGGTTTCCGTTAGCAAACAAATCCTCCATACCCATGGCGTTGATCCCCCCGACAAAACCAGCTTGGTCCAGCAGTTGAGCCCCATTCTGTGGAATGACCAATGCGGCCGGGTTACGGGCGCGGGCACAGGTGCCAATCTGCCCGACCCAGTCCACCATATCCCGGCGATAGGATTGCCTTGTTTCTGGATTGATTCGATTATCAATATAATTCCGGCCTTCCTGCTCAAACGTTTCAAAACCATCCACAATGTCGAGGTAAACTCCGTCAAAACCTTGGATTATCGCGCCGGTTACGACTTTCAGAATCAATTGCTGCCAGGCTGGATGCCAATATTTAACCCGGTAATTCCCCTTCCACTCGGGGTTTTCCCAGCCCAACCAAACTGGCGCGTTCGTGGTGAGTTTCCCGTGATGCCCCCATTCACTGCGCCAATAAGGACGGTAATCTTCAGCTTCCCCAATCGAAATATAGGCGACTACTTTGCGGTTCGTTTTGCCATGCCGGATTTGCTCCAAATCTGCAGGTTGCCAAGCGCTGGCATTGTCAAATTGGGTGTCAATAATGATCCAGTCACGCTCACAGTTCCTGAGTTGGGCTACCGCTGCGGTTTTGGTTCGGGCGAACGCGTCTGCCTGCAGCACGTAGGCAAAAGATTGCGGCGTGGATTGGCATTGTGTGGTAAAACATCCCCCAATAAGCGCCATGGCAAAAAGCCACGACTTTAGTTTGCTCGTGGAGTGCAATTTCATTTTTTCCGGACTGGTAATTTTGCCGATGGTATATTTACATTCACAGACAGGCAATTTACTAATTTTGCAGTAATTTTATCGTGGAGTGACGCCATGAATTCCTATGAAATTTTAATGGGCTTAGCCACCCGCTGGGTGGTTTTATTAACTGGCTGGGTGTGGTTGATCGGGACCACTACTTTGGCTGAGGCAAAAAGACCGTTTCCGCAGTCTGAACGAGTGAGGGGGTGCGGAATCAAACCCGATTACCTTACCCCGGCTGAGCTGAATTCGGGAATCGCGAATTACTACCGTTATTGGCTGAAAAAATACATGGCTCCTTCTACCCAGGTTACCGGTGATTACAAGGTGATTTTTGACACCAACGGGACGACGGTTTCCGAGGCGCAAGGCTACGGGATGTTGCTGACGGTTTATCTGGCAGGCGCGGATCCACAGGCAAAAACCTGGTTTGATGGTTTGAATCGGTTTCGCAAACGTCATCCGTCCAACCTTAATTCTGCATTGATGTGCTGGAAGATACCCGCCAAGGAAACCGGCGTCTCCGATGATTGCGCAACGGATGGTGACATTGATATGGCTTTGGCGCTCCTGCTCGCATACGAGCAATGGGGCGACGCTGCCTATTTGACCGAAGCCACGAATTACCTTGGCGCTATCGCCAGCGCGCTGGTGCGCCGGGACTTCTCACTGCGACTCGGTGATTGGAACTCGGCCGCTGGCCAAACGCGCCCTTCTGATTTTATGCCGGGACATTTTCACGCCTTTTACCTCGCCACCGGTAATGGCTTCTGGACTAACGTCGAAAACAAATGTTATGCGATTCTGAATCAACTCCAAACCAACTCCGCTCCATTCACTGGTCTGGCGCCCGATTTTGCGATCGCGCAAAGCAACCGTTGGATACCAGCACCGGCCAAATTTCTCGAAGGACCGCACGATGGCCACTACTTCTATAATTCCTGCCGCGTTCCGTGGCGTATGGGGTGGGCAGCCTATACTTACGGCGATGCCCGCGCCAGGCAACTGCTGACAGGGTTCATGAATTGGGCCGTCAGCCATCAGGAAACGCCGACGAATTTCAAGGCTGGTTACCGGTTGGATGGCAGCAACTTTGATGGTAACAACTTCGACACCGCCTGTTTTATTTCGCCGACAGGGGTGGCCGCCATGGTCACCACCAATCGAGCCTGGCTAAACCGCACGGCGGCTTACGCTTTGCAGCGGCGAGAGGCCTATTATGAGGACAGTGTCAGCCTGCTCTCCCTGCTGGTGATGTCGGGGAATGCGTGGTTGCCAGAGGCCATGGATTCAGATCGCAATACGATTCCTCCAGCCATTTCGTCCAGCCAGGAGGCCGGTCGAATTAATGCATCTCACTGAAATGATCGCAACGGAAAAGCTGTATGCGATGTTCTGTGAGCATTCCCAGTCCGCTCATCACAGGACGACCGCATCTTATCACATTATGGGTTCGGTCACGTCGCAACCGGATTTATTCTCATTTGCTTTTCTGCCCGTCAGGATTAACTTTACGTAAGAAATTAAACCGTGAAAACGCTGAAAAGCCTCAGTTCACCCTGCAATCAGCCGCGACTGGCCTTGCTGGCTTGTTCCGTTTTTAAACAGGAAATTGAGCTTTACACACGCGGAGCGAGCCATATCAAGGAAACCCGCTTTTTTGAAATGAGCTTGCATGATCGGCCGACCTATTTGCGCGGCATTTTGCAAGAAAATCTCGAGTCGATCGAGGCGCGGACGGATATCGATGCCGTGGTATTGGCCTATGGTTTGTGCGGACGAGGCACGGTGGGTTTGCGCCCCACGCGTCATCCCTTTGTCATCCCGCGAGCCCATGATTGTATTGCCGTATTTTTTGGCAGTAAAGAGTTCTACGCCAAACATCAGCAAGGTTGTCCGACTTGTTACTACTATACACCTGGCTGGAATCGTGGGCGCCGTGTGCCTGGCGAGGAAAGACTGGAAGCAATGAAGTTGGAACTGGCCGCCAAATTTGAGCCTGAGGAAGTCGCCTTTCTGCTAACTTCTGAGCGTGAGCAATGGGCAAAGTATGATACGGCCACCTATATTGATTTGGGTACAACCGACGCGCAGGAGGAGTCTGAATTTGCGCGAAAGTGTGCCACGTGGCTCGGGTGGAAATTTGAGCACCATCATGGCGATCCGTCGTTACTTAAAGATCTGCTTTGGGGTAATTGGGACGCAGATCGATTCCAAATCATCTCCCCCGCAATGCAACTGGGCCAGGCGCTGGATGATTCGATCATGTCTGCTGAGCCAGCGTAGGTTAGGGTCACCAGTTCATGAGCAGGCTGATTTCTGCTGAGTTTTGGGCCGCCACCCTGCAGGCATACGCTGCCGCGCATCAAGGTTTTGCTGGCAGACTCGGCGAATACGTGCGACTGGATCGCTTGCCGTCAAAAAAAAAGCTTTGCTTGCCTGGATTTCCTGCAAGCAATATCGCGGTAAAAATGGGACTTGATGCAACCTAAATCAAAACTTCAGGTGAAACTGCACTCGGGTGAGCTGCGCGAGATCGTTTTCACGCGCGGGGAAATTTCATTGGCGGATGTGCTTGCGGCCCATGGTTTGCCCTTGAATACGCGCTGCGGCCATCGCGGCCTTTGTCGGGGCTGCGAAGTTGAACTCTGCGAAGGCACCTTGGTTACCAGTCAAGGCAAGGTCGGAGCACCAGCCAAAGTGCAAGCCTGTCGCGCCCAATTGGATGATCCATTGATGATCTATGTGCCAGTGCGCTCCCGGCTCGAACATCGTCCACAGGTCAGTGAAACATTTGACATTGCCATCCCATACGCCCATGAGCCTTTGTTTCCCGCGGTTGCTGGTGGTAGCGACACGGCTTTTGCCATCGATGTGGGAACCACCACCGTAGTTGTACTTCTGGTGGATTTAATTACCGGTACAGTGTTGTCGCGGGCAGGTGCGTTCAATGAACAAATCGCTTTTGGCGACAACGTCATTACCCGCATCGCCGCGGCACAGACCCCGGAAAGCCTGACAGCCATGCAATATGCTATTGCCATGAAAACAATTCAGCCACTGCTGGTGAGCGCCTGCGAGCGTGCGGGACGGAACTTGGATCGCATTGCTGGGGGGGCGGTGGCGGGAAACACGACCATGTTGCATTTGCTCACTGGCGAGGACCCGACACCGCTGGGCACTTCTCCATTCAGACCTCGATTTATAGCTGGTAAAATGGTTTCGGCACACAATCTCAAGCTGGTGGCCGATGGCCTCGCCCCGCAAACGCCGGTGCAATTATTGCCTGGCTTTTCGGCCTTTGTGGGCGCAGACATCACCGCCGGAGTCTTTGCGAGTGGTATGGTCTTGGATTCTGACCCGAGCTTATTGGTGGACATCGGCACAAATGGTGAAATTGTGCTGCAAACTGGCGGTCAATTATACGCCTGCGCCACTGCAGCCGGACCGGCATTTGAAGGCTGCGGATTGCGATGCGGCATGCGCGCACGTGAAGGCGCCGTCAGCGACCTGCGATTACAGTTGGAACCTTTCGCACTGGAAACTCAGGTCATTGGTAATCAGCCGCTCACGCAAGCAAATGGCCTGTGCGGCTCAGCGTATGTAGATTTCCTCGCCACCGCTCGAAGTAGTGGCTTGCTGAACGCGAAGGGGCGATTTGAATCGGGCGCGTGGGCGAGTCTTCCAACTCAGCATCGGTTTTTCGAAGCGGGGGAACGCGGAGTGCGCCTTGCTGAGACTGATGGCGAAGGCTCACTCTTCATCAGCGAGGTGGACGTGTCGTTGCTATTGCAAGCCAAAGCGGCCATTGGTGCCGGCATACAGATTCTGCTACAAACGGCAGGCCTCAGGATCGCGGATTTGGGGCGCGTCTATCTGGCTGGCGGATTTGGCATGCATCTCAATATTGCCAACGCCATCCGGATTGGTCTGCTCCCGGGTTTTCGGGAGGAACAGGTGTGCGTCGTGGGCAACACTTCCTTGGCGGGCGCATTGCTGGCGGTGGTGGATCGGGCCGCTTTAAGCGAAATGGAAAAGTTGCGTGCGCGAGTCACCGTGGTGGACCTGAATTTGGCATCGGGCTTCGAGGATTGTTATATTGATCAGCTCATGCTGCCGTGACCGGCTTCCCCGCATAGGAGCCACCGACCTGCTTTCCAAGATTAATTCCAGCCCTTCCGGATTACTAACTCTGCGGATTGAGCGGGGGGCAAATTATTCCCGATTGGCAAGACCTTCGAACCAAAACAGGGAATACTTCAGTTTTTTCTTCGG
>CAISVF010000410.1 GCA_903888765.1 uncultured Verrucomicrobia subdivision 3 bacterium | reverse complement strand
TTAGGTGGAAAATACAAAATTCGGGGTCATTACCGCTTATTGGTCTTGGCATAGTAGGCTCAAGCACAGCATGCCTATTAAGGATTTCACTCATTTTTAATAGGCTATAAGTAGCAGGGTATGCCTCTGCAGAATTTACTTCAGGTTTAAGCAATTCGATTTTTTTCCCGTTCGCGGCGCGCAATTCAACAAACCCACAAAATGAATTTGTAGGGACATAATACTTACCATCCCTTATTGGATCCGACACTACAACAATATGATTATTTGTTCGTATAGCTTCAAGAAATGGAGACATATTGACATTTGTATTTGGTGGTGTAAAATGTATGTAAACTAAAACGCAAGCCCCTCCGGGATACTTAGATAAGTATGTACAAGAGCTGGTCATGAATAGAGGACTAACAAACCCGGTTTTATTGCCTACATCTTCTGCTAAACAGCGATCAACACATACCCGGAATACCATGGTAGCCGCAACGAAAAATTGAACAGTCATAGGTTTATATAAGTTCTTCATAGTCATTTAGTGGAATATGTTTGATTGGCTTTTTATAAGCGTCTCATGCAGGCAGCGCATTTGCGGTTTTGATTGATACAGGCAATATGTGATTTATTCTATGCCGACAAGCCAGCTCGGCGTTTAATTCTGCTTTGGCTCTTTAAGTGCTTTGGTTGGCGTGTCGAATTCAATTTTCTTACCAAACACTTCAACCTCGACATAATGGTTCATTTTATTGTCACTGTTCCCATTGCTGTAAAGCCGCACATACCGGCCGCTGACTCCTTTGGCGTCAATCAGCTTGCCCCAATTATCCTCAATATAATTAAAGTCGCTACCTTTCCCTAATCCGCTGACATTTTCAATGTCATTATTGAAAACAACTTTGACGTCCTTCTTGAATTCAGGATCGTCAGAAATTGCCACCACTACGTTCATATAGACCCTAATCTGGTAGTAGTAGTGCCAGACGAAAACGGCGAAGATTTCAGAACTTTTTTGCAAATCCACCTGTACCCACTGCTTGCCCGCCTCCAACTCCATCCATCCGTCGTCGCCGAATTTGTTACCGTCAGTGACCATCGCCAGATTGCCCGCTGCCGCCCGGCAACTAGCGGTCACGGGTTTGTGAAACGCAAGATTGGCTGTTCCCACCGGAACATAAAATTCGCGTTTCCCGCGAGAGCGGTTTGTTTCCAGGTTGGTAGCCAAAAAACCAACCGGCGCGTTCATACTAAACAAATATGGTGGAAAGTCTGTTTTTAATAAGACCTTTCTTTCTTCGGCGAAAAGATTCGGTGCTAAAGAATATACACTTGCACAAATTAAAAAAAATTTTCTCATGTTTAACCTATTGAATTATTGATCGTTACCGGTTGTAACCTGCGCATTAATATTGGACTGAACCTCTTTATGACCGCTTTAGGCTTCTCACGATTGGTGCTGGCAACTGGGCTGCTGCCGCCGGCTGGAATCACCTGAAGATCAAAGCTGGCTGCGCGGTCCACGCTTACCGGCACATAGACCGCATTCCAAGTGCCGTTTCCGTTGACATTAATCTCGGTCACAGAATTTAATTCGAGGAATTTTCATTCCACTTGATGGGAATCGTCACGGGGGGAAAATCCATGCGCTCGCACAGATCGTCATTCGTGGTTGAGCGCTTGTAGATCTTCGGCCACACGGTCAATGTGTAAATGCCCGGCTTCTCGATCTTGAAATAGTCTTCAAGAACAAATTCAAGCATCTGTGCTACCTCTTGGTCATTTGGTATCAAAACAAAAGGGCTTTCCCAAATTCTCCGTCCAGCCATGTGAGTTCTTACTGATTGGATGCTGTAAAAATCTGGGTAAGCGGCCTCGGAATTGACCTCCGGCTTGAGCAGCGATAATCTTTCACCCGCCATGTTAGTTAGTTCGACCAACCCACAAAACGCATTTGTGGCCATAAAATATTTCCAATACATAGATGGATCGTGAAGCACTTCAGACGGATTAGACTGATTATTCCCTCCAAAAATCAAGGACGACACAGGTTTAACTAACCCTCTTTCAATATTGGTATCGCCATAAAAATCTAATTTAACCGTCATAAGAATACGATGATTTCCGTGGTATGGGAACGACTCACCATTTGCAAAAATTAGACAACTGCTCGCATTTGTCGAGTTTCGCTGTTGGCTGGCCTGCGTTGCTAGATAACAAAAAAGCACAAAACCGAAGGTTAAAAGCCAGAATCGTTTGTTCATAATTAAGTCTTAGTATTTAACTTGTATAAGTATGTACCCTGGTTGGAAATTCATCCACCCCAATCGCAAATCCATAATGGGGTCTGTGCCTCGTTTGTTGCTATTCGCCGCAACGAGCGCCGCAACCGAACCAAGCTCAGGAACTGGCGGGTTGGATCTTGCCAAGAATAGCGTTCCAGGCAGGCGTTTCATTGGCACCGTTGCTGGAGTGTGCTTATGACCACGATGCCTTGCATCCGCAAAAACAAACCGGCAGGTCCGCGTCCAAGACATGGGTGTCAAGTCCCTGCTTAAGCACGGCACTCAATGGACAACCTCTTCTGTTCCCGGCAATGGTGCTCGGGCAAATTCTGTCGCCGCCAATGGTCTGGCGAACGGCAAGAACTTCTTTTTCTGGCTCATACGATAAGTCTGCAGTCAGAGTATTACCATTTATTGCTATACTAGTGTCAAAATATAGCTACTGCCTGCAACAGTTTGGAACAGATTATTTCATGCGGATTTCTTCGGGGCGGTGTAGGATAGATGTCGTTATGCATCAAACTACTTGCCTGCCAGGCCGCCAAACCCCGGCAGCTCAATTATTTGGTTTCGCGCTGGTGTGCAGCCTTTGGTCCTGGGCAACCATTATCGTCGCCAGCATCCTCGGCTGCGCTTTGCCGGCTCGCGCCACAACCACGAATATCTACTTTAACGCCTCGCAGACGATGACCGTCACGGCAAGCAACATGACGGCGGTGACCATCAACAGCGGCGGCTATCTATTCACCTACTCGCAGGACGGCTATTTCACGGGCGGAGTGGGTTTCACCAATCCGGTCGGCCGGTTCTTCAGCGTCGTCTGGCCCAATGGTGTCGAAGCGCAGGCCATCACCACCGGATCGAGCGCCGGAAGCGGCGCGAACATCACTATCAAGCGCGCGGACCGAAAACCATTCGACCTCCAATCGTTCACCGGAACCATTCTGCTAAATACTGCCGCTGCCGGTGGAGCTTTCGAAATCATGCCCCAATGGAATGGCAATGACGCCTTCGCCAACCCGCTCCAATATGACTGCTCTGGCTACGCGGGCATGAGCTTTCCCTACACCACATCGCTCGTCGGCTACGATACCTACCAAATCCACATGTGGGGCGATTTTGTGCTCACCGCGCTGACGCTGACGGACACCAATCCCGTGGTTCCGGTTTCCACCACTACCAACACCATCGCCGCGAGCGCGTCGCCCGCCGGCGCGGGGTCAGTTGGCGGCGCGGGCAATTATGCCAGCAACTCTATCTGCACGCTCACCGCCTCGCCGAACGCCGGCTGGGGCTTTAAAAACTGGACGCAGAACGGCACGCAGGTCAGCTCGTCGGCCGCCTACAATTTTACCGTGCGCTCAAACCGCACGCTCGTCGCCAACTTCGTTCCGGCTTACACCGTCACGACGGCCGTGGCACCCGGCTACGGCGGCTCGGCGAGCGGCGGCGGCCAGTTCAACAGCAATTCCACCGTCACCGTCCGCGCGGTGGCGGCCAGCGGATTTCATTTCGTGAACTGGACTGACTACGGCTCGCCGGTCAGCACGGCGACGAATTATTCCTTCGCCCTCACCGGCAACCACACACTCACTGCCAACTTCACCATGCTGCCGCAGACGGCGCTCTTTGATTTCGACACCGGCTGGCCCGCCGTTTCCAGATATCAAGGCATGCCCGGCTCACAGTCAAACAATTTGCTGACGGCTTATTTCAGCACCAGCGGCGGCGGCTGGTCCATCCAAGACCGGCAGTCGTCCGTCATCGGTGCGCCGCCGTCCTTCTCGGGAAATTTTCTATATCCGAGCACATGGTGGAGTTCGTTCCAAATCCAGTTCAGCGCGCCCATCACCAACCTGGCGTTCGATTTCATGACCGGCGATGTCTCCAGCGAATACAATACCGCCAGCACCGTGCGCATTACGGCGTACACTAATTCCGCGGCCGCACCCGCTGTTGGCTCTGGATCGGCGCAGGGAACCTGGGCCCACGGCGCGTATCCCGATGGCCACATCAATTTCTCCTCGGCCACGCCGTTCACTATCGTTACGGTGGACATCGCACCCATCGGCGTGGTGTCGGGATTGCTGTTTGTGGACAACCTCATCGCACAACGCGCCACCGCCCAGAGTTTCAATGTTACCGCCACCACTGCGCCGACGAATGCGGGAATTCTTTCCGGTGCGGGCAGCTATGCCAGCGGCTCAACGGCGGCTTTGACCGCGACGGCGAATTTCGGCTGGGATTTTGCCAACTGGACGGAGAACGGAACGGTGGTCGAAACGCTGCCGACCTACAGTTTTATCGTGAACACCAACCACATGCTCGTCGCTAATTTCGTCACCAACCCGCCGCCGGTCGCGGTCGGCGGAACTTTCTATCAGCTCACCAACACACCGCTCGCCATCAACATCGGTGATCTCATGGCGTTTGATTACGACCCGGACGGCGACCCGGTCTATTTCACCGGCACCAGCGCGACGACCAGCAACGGTCTCGCGCTCACGACCACCGCCACGCAGATTATTATTCCGTCAAATTCCGTTCCTGACAGCTTCACCTACACGATCAATGACGGTAACGGATACAACGCCACCGGCACCGGCTACATTAGCATCATCACCAATCCGGCGGGAAATGCGGTCTCGGTGGATCTCAAGTCCAGCCCCGGCGCGGTGGTGGTTAATTTTTCCGGCGTGCCCTGGTATGGCTACACGGTTCAGCGCGCGACCAACGCCACCTTCACCGGCACTGTGCAATCCTGGCCGACCCAGGCTTGGGCGGACGGGTCCTTTTCGTTTTGGGACAATTTTGCGGATCTGCCTAGCCAGCCGATGCAGTCTTTTTACCGTCTCGCTTATCCCTGATTCCCACTGCTCAGACCTGAGACCGAAAACCACGGGCACACCACGACCAGGTAAAACATGGTGAGGCTGGCCGAAACGTCAACCTTACCGCTGAATTTTGGCTTTGGTCGCGAGATGCGGCGGAAAGTGAGGTGCGGCCGGGGAGTCCTTGCGAATGATGCGCAGACATTTGTTGATAAAATTGTTCGGGCTTGCACTCTCCACGATGGTGCCTAGCTCGTCGGTGTCCGGAAACCTGCCGCACAGAAGCCCGAGGCTTTGCCCCTTTGATAGCCACGGTCATCGCAGGAACCACCACAAAGGTGATCAGCAACAGGCTCGCCGGTTTCTTTAACAGTTTTTGCGATATGGCTTGATTGGAGCGCATGAAATCACATCCGTTCAAAATCAGTCTTTGGCTGGTTCTGGCGGGGCGGCTTGAAAACGGTTTGCGAATTTTCAAAGTTGCCCGGCAGGTAGCTCTCGCCCGCAGGTAACGAACTCCCGCCGCTGAAGCCAGGCCCTTTCCGGTATTTCTCACATGGCTGCCATATCGTTTCATAAGATCATTAGAGTTCGGTTGTCGCCGGCGGTTCGGGTAAACGGATGGATTTATCTTCCGCTGGCTCCCGCTCAAACACTTTGTAGAGCGTCGGCAGGAGGAACAGCGTCAGCAGCGTGGAACTGATCAGTCCGCCGATGACCACGGCAGCCAGCGGCTTCTGGATTTCACTCCCCGGCCCGGTGGCGAACAGCATGGGCACCAGTCCCAGCGCCGCCACACTGGCCGTGATAAGCACGGGCCGCAACCGCAGCACTGCGCCTTTGATGACGGCGAGCTCGATGGTGATGCCTTCGCGGCGCAATTCGTTGAAGTAGCTGACCATCACAATGCCGTTGAGCACCGCCACGCCGAACAGTGCAATGAAACCGACACTGGTGCTGACGCTCAAATTGAAATCGCCGAACAGCAGCGCGAGAATGCCGCCGATGAGCGCAAAGGGAATGTTCAGGATAATCAGCAGCGCCTGCTTCAATGAATTGAACGAACCGAACAGCAGCAGGAAGATCGCGGCGATGGTGATGGGCACGACCATCGCAAATCGCTTCATGGCGCGCTGCTGGTTTTCAAATTGGCCGCCCCAGGTGATGAAATAACCTGGCGGCAGTTTCACGGCGGCATCCATCTTCGCCTGCGCTTCCTTCACGAAACTGCCGATGTCGCGGTCGGTCACATTGCACTCGACCACGATCCGGCGTTGCGCCATCTCGCGGCTGATTTGCGCCGGGCCTTCCGTCACATAGACGCGCGCCAATTGGCCGAGCGGAATCAATGCGCCGGCCGGAGAGGCAATGAGAATCTGGCGGATCGTTGAAACATCGCTCCGAGCCGATTCCGGAAAACGCACGGCGAGGCCAAACACTTTCTGCCCCTCATACACTTTCGTGGCCTCCTTGCCGCCGATGGCCGTCTCCACGACTTCCTGCACGTTGGCCACGTTGATGCCGTAGCGCGCCAGTTTCTCGCGGTTGATTTCGATTTGCAGATACGCCAGCCCGCTGACTTTCTCGACATTCACATCCGCCGCGCCGCGCACTTTCCCAAGCACGCGGGCGATGGCTTCGCCCTTTGCTTTTAGCACGTCCAGATCGTCGCCAAACAGCTTGATACCGATGGCCGACTTTACGCCGCTGACCAGTTCATCCACGCGCAGCGCGATGGGTTGGGAAAAACTCGAAGCCACGCCCGGCAGTTCCGCCATCGCCTCGCGCATCTTTTCCACCAGCTCGTTTTTCGTCCTGGCCGTAGTCCATTCTTCGCGGGGTTTGAGCGTCACAATCACATCGCTGATTTCCACACCCATCGGGTCGGACGCGATATCGGCGCGACCGGTCTTGGAAACCACGTCAATGACTTCAGGAAAGCGCTTCAAAATGCGTTCCGCCCGCCCTTGCAGTTCGAGCGATTGCGGCAGCGAAATGCTCGGGATGCGGAAGGTTTGCAGCCCGACGCAGCCTTCATCCAACGTCGGCAGAAATTCCGTGCCGATGCGCGGCACGAGCGCCAATGCCCCCGCCAGCGCCAGCACCGCCGGCAGGACCACGCGCCACGGACGCCGCACGCAGGGCTGAAGCAGCGCCAGATAGGCCGCTTTCAACCAGCGGATGTGAAATGGATCGTGCTCGTGCGGCACTTGCTTCAGGAAAAACGTGCACAGCATCGGCACCAAGGTCAGCGAGAGCACCAGGGAACCGAGCAACGCAAACGAGATCGTGAACGCCAGCGGGCTGAACATCTTGCCCTCGAATCCTTGCAGCGTGAACAGTGGCAGGAACACCACGATGATGATGAAGATGCCAAAGACAATCGGCCGGCCCACTTCCTTCGCTGCGTAAAGCACGACTTCGGTTTTACTGACATGCGCGTGCTTCTTTGCATCCTCCGGCTGCTCCGTCAGGTGGCGGTGGATGTTTTCCACCATCACCACCGCGCCATCCACCATCATGCCGATGCCGATGGCCAGACCGCCGAGCGACATGAGATTGGCCGAAAGTCCATACCACCGCATCATAATGAAGGCAAACAGCGCCGCCAGCGGCAGGACGAGCGTCACGATAATGGCGCTGCGCAGGTCGGCCAGCAGCACAATCAGGATGAGGAGAACGAAGATCGCACCTTCCAGCAGGGCTTTGGTGACCGTATGAATGGCGTTCTGAACCAGGTCGGTGCGGTCGTAGAACGGCACCAACTCCACACCGGGCGGCAGCGCCTTTTGAATGGCGGGCAGTTTTTCCTTCACCGCGCTGACCACTTCGCGCCCGCTCGCGCCTTTAAGCATCAAAACAATCCCCGCCACAGCTTCACCTTCGCCGTTGGCTGTCACCGCACCTTGCCGCAATTCCGCTCCGATGACCACGTCCGCCACATCCCTCACATAAACTGGCGCGTGTTCATGCATCGCCACGATGATGTTCTCGATGTCCTTGGTGTCCTTCACCAGTCCCAGCCCGCGCACGACGTATTGTTCCGAACCGTGCTCGATGAAGTTGCCGCTCGCATTCGCATTGTTCTTCTGCAGGGCCTCGAACACCTGCTGCAATGTGATGCCGTAACTTGTAAGCCGGTCGGGTTTGATGAGCACCTGATATTGCTTGACCAGTCCGCCGAACGAGTTCACATCCGTGACGCCCGGCACAGTGCGGAGGATGGGGCGCACAATGTATTGCTGGATGGTGCGTAGTTCCGTCGCGTCGTATTGCTTGTCCTTGCTGATCAGAGTGTATTGGTAAATTTCACCCAGGCCAGTGCTGATGGGGCCAAGCTGAACCTCGACTCCGGCCGGCAATTTGTCCCGCGCCCCCTGCATCCGCTCAAACACTAGTTGGCGGGCGAAATAATCATTCACTCCGTCCTCGAAAACGACGGTGATCAGGCCTAGGCCGATCTTGGAAACTGAGCGCACTTCCGCAAGCTTGGGCAAACCGGCCAGTTCGATTTCAATCGGGCGCGTGACCAGCTTCTCCATGTCGGGTGGAGACATACCGCCAGCCGTGGCGAGCACCTGCACCTGCACGTTGGTTACGTCGGGAAAGGCGTCAATCGGGATTTGCCGGAGCGAAAGCCAGCCGAAGCCGGTGAGAATCAGCGTCGCGAGCAGCACCAACAGCCGCTGCCGGACGGAGAAATTGAGGATGGCATTAATCATGGCGTCATTCCTCGCCCAACTGGCCTTTGAGCATCTCCGATTTCAAGATGAATCCGCCAGTGGTAACAATCTGCTCGCCCGCCTTTACGCCGTCGAGGATTTGCACGCGGCCGGATTGCTCCAGCCCCAGCTTCACCGTGCGCTTCTCAAATTTGTTGCCGTCGAGCGCCACAAAAACAATCTGGTTGGCACCGTCGGTTTCCAGCGCGCTGTCGGGAATGATCAGCACGTTGTCGAGGATGGTCGTGACGATCTCCACGTCGGCGAACATTCCCGGCTTCAGCCGCCCGTCGGCATTGTCCACGGCGATGCGGACTTCCACCGTGCGCGAACCCGCCTCAACCTCGTTGCCAATGAGGATGACTTTGCCATGAAATTTCTCGTCGGGAAACGCCAGTGTCGTGAACGCCGAGTCCTGTCCCAGTTTCACCGCCGCGATGTCGCGCTCCTTTACTTCGGCGATCGCCCAAAGGTGTGTCGGATCGCTGATGGTGTAGATGGTCTTACTTTTATCCGCCAATTCGCCCACCGTGGCCATGCGCTCGATGACCACGCCGTCAATGGGCGCTTTGAGTGCCAGCGGCTTGCCCAGTAGTTCGGGCGATTCCACCAGCGCCATCACGTCGCCCGCCTTCACCGGGTCGTTCAAATCAAAGTTGAGCCTGGTCAGCCGGCCTTCGAGCGTGGAGGTGACTTTAGTGGTCTTGTTCCCGTTGGCGCTCACCCGACCCGCCGCCTTGAGCGTCATGCCGAGGCTGCCCAACTGCGCCGGCTCGGCCTTGAGCGTGACGTTTTGGAGGTTTTCCTTGGTCAGCGTGACCATGTTCTCGTCGCGCCGGGCTTCGGGGGCTTCTGGTTTGGCTTCCGCCGATGTTTCGTTTTTGCCGCACCCGGTCAGGGCGACGGCCAGCAACAGGCAGATGGTCAGTTTCATCATGGAAAAATTCATTTCGTGGGGATGGTGGAAAGTTGGTTAAGTGGCACGCCGATGGCGGATTCCAGCTCCGCTTGTGCCGCAAACGTTTTTTGCAGGGTGTCGAAATAGTCGGCCTGCGTGTCGAAATAGGTGCGTTGTGCTTCGAGATAGAGCAGGAGTGGCGTGCGACCTTCGGTATAACCCAGTTCAGCGGCATCGAGTGCGGTCTTGAGTTTGTTTCGCAAGTCGGGAGTGTAGAACGCGAGCGAATCATTGGCCGCTGTCAGATTCTGCGCCGCCGTCGTCACATCGCCAAGAATCTCGCGCCGTAGCTTGTCTAACTCGGCCAGCGCCTTTTCCTGGGCGGCAGTAGCGCTGGCAACCTCGCCTTTCTTGTTGTCCCACAGCGGCAGCGGCAGCGTGAGACCAAAGCCAACAATCTGCTCATCGCGGGTGTATTCCAGACTTGGGCCGATCTTGAAATCCGGCAGCCGCGACCTGCGGCTGGATTGCAGGCTCAAACCGGTGCGCTCAGCTTCCGCTTCCTGAACTTTCACAACCGGATTGCGCAACAGGGCTTGTTCCATCAGTCGGGATGAATCGGGGACTTGGAGGTTGCCGCCGAGCGCACCAGCCACGGTCAACGGTTCGCTCGGTGCCCGGCCCATCAGCACGTTCAACGTCACCCGCGCGGCATCCAGTTGTGCCTGCGCCTCACGCAGGTTTTTTTGCGCAACGACCACTTCAACCTCCGCCTTGGTCGCCTCAAACTCCGGTGCAAAGCCGCCTTCGACCTTTTTCTTCGCCGCCGCCACGAACGATCGGTCCAGGTTCAACCGTTGCTCGCGCAACACCACCACCTCGCGAGTCGCCAGCAGGACGTGGTAAGCGCGGCGCACTTGGATGGCGAGTTGGGCGCGGAACCCATCCAGCGCCAGTTGGCGCACGGCGATATTCTTTTCCGCCACCGCCCGGCGCAGGGACCGCTTGCCCGGCCATTCAAAGGTCTGTTCCAATCCGAAGTCGCCGTGAAATTGCGTGTCCGACGGGTCGCGCACCGTCTTGAAGCCCGGCGCGATTGAGATTTCCGGATTCTGCCACGTCTTCGCGGTTGTCGCTTCGCCGCGCGCCGCCGCGATGTCCGCCGCCAGCACCCGGATCTCGGGATTGTCTGTTTGCGCCAAGCGGATCGCCGCGTCAAGTGTCACGACGTTTGTGTCCTGGCCTTTCGCCGGTAACGCCAAAGCGCTGCCGAGCGCCACCGACAGGAGCAGGGGCCAACCGCAAAAAAAATTTCGCTTCATAATCAAATTCCAACCAATCAATCAAAAACGGGTAACAAAAACATCACGGCGTGAAATCACACCGCGAAAAGAGGGGCAGGTCCCGGACGGGACGAATTAGGAAGCGAACGAAGGAGCGCGAACGGACAGTGACGTGCGGAAAAGAAAATGGCGACTGGAAAGCAGTTCGGGCGGCGCGGCGGGAAGGATGCCGACGCAAACTTCAGCTGGCAAAGCATTGGCGGCGGGAAGGATCAGCGCGGTGAACATCACCGGCAACAAATTCGGAGGCGGCAGGCTCACGCGAGTTTGCCCGGCCGGTTGATATTGGGACTTTTCCACCGAACAACAGCCCGCATTGTCAGAACTTGACTTGGAATCACCGTGACAACTGCTGTCCGTCTGACAGGCTAGCAATTCAAGGCCGGTCAGGGCTTCCAGTTGGCAATGAGCGGAAACTGGCAACCAGAGAAAGGCTGCCAGCGCAAAAAACAAGTTCCGGAAACGCCGCACGCCGTTATAGATAGCCGCTGGGCCGCAATTGTTCAAACAATTCTGGCGACCACAATTCTGGCCAGATACTGGCTGCGGTCGAATCGAACACTCTATAATACTTCAGTTTGGCTCGAAGAATCTCCGCCCTGCCTCCACATTATCACACGCCCCGGACCGGGCAGCCGGCGTATTCAGTCGGTTTCGACTGAAAATATAGCTACGAAATTTGCTGTGTATCCAAATAAATATGGCTTGGTTAACTTTGTCCGCTCACCGGCGGCACCGTTTGTACCACCGTGTAGCTGTCCGGTACCAGATTGGCAAACCTGTAATCGCCGCTGTTATCTTCCGGCCAACTAACCGCCTTCGAGCAAGTTTTAGAACGGCAACGCCTGTCTCAGGTCAAGCAGATGACAATGAGCGCAAGGTGGTTTGCTTCTGAGAAACCATAAGCTGCGCCGGCGGCGCGGGTTAAAAAATAATTGTCCAGTTTTTCCGTCGGTCGGACATTATCTATAAATGCCAGATACCAACGACATGGCTTTGCTCCGGGAATTCGCCCGGCACAATTCCGAGACGGCTTTTGCCGAACTGGTGCAGCGCCACCTCAATCTCGTTTATTCCGTGGCCTTGCGCTGCACCGCCAGCCCCAGCGACGCGCAGGACGTGGCGCAGGCCGTCTTCATCATTCTCGCCCGCAAAGCCGCCCGGCTGAATGAGCGCACGGTGCTGACGGGCTGGCTTTACGAAACCACCCGGCTCACCGCCGCCGGCTGGTTGCGCACGCAACAACGGCGACAGGCGCGTGAACAGGAGGCCTATATGCAATCCACCCTGGATCAAGCCGACCCCGATAATCTGTGGCGGCAACTGGCACCGCATCTGGAGGAAGCGATGTCGCGGTTGAAGGCCAAGGAACGCACCTTGCTGGCGCTGCGTTTTTATGAAAATAAGACCGCCGCGGAAGCCGCCGCGCTGCTGGGCATCGGCGAGGAAGCGGTGCACAAACGCACCACCCGGGCGCTGGAAAAGCTGCGGAAGATTTTCACCCTACACGGTGTGGCGTTGCCAGTGGCGCTGATTGCCGGAGCCATTTCAGCCAATTCATTGCAGGCTGCGCCGGCGGCTTTGGCGAAGGCTGTGACGGTTCTTGCGGTGGCAAAAGGGGCGGCGGCAGGAGTTTCAACTTTGGCGCTGGTCAAAGACACGCTTAAGACCCTCACTTGGACGAAATACAAAGCTGTTACTACCTCGATCACGACAGCACTTATTGTGGGGACGGTTATCGGCATATTTCTTTCCAAGAAACCGATAAGCCCCGTCATTCGCGAGCCATTGACAGATTCGATGAGGTTTATGCTGGAAAGTCCGCCGGGGGGACTGGCTTTGCAGCCGGACGGCAAGATTATTGTCGGCACCACCTTGTTTGGCCGGTTTGTGGACGAAACCAATGGTTCGCTGGGCTTCTACACCCGTGGAGCATTTCGGTTGAACCCTGACGGGACTTTGGATCGCACATTTCGATGTGAGGTCAGCCCTCCGGGAGCCGCGCCGCAGATGGATCATGTAGAAATTTTGCCCGATGGCCGAATG
>CAISVF010000409.1 GCA_903888765.1 uncultured Verrucomicrobia subdivision 3 bacterium | reverse complement strand
ATTTGAATGATTTTCGGCATGGTGACGATTGGCCGTAAAGGGACGTCCAACGGCAACAGATTGCAAACCAAGGCCGGACTGGCGCTCGGTCTGAAATGGTTTATATCCTGTTCACCCCATTAATCCTGTCTCACTTTTGCGTTCAAAAACGCCAAAAATAATTTGTTCAGCCAGGCGGTATTGTGCTATCTTTCCAATGTCATAATTTGAGCCTGAATCCGTCGGCCAAGTAGGCCTTCAGAAATCATCTCAAACTCGTTCTTTGACAACATAAAGCCACCTTGGGCGGTTCCGGTGGCCAAAATCCGGAAATCTTTTTTTGGGTCATCTTTGGTCATCTTCGGTCGCGTTTGGTCATCTCTGGCCGTATCCAAAGGGTCAAATTCTCGCGAGAGCGTTGCCTGAATAAACCTAACTTCCTTAGTCGAAACCGCGAAATAAGCGAAATACGCCAAAGTGCTGCAGCTTTGCGAACGGGGACCGTTCACTCACGGAGGGAAGCATTTTGGGTACGGCGTACACCCCTCTGAGCCTTCCCTTTCGTGTGGTTTGCGTGGTTCGCGGTTCAGCTCAATGGCGGTTTCTAAGATAAAAAATGGGGGGAGCAAAGTTTTGCGGTAGCGGTAAAATCCGGTAAAAATCGGTAAGCTTTTGTCACGCATTAACCCTATAACGGCAGTCTATGGATGTCAGGTTGATATACATAAAAAAGGTGGTTTTGAATGGCGCACAAAAAATTGACGCGCCAAAACCCGCCACAATACGCCAAAAACAGCCAAAAACCACCATTTGTCAGGATAAAAGATACCTATTATAGGGTGTTAACTTATTTAACCGGGATCCCAAGTCGGATTGGTAGCGCAGACTTCCAAGTCTGCTGTATCGCGGGTTTCCTAACCCGCCGGCGAGGAAAGGTTTTGTGCATTCGATCATTCACGCGGCCAGCCGACTGGGAAGTCGGCGATACAGCAGGTTGGGAAACCTGCGCCACGACTAAAAGGCAACTCGGATTCATAGTTGGGGTTTAGTCCACTCCGGAGGATGAACCCGAGATAATCGGTAAGAGGTCAAGGGTGGCAAAGTTTTGCGGTAGCGGTAAAAATCGGTAAAAATCGGTAAAGTCTTGACCTGTAATTACCCTTTTTAAGGTATTCTGCGGCAATTGAAGAAACCTACCAACCGTTTTATTAATGCTTATTTTTATTATATTTACTTATTATTCTGCACGCGACCTGCGAGCGCCACCAACAATACTGTTATCCGTTTTATACTTCGTCAAATGGCCAGGTAAATATTCAAAGCTCCATGAGCACTAAAGAAATCTTCCGGTTGGGCGAGTTCATGAAAGTTGTCGCCGCCTTTCGCACCGCACTGATTATCGTTGGTTGCTCTGCCCTTACCATTGCGGCCGCTGAAGTGAAGATTGCCGGCCTGTGTTGCGAATACCAAACCGACCCATTGGCCATTGATGCGGTGCAGCCAAGATTGTCGTGGAAATTGTCGTCCCCGGCCCGGGGAGTACGGCAGACGGCGTATCAGGTTTTGGTCGCCTCGTCGCCGGAGCGGCTCGGGCAGAAGCAGGCAGATTTGTGGGATAGCGGAAAGGTGACGTCTGGGCAGAGCATACCAATCGAATACGCTGGCAAGCCAATGGCGTCGCGGATGCGCTGTTATTGGAAAGTGCGGATCTGGGACCAGGACGACCAAAGCTCGCGTTGGAGTAAAACGGCGGAATGGGAAATGGGGTTGCTTCATTCCAGTGATTGGCGCGGCCAATGGATCAATGATGGCAAGGTCAGTCCCACCAGGGACGAAGATTTTTATCGTGAGGATCCGGCACCGCTTTTCCGGCGTGAATTAAACCTGACGAAGACCATTCGCCGCGCCCGCCTTTACATTAGCGGCCTGGGTTATTATGAAGCGAGCCTCAACGGCAAGCGGGTTGGTGACCAGCGGCTCGATCCGGGCTGGACCAGTTATGCCCGGCGGGTGTTTTACAGCACTTACGATGTCCGTGATCTGTTGCATCCAGGTGTCAACTGTCTCGGCGTGACGCTAGGAAATGGCTGGTGGAATCCCCTGCCGTTGCGGTTGTGGGGCAGTCGGGATTTGCGCAAGGAACTGGCAATCGGCCGACCACGGTTCATCGCGCAGCTATATGTGGAATTCACCGACGGCTCCACGCAGTCTTTGGCGAGCGATGCCAATTGGAAAGTGGCGGATGGACCGGTGCGTCGCAACAGCATCTATCTGGGTGAAGTTTATGACGCGCGTCGTGATTTGCCGGGCTGGGACACAGCCGGATTCAAAGACGCCGGGTGGCGTTCGCCGCAATTGGCCACCGAACCCATCGGCCAGTTGCAGGCGCAACCTCAGCCGCCCATCCGGGTGCGGGACACCTTTCCCGCCGTGCGTATCACCGAGCCTCGGCCTGGAGTCTTCATCTATGATCTGGGCCAGAACTTTTCCGGCTGGGCAGGCTTTCGCTACCGCGCGCCGGCTGGCACGCAGATCGTCATGCGCTATGGGGAGTTGTTAAACCAGGACGGCTCGCTGAATCCTTTAACCAGCGTTTGCGGCCAGATCAAAGGCCAGCACCGGAACCAGGCGGGAGTGAAGGAAAACATCGGCGGCCCCGGCTCGCCGGAGATTGCCTGGCAGAGCGATACCTACATCGCGCGCGGCGGAGGCGAGGAAACTTATATACCGCGCTTCACCTTTCACGGATTTCGTTATGTCGAGATCACCGGCCTCGCACATGAGTTGCCGCTGAAGGCCGTCACGGGGATGAGATTGAGCGCGGATGTGCCGGACGCGGGCGAGTTCACCTGCTCAAACCCGATGGTGAACCAGATACAGGCCATTTGCCGGCGCACCTTTTTGTCAAATCTGTTCAGTGTGCAATCGGATTGCCCTCACCGCGAACGGTTCGGCTATGGCGGCGACATGGTGGCCACCAGCGAGGCGTTGATGCTGAATTTCGGCATGGAAAATTTCTACGCGAAAGCCGCGACCGACTTTGGCGACAGCGCCCGGCCCGACGGGATGTTGACCGATACGGCTCCGTTCGTAGGGATCCAATATTGCGGGGTGGGGTGGGCCCTGGCGCATCCTTTGCTGCTGTCGCAGGAGTACCGCTATTACGGCAACCGGCGGCTGGACGAAGAACAATATGCCGTGGCCAAACGCTGGCTCCTCCTTGTTGCGCTTCAATTCCCGGACGGCCTCGTCACCGAGGGCTTGCAGGATCACGAATCACTGGCGCCAGCATCTGCCGCTCTGATGATTACGCCGCTGTTTTACCAGAGCGCGCGGACCCTTGCGGGTCTGGCGCGGACCCTCGGGGGCGCGGAGGACGCGACGGAGTTTGAGAGGATTGCCGAAAAATCCCGGCTGGCCTGGCAACGGAAATTTTTAAATGCCGCCACGCTCCGGGGCGGCCCCGGCACGCAAGGCAGTCAGGCATTCGCACTTTATTCGGAGCTCGTGCCGGCGGCCGAGCAAGGCAAGGTGCTGGACGTTCTCCTGGGGAATATTCGCGATGAATGGAAAGGTCATCTTTCCACCGGCATCTATGGCACGAAGTTTATGCTGGACGTCCTGTCGCGCGGAGGGCACGCGGATGTGGCTTACAGCATGGTGTCGCAGACGAATTTTCCGGGGTGGGGCTGGATGCTGGCCAACGGTGCCACGACGTTATGGGAACATTGGGCTTTCAGCCAAAACACCTATTCCCATAATCACCCGATGTTTGGTTCGGTGAGTCAATGGTTCATGAACTGGCTGGGCGGCATTCAGCCGGATCCGGCGGCCGTCGGATTTGACCGGATCATCATCCGTCCACAAGTTGTGCCAGATATGCAGTGGGTGAAAAGCAGCTACAATTCCATGCCCGGCCGCATCATCAGCAACTGGAAACGCCATGGAGAAAAACTGACCATGGAGGTCACAATTCCCGCCAACACCACGGCCACGGTCTATGTGCCGGCGAAGGATGCGGTCGGAGTGACTGAATCCGGCCAGCCTGCCAGCAACTCAAAGGGCGTGAAGTTCATTCGCATGGAGAACGGCGCTGCGAGCTATGCAGTTGGTTCAGGCACTTACCAGTTTCAATCCGCTTTGCCAGAGACCTTCAAATGACCAACAAAAGTAAAGCCCAAAGGAAATACATTCACTAGCTTGCATTCTTAACCCTCGCTGCCCATACGCTGATGCCTCTGGCATCGGCTCAACTCCGATCACCCCATGCAGACGTGCCGTATTATCCTGAAGTCGGGGGCAATATGCTCGCGGTGGGGTTTCCGGACATCGGGTTGCAATGTTTTTCGCCCAAGCTGGCAAGAGTGAAATGGGGTCGTTGGCGGACTGCGGTCCTTTTCGACCAAATGAATAACCAACTATTCCCCTGCGCAGTTGTAAACGGTAATGGAAAAGTGCTACGCAACCACTCGTCCAAGGTAGTAGAGGGCGCGTCGCAAGCACCAAATCCGCTTGACGCCTGGGGCATAAAGCCCTAGTTGTGGAGTGATTTAACTGGACGAACGTTTGCCTAATTAAAGGAATTTTGAAGCATATGATGACTTTGCACGGCAGGTGGTTCGGGGGCGTATTTTCGATCGCCTGCGGTGCCTTGCTCGCGGGCTGCGCCAATACGGAATACGGCCATACCAGCCCCTATCACCCCGGTCCGGTGGCAGGACAGGCCGTTGGTTCGGCAGCAGGGGTGGTGGCGGGCAATGCAGCAGGTTTTGGAGTAGGCGTTGTCGAAGGGGCCGCCGCCGGGGTCGCTGCGCCGTTTGATCCCAGCTACCACATGGTGCGCCAGTGGAAAACCGAAACGACGGCGGATGGACGCACCATTCAAGTGCCAGTGGATATTTTGGTGGATAAATATGGACGTCCGGTAGGTATGCCGGCACCTACGGGGAATTCTCCCATCTCCACCAGCCCTCAGAAAACCGCCAAGTAAATCCTCAAATTGAGGACCGCGCTCACACCGCCTCATCTTATGCAAAAATTCATTCCTGCCAGTTGGTTGGTCGCCTGTGCCCTGATACTTCCCGGGCTGGCACCAGCCCAAAACAATTCCATTGAAACCCCGGCCAATCTTAAAGACACCACCACGCATGTCGTGGTGGAACGCAAGGTCATCGAAACCACCAAAACCTACCAGCAAGCCACCCCCCGGGAGGTGCAGCGCAAAATAGCCATCGTGGTGCAAAACCGGGCTTCGGCAGGTTTGAATGACAAGGTGGCGGTGCTGGAGGATCTGGTGGCCAGCCAGGTTGCTGGCAAAGGTTTCGCAGTGATTTCCCGCGACGACGTGACTCGATCGCTTAAAAATTACTCCGACGGCCAAGCCCCTCAGGGTGAACTCACCAAACTGGATCGCTCGCTGGAGGACAACACTTCCGCGCTCCGCCTTGCCCAAAACCTGGGGGCGGATTACATCCTGGTCCCCTCCATCGGCAGCCTCGGCACGGAAAAGAATACATACAACGGCAACGGCATCAGCACGCTCAACACCACCTACCATCTGCGCGTGACATATAAAATTGTGGAAGCGGCGCTGGGCGGCGCGGTGCGCGGCGGTTCGTTCAAGGCGGAAAAAACCCTTAGACAAACCGGGTCGGTGCAGACGGAAAGCAGCGACGTGATCAATGAATTGCTGGAGGACGCGGCGGAACAGTTGACAGCCGCCATTGTGAAAACCGCTAAAACGTTGCCAGCAGAAGTCGTCCAGACAGGCCGGGTGAACTTCCAGGTGACTTGTTCCATGACCGATCCGCGCCAACAACCGGTGGTGGTCTCTGCCATCGGCATCACCGCCGACCAACACCTTGTCATAACCAATCAGCCCATTGCCGTTCAGGCGCTGGATGTAACCGTGGAACT
This sequence comes from uncultured Verrucomicrobia subdivision 3 bacterium, assembly GCA_903888765.1. Lineage (GTDB taxonomy): Bacteria > Verrucomicrobiota > Verrucomicrobiia > Limisphaerales > UBA11358 > UBA11358. Next base: position 13,438 of record CAISVF010000409.1, on the reverse strand, counting down.
GGACGGGGTGGCGGTCGGTTCCGCGCCCGGCTCCTTTTCAAGCCGGCCGGGCTTGCATAAAATCCGGCTCAGCCGCGAAGGTTTTTCGCCCTGGGAACGCACGATCAATATCTACGAAGGCGAAAATCTCCGGGTGGCCCTGCAATTGAGCGAAGCTGGTTTTGCCCGCTGGGCAGACACCACAGCATTTCTTGCCGGACTGGATACCAGCCGCAAACTCTCGGATGCCCAGGTTAAACAGATTGAAGGCATGGCGGAGTTTTTGAAAAACAGCCACTACCGCGTGGACACGCAGGAGAATCTGAAATTATACAAGAGCATCTATTAAGCAACCTTTCACCAAAACCATGCACCATTCTTTTAAAAAAGTCGGCTTTGCCATTTTGAGCGCCACCCTCCTGGCCGGGATTGCCCCGGCGCAGGAAAAAGCCACCCTGGCCGTTTCAGCCATCAAATCCACCCCATCCCTGACCGCCTCCATCAGGCCGGATAAAAAGCCATCATTTGACCGGATTGTCGAATCCCTTGACAGCCAGTTGATTGATCGCATCAACGCCACCCGGAAATTTGACGTGGTCGGGCGCAGTGATTTAAATGAGGTGCTGAAGGAGCAGGATCTGGGAGCGTCCGGCAATGTGGAGGCCAAAACTGCCGCCAAAGCGGGCAAACTGGCCGGTGCAAAGTACCTGCTGGTATCCACCGTGGATGATTTTCAGGATTACGTGGAAAAAGCCACCTTTGAAGGCACCAGCCGCACTGCGACCAAGCGTATGTTTCGTTTTTCCATCGTGGGGAAAATTTACGATTCCGCTACCGGGAAATTGCTGGAGTCGGCGAATTTCCAAACTGGCAATGACGCCTTCAAGCAGATTCAGCAGGAGCGCGATTACTCTGTGAAAGACGGAGAATTGAGCGATGAAATGATGGTGGCGGTTTCCCGCACGCTGGCGGAAAAAATCGCCAACCGGGTGGCAGACGTGATCTTTCCCGCCAAAGTATTGGTGAAACGCGACACCCAGGTGACCGTCAACCGCGGCGAAGGAGCTGGAGTCACCGTTGGGGATGTTTTCACTGTGTTTGCACTCGGGGAAGAAATGATTGACCCCGACACCAAGGAATCCCTGGGCCGCGAAGAAGTGAAAGTAGGCAAAGTGAAAATCGCCGAAATCACGCCAAAGTTTTCCAAGGCGGATATTCTGGAAGATACCGGCATCGCGGCGGGAGCGGTTCTGCGCAAAACTCAATAAGTCAGGCTGGCATCGCTCAATTCATAGAGAAAGACTTCCATGATATCCCCCCGAACCACCGCCTTGGTCTGCTGCTGGAAATCGCTGGTGCTAGCCGGTCTGGCCGGACTGCTGGCGACTGGTTGCAAAACCTATGAGCAGCAAAATAAAGTCATCCGGCACTGGCAACAGGGCAATCTAACCGAAGCGGTGGCCGAGGCCAACAAGCAGGCCACCAGCAATGCCAAAAACAAGGATGCCATCGTGTGGCGCCTCGAACAGGGTGCCGTATTGCGCGCCGCTGGGCTTTATGCTGACAGCAACCTGGCCTTCGATCAGGCCGAAGCAAAAATTGATAAATACGCGCAAAAAGCGAAGGTGCGGGTAGGTCAGGAGGCCGGTGCCCTGTTGTCCAATCAAGCCAATCTGGATTATGAAGGCCGGTCCTACGACGGCATCATGCTGAACACCTACAAGGCCCTAAATTATCTTGCCACTGGCCAGACTGAGAAAGCCCGCCCGGAAATAATCCATGCCTATCAACGCCAACAGGACGCGGTGGAGGCAAATAAAAAACGCATTGAGGAGGCCCGGGAGGCGGTCGAGGCAAGCAAGGACCGCACCACTATTGACAAAGCCAGGAATGACGACAAATTGCAATCCCAACTGGCGGGAGCAACCGCCGGTTTGGACCAAGTCAAAAGCTACGCCGATTACGTCAATCCCTTCACGGTTTATCTCGATGGCCTGTATTTTCTGGCAAATGCAGCCGACGCCTCAGATTTAGAGCGCGCCCACAAATCGTTGGAACGGGTCACTGCGTTTGCCCCGGAAAACCCTTTTGTGAAACAAGACTTGGCCATGGCGGACGAGGCAATCCAGGGGCGGGCACTTCCGGCGCTGACTTATGTGATTTTTGAAACCGGCTGCGCCCCGTCGCGCGGCCAGATCCGCGTGGACATACCGATCATTGTTTCCAAAGTCTCTTACGTGGGGGCCGCGTTTCCCACGCTCAAGTTGCAAGACAACTACACCTCCAGTTTGACGGTGACAGCCGGCGGCAACTCCGCCACCACTGCCTTGATCGCCAGCATGGATGGCATTGTAGCCACCGATTTCAAAAACGAGCAGCCGGTCATGATCAGCAAAACCATCGCCGCCACCGTCATCAAGGCCGTCGCTGCTTATGCTGCCAATGAAGCCGCCCGTCAGAGCGGCGGAGATCTGGGCGGCCTTCTCATGCAGATCGGCACGGCAGTTTATCAGATTGCCGTCAACATCGCCGATGAGCGCACCTGGACCACCCTGCCCAAGGAATTTCAAGTGGCCCGGATCCCCACCCCGGCAGATCGAAAAATTGATTTGACCACGCCCAACGGCATGAAAACATCTGTCACCGTCAGTGACGGCACGGTGAATGTGGTCTATGTGAAATCCATCAACACCGGCACGCCACTGCTGGTATCGCAATTCAAATTAAAATGAAAGTCGCCCGATATTATTTCCTGGCCCTGGCCGCAGCAACGTTTGCGCTGGCCGGCTGCACCACGGTCAACACCGTCGAAAACGCCCAAAAAGAAGGCCAGCGGACCATGATTACCGACCAGCGGGTGATCACGGACGCCAGCCTGAATCGCAAAGTGGCCATCGTGGGCCTCAACCGTGCCACCACCCCCGGCGGCCTGCTCAAAATACAGGTAGAAGTCGAAAACCACACCCGCTCCCTCCAGCGTTTCTTGTATCGGGTCGAGTGGTTTGACGCCAGCGGCATGCAGGTCAACAACGTCATTTCGGCAGCCATTCCCGAACAAATTGAAGGAAAGGAAAGCAAATTCATTTCCAGCATTGCCCCGCATCCTGGGTGCCGGGATTTTCGCATAAAATTCATCGAAGCTGACTGACTTTAACCTTTTTGAAAAGTTCACTCATTTCCATCCATAACATGAAAAACAAAATTATTCTCATCCTCCTGACGGCGGCGAGTCCCGCCATGTTCACCGGTTGCGCCACAGACGCGCATTATGTGCAGACCGGCGACAAGGAACAAATCGTCAGCCTCGGGCAAATTAACATTCAAGATTACGCCAACGCGGCCAATGCCGCTGTCAAGGAACTCCTTGAATCCGGAGCTCTGGACAAAGTAGCCAATCCGCCGGCTTTGCTGGAACTCAGCCGCATCGTGAATAATACCAGCCAGCAGGTGGACACCGATTTGCTGACCAAAAAAATCAGCATTGCCCTGCTGCAAAGCGGCAAGGCGCAAACCAAGACCGTGGACACAAAAGCCATCGGCTACCAGCAGGAAAAAGAATTCCTGAGCGACCAGAAGTCCACCCGGCTGCCGGATTTCACCCTCTCGGGGAAAATCATAGAAACCGTGGACCGGGCTGGCAGCACCCGACGAACCACCTATAGTTTCCAGCTTTCGCTGAATGATCCTAAAGCGGGTGTTCAGGTGTGGGAGGGCGAAAAAGAAATTGGCAAGCAAGGCACGCGCTCTTCCGTTGGCTTTTGATCGGCCATCCGGCACCGCTGGCGCGGTGAAATTTTATTCCACCGCGCTTTTGATTTCGCCCTTTGCCAGGCGGGTGCGCAGGCGCTGTCCGGATTTCAGGCGAGCCGCATCGCGCAGCACTTTTCCGGTATCTGCATCCAGCGTAATGGAGTAGCCGCGCCGCAGCACCTGTTCCGGCCCCAGCGCTTGCAACCTTTTTTTCAGTTGCCGCAAGGCTTCGCGGCGCTGCTTTAAATGTAGTGCCGGCCGGGCACGCCAAAACCGGCCGGCCAGATTTTCAAAAATCAGACGGCGCGCGCGCGCTGCCGTTTTTAAACCATGCAACAAGCTGGCTTGCAGATCATCCAACCGCTGCAGCGCCTCATTCAGTTTCCGCCGTGGATGCAGACGTGCCAATCTGCCAGCTAGAGAGCTGGCCTGCTCTGTTTCGTATTCCAACTTGCGCCGCATGATGCGCTGCATCATGGCCGGTGCGGCATGCACAAATTCGCGGCTGGCAAAAACACCTTCCGTGATGATTTCCGCCGCCGCGCTCGGGGTCGCCGCCCGTACATCGGCCACAAAATCCGCGATGGTAAAATCGATTTCATGTCCTACCGCGGAGACCACCGGCAAGGCGGATTCATAAATGGCCCGCGCCACCGGCTCCTCGTTGAAAGCCCATAAATCTTCCAGCGACCCGCCGCCACGGGTTAGCAAAATCAAATCGATGCCCGTAGCTGGATTTCTCTGACTGAACGCGTTCAACAAGCGGATGGCTTCGGCAATTTCCCCCGCCGCCTCCTGCCCTTGCACGCGGCATGGGGCGAGCAGGACTTCCAGACCCGGCTGGCGCCGCTGGACGACATTCAGCACATCTCGAATAGCCGCCCCGGTCGGAGAAGTCACCAACCCGATGCGCTGGGGAAATTGGGGTAACGGACGCTTGCGCTCCGGCGCAAATAATCCCTCGGCGGCAAGTTTCCCCTTCAGTTTTTCGAAGGCAATTTGCAGCGCGCCAACCCCCTGCATCTCCACGGTACGCACAATGAGCTGATATTGCCCGCGAGCTTCGTAAACCGTTACCTCACCCTGTAATAAAACCTTTTTCCCGTCCGCCAGGAGGGCGCGCTGGGCCGCGGAAGTGCCTCGGAACAAAACGCAGCTTAGCTGTGCCGCAACATCCTTGAGCGTGAAATAAACATGCCCGGAATTCTGCACGCGAAGATTGGTGATCTCCCCGCTGACCCAGATCGAGCCAACCTGTTTTTCCAACAAGCGCTTGATGTCCGAGGTGAGCTCCCAAACCGACAGAACCTTCCGCGTTTCGGCAGGTGAAAATAATTCCCCGAAGTCCCACTGTGATTTGGCTGGTTTGCTCATGGGCAAAATTCCTCCACCAACGATTGCGTAGCATCGGATAGCGCGCCGATTTTTAATGAAACCAGAAGCATCGGAAACATCAGTGGTTAAGCACTAAGAGTGGCATAGACTGCCGCGACCAGCGCATTCACCCGCGCAGCCAAGGGGAAATCCGATGGAGCTTCCAGCGTGCAACCGAGCCGCGATTTTTGTGTAATGAGATACAGACCCTCCGGCCAATCCGGCCGCGTCTGCGGATTAATCTGCGGATGGATGACGCCGCCCCGGGCCGCCCGCCCTTCAATGATTTCGGAAAGATCAATCGGACAAACCGGCTCGACAGCCGCGATGATTTTAGCCGCTAACGAAGGCAATTGGTCGGGATTTTGTTCGTACAGATAAAACCCCTTAGATTCCCAATCTTCGTGCAGGCAGAGATAAAAATCAAAGCGTGGCTGCCGCGCGAGCCAAAGCAGATGGGCCTGAATTTCAGCGGATCTGGGATTGCGATAATCCCGGTTCAAATCAATGCCATCCGGATTCTCACGCTGGTTGCGCTCAAATCCATGCGGGTTCAAACACGGCAGGAGGAAAATTTCCAGGTTAGCCGGCCACAAGTTCTCGCAAATCAGAGTTCGCACTGCCAGCGGGCCGGCCGGTTCATCCCCATGAATGCCAGCGGAAAGATAAATGCGAAGCGGAGCATGGGAAGCGGGCAAGGCAAGCGCCGGACGATGCAGCGCGAGCCATGGAAAGCGGCCATCCGCATGGATAACTTCCTGCTGCCATCCGTGCGACAGGGCAGCAACTTGAATCTCCTTTAACACGGCGGAGATATCTATCGTTTCCCCGTCATAACGGCCGTTATTTTTGCCCAGTCGCTGCATGAATAAAATACAAGGTGAAAAACATATTTCCGCGCTTCAAAACGGCCAACTGATGCCGGCAGAGAGGTAAATCTGGCCATCCAGATTCAGTTGCCCAGTCCGGCCTGGCCCGCTGAAACCGGCTTTGCCCAGAGGCATATATTGAATACCGATATAGATGTCGGCGTTCCGTCCGGCATCCTGGACATGGTACAGCAGCGTTCCGTTCACATACGCGCCATAAACCATGTCGGTGGCACCAAAATGTCCCGAGTTCTGCGCGGAATTAGCGCCGGTGACAATGGTTTCGCTGTAACGATATTCACCCGAAACTATGCCCATCGCCGGACCGCCACCCAAGGACATGCCGACCCGATCCGTCAAATCCCAGTAAAAAGTGGGGCCCAATCTGATCGTGTAAAGCATGACCTCCAAAGTGCGCGAACCGGTGACCGTGCCGAGTGGTGGACTGGATGGACCGGACAAGGGTTTGCCTGCGGCATTGAGCAAGGGCCCCTGCCCGCTGGGGCCACCCTGATATGGCGCGCCCGGCATTAGAATGCCGCCGGTATCAAAAGCATAGGCGGTCTGGTTGATGGTGGCGGCAAGCGCATGACTATCGCTGATGCTGACCGGCAGCAGACCGAAACCTAGTTCCCAGCCAACGCGGGCGTGTTTCCAGTACCAATAATTATCACCATAGGCCAGGTCGAAGCCGGGAAAAATCCCGCCGTCCACATTCGCACTACCGGCGGTGGTGAAACTAGCCGCACTATGCAGGGTCAAGGTTTGCGCCGCCGCATTGTATTGCGAGGACTGATTGTAACCCCAGTAACTGGTGTAACCGCCGGCATTACCGGTCTGATCAACCAGCACATAACCATCGTCATAAATCCCGCTGGCCACATTGTTCCCGGAAACGTTGAAAACCCCCGCCTCGTGAAAGCTCGCGCCAATATTAAAACCCGCCAGGGCTCCCAGCCGGAAGTGACGGGTCCAATCTTCCGCATCCTTCGGAATCCGAATAAAACGGCTGGAATCCGGTGAGCCATAAACTTCCGGCTGCGCCAACGCCTCAATCGTCGAGCTAACAAAGCAGATGGCCAGTGCCCATATCGGCAGTTGACCGGAGCGATTTATTCTTGGCAGACATGAAAACGATTTTGCCATGGCTCAGGGATTTTGAAAAACGCGATAAAACCGCGCGGTGTTCGTCGGCAGGCTCACGGTGGCGGGCGGGCCGTAATCCAGCCATAGCACGCGATTCGCCGGAGCCACCATCGCTGGAGGTGCGATCTGGGCGTTGGAAAACAACACATTGTCGCTGTAAACAATCGTATAAGTGGCACCGTTGGTGGCCGGAAATTCAACCACCATGTTACCACCAGCCAGTTTGGCAATGCGCGTCGGATTGATATTCGTGCGGGTGCTTAAAACTTTAGGCGGCTTCCAATTCGGCAGCGGCACCGGGAAGGCGTGGAGTTGTCCGTTGGTAAATGGGAAAAGGGTTCGGGGAGAATATTGCAGCCGCAATCCGGCATTCTGGCCGGGATTCAAGGGAGCGCTAAAATAAACAAAGGGATTGCCATTATTGGTGCCGACCGCATTAAACAACTTATTGGTGACCCCGGTAACAACTATCCGCGCGGCAGCCACCGATGCCGCCCCGGTGTTCGTCAGCCAGATTGATTGTTCGGTGAGACCGTTTTGCAGATTTATGGTTTGCCCGAAATTGGTCACCGCCACCAGCGTGCCGGGGGAATAATTTGTTACCACCAGATTGGTGCTGACCAGGTTATTGGCCAGACTGGTATCCAAAACTCCCAAGGCACCGACCGACGCCGACAAGGTCACGATACCGGAATTGGTGGGCTGGATGGTGAATTGCAAATTGGTATAGGCACCGCTCGCGAGCGTTCCCAGATCAAAAATATAATTGCTGGCGATGATCGTGGGAGCTGGATTCGCGGGAAATACGCCCAAGAATAGCACCCCGGACGGCAAGGTGTTCGTCAAGCTGGCGTTCGCCGAGGCCGGACCGCCATTGGTCACACTCACGCCATACGTGATCCAGTCATTGGTGATCACCACCTGCACCGGCCCGGTGATGGCCACGCTCAAATCCGCCTGCGGCGGCGGTGCATTGGTCACTTGCACCACCAGATTGGTGACGGGAAAATTGGTCAGCCCCAATCCATACACGGTGGAGAACGTCACGGTATTGGTGAGCAAACCGGCTACCGTCGGCTCTACGTTAAGGGTGAGTTGCGCCGCCGTACCATTAACCAGGCTGCTGAGATAAAACTGGATGACCCCGCTATAATTGGTAGCCACTCCCTGCGTTGCCGTGTAGCTGGTAATTTGCACCGAGGATGGCAGTGCGTTGCTTACCAGGATGTTTACCAAATTCAAGCCGGTCAAATTGGTCAGGTTGATGGTGTACGTCAGCGAATTGCTGACGAGCAAGGCGCTGGCGCTGGGCGCAACTTGTATTTGCAGCCCCGGCAGTCCCTGCGCTTCCACCCGCAGCCCGGAAACCAGCAACCAAAAACTAATCACTCCAGCGAGCCGATAAAAATGTCTCGCCAATTTCATACCGGAATAAATGAATTGGCAAACATCATGGCAGCGATTCTGCAAAAATGCTCCGGCCAAAGCAATTCTGCAATGGTCTTCGAATGGCTTGGGGAACTCATTTCCCCAATGCCGCCGCCTTGTCCCGGTAATGATAAGAGCTGGCAATCAGACTGAAGAGAATCGCCACGCCAAACATCATCTCTGCGAACAGCATAAACCGGCCGCTGCTCACCGAGGCATTGCCGCCTTCATTGGTCAGGGCGTGCGCGAGCACAGCTGTCAGAAGCGCCGTGAATAGATTGCCGACGGCTACCGTCAGCAGCCAAAAACTCATGATCATGCTTTTCATTTCTGGCGCGGCTTCGCGGAAGGCGAATTCCAAACCGGTCGTCGAGACAAGCACTTCCGCGGCAGTAACCACCACATAAGGCCACGTCTGCCACAATACGCTCAAGTGCTCGCCCGCTTCCAGACGTTTTTGCAAAAATGCCACCAGCACAAAGGCGACTGCAGCCAGGAAAAGGCCATAGCTCATGCGCTTCAGCGGCGAGGCAAACCGGCCCAGCCTAGGGTAAATGAACAGCGTGAAAATTGGCACAAAAAAGAGGATTAGCAGCGCGTTAAGCGACTGCATCTGCTCTCCGCCCACATCCAAACCCAGGATGTTCACGTTCGCCATTTTGTTCCCTTGCAAAACCCAGGTGGAGTTGGTTTGGTCATAGAGGGACCAGAACATCGGAATAGTGGCAAAGACGAAAAGAATCGGAAACACCGAGCGCGCAGCGGCTACCTCATTCTCCGTGAAACGGCTCCGGGCGCTGTCCCAGAATTTTCTGCCCGGTTGCCGGAGCTGAAACAGCGTGGTAAATACCACTTTAAAAAAGCCAGTGTGCTTTTTCTCCCGGTTCGTGGGCACAATGATGTAGAGTTTTTTACCGCGCCAGAAAATAAAGGTGGCAATGGCCATTAAAATGCCTGGCACGCCAAAGGCCAGGCTGTAGCCGTGATGATTCTTCACCCAGGGCACCACCAGGAACGAAAAGAAGGAGCCGAAGTTGATCGCCCAGTAAAATGCTCCATAGGCCTTCTGCATCAGGTGGGATTGCTCGGGCTTGAATTGCTCGCCCATGAACGCCGAGACGCAGGGCTTGATGCCTCCGGAGCCGAACGCGATCAGCGTGAGCCCGATAAAGAGGCAGTTGAGCTTGCCTTCCGGCCCGAAAAAATCGCTGCACGCCAGTGTGCCGTGGCCGGCGCAATAAAAGAGCGAGACCCAGAAAATGGTCTTGTAGCGCCCGAGAATCTTATCTGAAAGCCACGCCCCCAGCAGCGGGGTGAAGTAGTTCACGGATTTGAAGAGCGAGATGATGGTCGTGGCATAGTCCTCCGTCCGTCCCAATCCGCCCGCCAGCAAGGTTCCGCTGATGTACCCGGCGAGAATGCCGGTCATGCCGTAATAGCTGAAGCGCTCGCACGCCTCGTTGCCGATGATGTATTTGATCTGCTGCGGCCAGCGTTGGCGGGCGGCGTTGGATTGGTCTGCCATGATTGTTTTTCACCAGCCTACGCGACCGGAATCCACCTGAAAAGCAAGATGACAAGCTAGCCGGTGAAAAACGGGCCTTTAAAAAAGCCCGTTTCGCTTTGACGCTGTGCGCGGCGTCGCGTAGCGTATCCCTTCATTTTTTAACCATAGTGACTGAAAGATAACTGTGAATTTTTTCCGAAAAATTTTTCCGACAAAAAACGACCGCGACGTGAAGAAAATCCGCCCGGTCGTGGCGAGGATCAATGAAATTGAGACGGGCTTGCAGAAGTTGTCCGATGACGAACTGCGGGCCAAGACCGCCGCCTGGAAGGCGGAACTTTCCCAGATTGAGGACCGGGCCGAACTTGCCCGCAAGCTGGATGAAATTCTGCCGGAAGCGTTCGCTGTCGTCAAAAACACCTGCCGCCGCCTGTGCGGAACAGATGTGATTGTCCGCGAGCATCCGCTTCGCTGGGAAATGGTGCCCTTCGATGTCCAGCTCATCGGCGGCTATTCGCTGCATCATGGGCATATTTCCGAAATGGCCACCGGCGAGGGAAAAACGCTCGTCAGTACCATGCCGGTCTATTTGAACGCGCTCACCGGGCGCGGGGTGCACGTCGTGACGGTGAATGATTATCTAGCGGCGCGCGACGCCGAATGGATGGGGGCCGTCTATAAATTTCTCGGCCTGACCGTCGGCGTGATTTTGCACGACCAGCCACCCCGGATTCGGCGCGAGCAGTATTACTGCGATATCACCTACGGCACCAACTCGGAATTTGGCTTTGATTATCTGCGCGACAATGGCATGGCTCTCCGCAAGGAGGAGCAGGTGCAGCGCGGTCATTACTTCGCCATCGTGGACGAAGTGGATTCCATCCTCATTGATGAAGCCCGCACCCCGCTCATCATCAGCGGCCCGGCGGTGCACACGTTTGACGAGCAATACGCGCAGTGGAAGCCGACCGTGGACGGTCTGGTGCGCGCCCAGCAGCAGCTGTGCAATCGCTTCTTGAAAGAAGCCGAGGAACTCATCAAGAAACTGCATCCGGCGGACGGCTCGAATGTCAAGGACGCCGAGGCGCTGGAAAACCAGATCGGACTGCTGCTGTTCCGCGTCAAAACCGGCCAGCCGCGTTCCGAAGGCTTGATGAAGCTGCTGGAAAATCCGGAAAACGCCGGCATGATGAATCGCGCGGAATTGGAGCTGCACAAGGACCAGAAAAAGGTGGACCTTTATCGCGAAAAAGAAGAGCTGATTTTCGCCATGGATGAAAAAAGCCACGAAGCCGATCTTACGGAAAAAGGCCGCAATTTCATCAGCCCCCAGGACCCGGATGCGTTTGTTTTGCCGGATTTGACCACCATGCTCCATGACGTGGACGCCGGTCCGGAGACCGACGCTCGCAAACGGCTGGAGATCAAGGCCAAATTGCAAGCTGACTTTGAATCCAAGGCGCAAAAGATTCATGCGATCTCGCAGTTGCTCAAGGCCTACAGCCTTTACCAACTCGATGTCGAATATGTGGTTCAAGACAATAAAGTGATCATCGTGGATCAGCACACCGGTCGCCTCATGCCCGGTCGCCGCTGGAGCGATGGCTTGCATCAAGCCGTTGAAGCCAAAGAAGGAGTGGCGATTGAGCGGGAAACCCAGACTCTCGCTACCATCACCATCCAAAACTACTTTCGCCTTTACACCAAGCTCGCCGGTATGACCGGCACGGCGGAAACCGAAGCCTCGGAATTTTTTGACATCTACAAACTGGGGGTGATGACGATTCCCACCAACCAGCCCAACATCCGCAAGGATGCGGATGATTCAGTTTACAAAACGCGCCGCGAAAAATTCAATGCCGTGGTCCGTGAAATCAAGGAACTCCACTTGCAGGGCCGCCCGGTTTTGGTGGGCACCATCTCGGTTGAAACCAGCGAAATGCTGTCCCGGATGCTGAAAAAAGAGGGCTTGATTCACTCGGTCCTGAACGCGAAATATCATCAACAGGAAGCCGAGATCGTCTCCCGCGCCGGCCAGCGCGGGGCCATCACCATCGCGACGAACATGGCCGGTCGCGGCACCGACATCAAGCTGGGTGAAGGCGTTCCCGCCGTGGGTGGTTTGCATGTCCTGGGCACCGAGCGCCACGAATCGCGTCGCATTGACCGTCAGTTGCGCGGCCGCTGTTCACGTCAGGGCGATCCCGGCAGCTCTCACTTTTTCATTTCGCTTGAGGACGATCTTATGCGTCTGTTCGGCAGCGATCGCATTGTGAAATTGATGGAGCGGATGGGCTTGGAGGAGGGGGAGGAGCTCAAGCACGGATTGCTTAACCGATCCATTCAGCAGGCGCAAAAGCGCGTCGAAGGTCATAATTTTCAGCAGCGCAAACGCACGCTGGAATATGATGACGTGATGAATAAACAGCGGGAAGTCATTTACGGTTTCCGCAACGAAATCATCAATAGCGATGATGTTCGCGACCGGCTCATGGACATCATCGAGGAAGTGGTGATTCTCAAGATTGAGGAATTCACGGCCGCCACCACCGAGGTCGCTGAATGGCGGCTCCGCTCCCTGGCGGATTGGGTGAACCTGAATTTTCCCCTCGGCCTGCCGGAAGGCGAAATTATCAAGGCGGCCCACTCCGGCAAGGAAGTGCCGGTCGAAGGCTCGGTCTTTGAAGGCTTGAGCCCGGCCCAGTTCGCCGTCTGTAATTTCATCAGTGACAGCATTCGCAAGGCTTACGAGCTGAAGGTCAGCTTTGAGGAGCCGGACAAGCTGGCGACTGTCGAGCGCTATACGATTCTGCAGGCGATTGACAAGCTGTGGCAGGAGCATCTCTACGAAATGGACAGCCTGCGCCACAGCATCGGCCTCCGCGCCCACGGCCAGCGGGATCCCTTGCTGGAATACAAGGCCGAGGCTTTCAAGATTTTTGACGAACTGATGGTCAACGTCAAAACCGAGATCTGCCACAACGTGTTTCGCAGTGCGTCGAGTCTCATGGCGTTCGAAAACTTCCTCCGCAACGCGCCGCAGCAGACCTTGCACACCTCCACCAGCGCGTTTGGCAGTGGCACCAGCACTGGGACAAGTGGCGGCAGTGCTGCCCCCAAGGCCAGTGATGTGGTGAGCGAGGCCGCCGCCGCTGCGGAACAGCAAGCCAAGGCTCGCCCCGTCCGCACGGGCCCCAAAGTCGGCCGCAACGACCCCTGCCCATGCGGCAGTGGGAAGAAGTATAAAAATTGCTGCGGCAAATAGCCGCTTATGAGGTGCCTTTGACACGTTGAAAAACTTTTCCGCAAACGCCCGGGTTAACCCCGGGCGTTTTTTGCTGACGACAGACAAAAGCAGAGGTGATTTTATTGTGCGGCGGATCGT
>CAISVF010000408.1 GCA_903888765.1 uncultured Verrucomicrobia subdivision 3 bacterium | reverse complement strand
CGCACCAGCCTGGCCCAAATCCTCCGGGGACCAGCGGCCGAGGTCCTGGATCTGGCGGGCGAGCGCGTCGGTGGCGATGCCCAAGCGCTCGCGCTCCGGAGCCTCCTCCGTCTCACGGGCGGCGCGCAAGAGGGAGTTGCGACTGTTCTGGAGTTTGCCGGCAATGATCTGGCGGGCGATGGCAGCGCAGCGAGCGGGGAGGTCGGCGGCGCGAAACTGGGCGCGACGCAGGGTCACACTGGTATCTGCCACGCCGGTGAGGCGGGCCTGAAGATAGCCGAATTCACTGAGGAAGTTGACGGCGACTCCCTGTTCCCAGCAAAGGTCCAGGGCGGGCGGCGTGATCGTGCTGGGGCCGAAGACGCAGAGAGATTCCAGGTGATGAATGGGGATGCTTAATTTGCGGTGGCCGGTGGCGGCTTTGGGCTGGCGGTCGCGCGGCGGGAGGTCGGCCGGATATTCGGGCACTTCCACCTGCAAGGTGAGATGATCGCGGGCCACATAGGTGCCGGGCGTGGTGAGGTAGAGGGTATTTTGGGCGATTTCTCCCATAAGCTGGCACCGGTTGACTGGTCAGGTGCGAAATAGATTGAGCGCGGCGCGTTCGGCGCGCCCGGGATTTTCGGTGGCTTTGGGCAGACAAATCTCGAAGAGTGAACAGTGCTCGCAAGCGGGCTTGAACTCTGCCAACGGCATCGCCACGGCAGCCAGCAGCGCGTGAAGATCGGCGATGGCCGCCAGGGTGCTCTGCCGGAGGGCGGGGGTGAACTCCACCAACCGGCGGCGCTTGCTATCGGCGTGAAAAACCGCCCCGCCGGGGATGGTCGCAGCGAACATTTCTTCCAGACACAGGGCTTGGGCGCAGAGCTGGACGTCATCATTCTGCCATTGGCGGCGCTTGCCGAGTTTGAATTCGACGGGCACCAGGGTGCGGTCCGGGTGGCGCTCCACAATATCGCATTTGCCGCTCAGACCCAGGGTTTCGGAGAATACCGGCAAGGCGCGCAGGAGGGTGACGCCCTGGAGTATGTCGTAGCCGGGGAGATCTGCGTGTTCGTGAACGAGGTCGCCGCGATGGGTGTGCTGGTTGGCGGAGCGCCAACCTTCGACGACTTTCAGGGCGGCCCGGCGGGGGCAGTACAGATAATCGTTCAGGAGCGAGAGGGGCAGTGATTCTGGCATTTTCAGCCTCCGCCGGGAATGTGGGGGAAGCCGCGCGCCCCGTGCCAGAACCGGACAATATCAATCCGCTGCTCGTCGCGCCGCAGCCGGTAGATGACACGATATGACCGGCAAATGACCTCGCGCAGATTCGGCTGCCGGAACTCCGGCACCACGCGCCCGACTTCCGGGAAGGCCGCCACACTTTCGGCGCGCGTGATCAATTCATAACCCACCCGCACCGCCGCATCGGAATTATGCTGGCCGATGTAGCGGACAATGTCCTTCAGATCCGCCTGCGCCGACGGAGCGATGATTATTTTCCAGCCCATGCGGCGATTTTGGCTTTGACCTCTTCAATCGGTACGCCTTGGCCCCGATCCAGTTCGGCCAACCCCGCCTCGACCGCCTGCCGGAATTCCAACTCGTAAATGGCATCAACGAGCGTGGCGTCCGGCGGCAGCTTTTCCGCCACTTCCAACAGGATTTCTTTCACACTCATGGTTTAATATGTAGCCGATGTTTCTGACAAATGCCAGTCTGCGCCGCTTCCTAGTGACACCCGGCGCAAACGGCAATTTCACTTTAATTCCTCAATTTCCCAAACTAAACGGCGAGCGTTTATCGGGGAAACTGGTTGATTCCCGTCTTTTGGTGCGGGCTTGGTGGTTGTGCAAGCAACGACCTGGCCATACTTGTTTGTCTCGGCATAAATGTCGCCATCGGGTGCGCTGCCGGCGTAGTCGCTAAGCCCCTGCGGAAACTCGCTGCCCGTTGAAGCGAAAACTTTGGAGTCAGGTTCGGTGCCAGACTTTTTCTTGCCGGTCACTTCCACTAGATCAAAGAGTTTGTGGGCCGGGGCGTTTCCAAGGGCGGAGGAATGCTGGAAATCCACGAGGCCGACCACGCGCATTCCGCCGGGGCGGGCGGACGAACCGTCCACATTGTAATCGCCGAGGCAGCGGGTCAGTGCAAACAGGAAGTTATCCATATCAGCGTAGGTGAAGCGAGTTTTGGCCGCAAATGCAGGCGAGAAATGGATGTGACAGCGGTAGAGGCCGTAGGGCACCGTATGCTTGCGACCCATTGTGCGGTTGTCGTCTCCTTTCTTTTCCGCTTCCGCCTCATTGGCCACGGCGCAGCGGGTGATGGAGAAGTCGAGTTGGAGAATCTTATCCAGGCTTTCGGCAAACGTGATTTGAAGCGGGCCGCGAATCTGTCCGTAGAAACTGCCTTTCAACGGGCCGTCCGTGGAGACGACCGCTCCAAATGTCCGCACGTCTGCAAAGGTCTGGCAGAGGGCGTCCCGGTTCGCTTCTTCCATCTTCATCTTGGAGAATCGCGACTTGAGCAGCGCATCGGGCGAGGCGTTTTCAAGCGCAGCCTGAACCGCTGCCTTGACCTGTGGTTTCGTTCCGCGTGGCGCGGCATCCGCTGCGGCCTTCTCAATCGCTTTTGTGGCTTTCTCTGGATCAGATTTCTGCTCGGCTGTTAATGTGATGTCACGGATTGCGCTTCGGCTTTCATCTGGAAAACCCTGTGCGCCCAACAACGCATCCAGAGTCTTGGCTCCTAGGGTCGAACACTCAAACTTCCCTTTGCACAGATCGGTCACATAGGCCATGCACTTCTCCGGCGAATCGGGGCGCTTCTTTTCAGGTATTGAACCGATGTCCGCCAACGAATCGGTGAGACTCTTCGCGTCATCTGCCGACAGGAGATGGTTTTCCTCCAACTCCGCAATGAGTTCACGGCAGAGCCGCGCGATGAGCGTATCGTGCGAACTTTGGAGCGTGTTGCCCAGCACGGCGCTCTCTTTGATGAAGATTCCGTAGCCGTTTGGCGCAGGTGGATAAAGGCCCCAGAAATTTCTGACTTTGCGCTTGAGGCAAACGTCGGAAACCAGGCCATGCATGTCCTGTGGATCAATGCGCGGCGCGTTCGCGGCGTCAGGGTCGCCATTGGGATTGCCGTCTTTGCAGTCGAAGAGGTAAACGAAGTCGTATCGGTTGTTCATGTGTTTGTTGAGTGTTGATGGTTTGGAGTTGAGTAGAGT
>CAISVF010000407.1 GCA_903888765.1 uncultured Verrucomicrobia subdivision 3 bacterium | reverse complement strand
GGCGTGTTGGTCGAATGCGCCAACTCGTTTCCATCGCGGCCGATAATCACAAAATAAAACTTATTGGGATCGGCGGGGTCAAAAAATCGCGCGTCCTGTTCGCGTAGCACCAGGTCCTTGGGACGGCGAAAATCCCGCTCCGGCGAACCATCCGGCAAAAGTTGCTCCGGAGGCGGTGCGTCAAACGGCAGGTCTTGCGGGTCCCGACCGTGTGGCGGGGGGCCCACGGGCGGACCTCCGGCATTAAAATCACGCTGTGACGGGCGATGCAAAGCGTTCCCCACCACGCCAATGCGGCGATGCAACTCGGCATCAATGCGACGGAGTTGGCGGTTGCGCTCCAACTGATACGCCGTGCCGCCAAATCCCACCAGCACCACCAGGAGAATCAATCCATACCAGAGTTGCAGGCGCCACTTCATGGAGTTTAAAATCCTCATGCGATGCAATAGCCATGGCCACGCCGGGTGATAATGAAATCAGCGCCCAGCTTTTTACGGATATTGGAAACGTGAACATCCAGCAAGTTGGATAGCGAACTGTCGTTCTCGTCAAATAGGTGTTCGTATAACTGCGTGCGCGTGACCACCACCCCGCGATGTAGCGCAAGATATTCCACCAACGCATATTCTCTGGCCGTAAGCTCAATTATTTTATCCAGATAGAAAACCTGGCGGGCGGCGGTATCAACTTTTACCTGTCCAATTTCGATCAAATTTGTCGTCTTATTGGTGCTGCGGCGGATAATGGCCCGGAGGCGCGCAAAAACCTCAGCCAGATCGAAAGGTTTGATGACATAATCATCCGCGCCGGTGTCGAGACCTTTCACGCGGTCGCGGGTTTGATCCCGTGCAGTCAGCATGAGGACGGGGGTTTTTTTAATTTTGCGCAATCGCTTGAGGATTTCCCATCCATCCAATCCGGGCAACATCACGTCCAACACAATGGCATCGTAGTCCGTCCCTTCGGCGTTAAACAGCCCATCGTCCCCATTGTCTGAAGTATCCACGGCGTACCCCTCCTCGCGAAGCGCCTGCGCGAGACTGGCCAGCAAGTCCGGTTCGTCTTCAACGATCAAAATTCTCATAAGATGGCGGCACAGATAACACAAGTTCGCACCGGAGTCACTTTCGCAAAACGAACCTTAAGCCAGGATTAAGCGGTAATTTTTCGCCTAAAGAACAACCAATGGTTAACTTCACGTTTTCTTAAGGTAGCTTGGAGTATCCTGCCGCCATGAAAATGATCCTGCCCCGAATAGTATCAATCCTGGAAATCGCCGCCGTGCTGCTCACCCAAGCGGCCCGCGCGAATGATCCCCGCACCAATAGCTGGCTAACGACGTACGCGGGCAAATACGCCCGCATCTACACCAGTGACGCCAATAAAACCAGTGGCACCTCGGCCACTACTTGGAGCACTGGCTCCACCGCGCAATCCACGCCGGTATATTGCGGGGTGCAGGGCGTGTATTCCTCGGCCAGTTGGGTTTATGTTTACAGTTCCGGCCTCGCCAGTGTGGTGATGGGCCCCTGGTATCTAAACGCCGCCCATTTGCTCGCCTTTCCCAGTTACCCCACCAATCAAAAATTACTTTACCGAATTCCCCGCGCCAGTTCTGTTCCGGCCACTAAATCGCTTAATGGCGGCGGCCCGATTGGTGTTTTTGTGGATGGGGTGGTCATGTTCAACAGTTGGGATGCCTACTTCTGGAACGGCACCACCAATGTAAACATCGGCAACTCGGGGGCTTACCGCTGGTTCCGCGATGCCTACGTGAATGAGGGCGTGACCTTTGACGCCAACAATGCGCATCAAGCCGGCGGGCAGCATCATTACCATGCGAATCCTCCCGGATTGCGGTATCTGCTGGGCGATCATGTGGATTTCAATGCCTCGACCAAGATTTACTCAGAATCCACCACGCCTCCCGTCAAACACTCGCCGATCCTCGGGTGGGTTTCTGACGGATACCCGATTTATGGGCCATATGGTTACGCTGTTTCCAACGACGCCTCCAGCGGCGTGCGCCGGATGATTTCCGGCTACGTCTTGCGCAACGGTCAATCCGGGTCCGATAACCTCACCAACACGTTGCGCAGCACCTCCCCCGCCTGGGCGGTTCGCCTATATGGCTCCAGTTCCGCGGGACCGGCCAATTTGAGTTTCTACCCCGTTGGCACCTATATGGAAGACAATGCCTACCTGGGCGACCTCACCAATGCTGTCACCGGACTGAAATATGTGCCAGGCACCAACACTTTCGACTTGGATGAATACAACGGACGCTGGTGTGTCACCCCGGAATTTCCCGGCGGCACCTACGCCTACTTCGTGGCCATATCATCCAATGGGGTTCCCGTTTTCCCCTACAACATCGGACGCGGCTTTTACGGCAGTCCTGCCGGAGGTAAAGTCACGTCCATTTCTGAAACCGTCGCGACCAACTTTCTGGGAAGCACAAATTTAATTGCCACACTCAATCCTCCCGCTGTAAGAAGTGGCACCGTTACCTTAACCTGGAATGCCCTCGAGGGTGGCAGTTATATGGTGCAGTCCACCACCAATTTTTCGACCTGGAATACCAACTCGACCGGTGTTTCGGCTTTTCTAAACACCGCCAGCTACACCAACATTATGAATGACACCCAGCGCTTCTACCGCGTCGCCCGGACATCGGTTGCAAATTTTGATCCGTAGCCAATCCTCTCTGGTCACGGACGCTATCTCACTTGCTTTGATGAATGACGGGGAGCATACAAAAGCGTTGCCTGTTCATAGGCAGCGAACCGGCAAAGTTGAATGAGGAACCGGAATATGCACCGCTGCGAAACCTAATGAATGTCGTCAGAATCATCAGCTTAATCTGGCTGGCTGTCTGCCTGGTAACCGGATTGCCAGCCGTCACCCTGCAAATCCAGATTACCCCGAAAATAAATGGCGAAATGCTCCAGCCTGCATCGCTTCGCTATCAGACCGCCGCAGGCGAGACGTATTCGATCACGCGAGTTAGCTGGTTCGCCAGCGAGTTTGCTCTGCAACGACCCGATGGCATTTGGTTCACTGTTTCCAATTCGATTGCCTGGCTGGATTATGAGCAGAACCGGAATCTGATTCGCTTGGAAAATATCCCCCCGGAAAATTTCTGCGCGGTTCGCTTTCGCGTCGGTCTTAATCCTGACCTGAACCACGCCGACCCGGCAAAATTCCCCGCCCATCACCCCTTGAACCCCAACATGAATGGACTGCACTGGAGTTGGCAAGGGGGGTATATTTTTCTCGCGGCGGAGGGCTTATGGCGCAATGCCCGGGGCGAACTCGACGGCTGGTCTTTCCATCTGGCTCGCGATACGAACTCGGTAATGATCACGGTCGCCGCGCCCTTCAAAATCATCCATGAAACCAGGCTGGAACTGGATTTTGACCTGGCTACATTGCTCAATGCTCCGCACCCGATCTCCTTCGCAAAGGATGGTTCCTCCACCCATTCACGGGATGGTGATCCCCTGGCAAAAGCTCTGACCGGTAATCTGCCCGGTGCGTTTCGTTTCCACCGGATTTGTTCATCATCGGATACAGACATCGCCATCGCGCATCCTCAGCCACTTTATTTGCCGGCCATCTTCACGCCCTATGAATTCAAAATGAGCGCCATCTTTCCCCTGCCAGAATTGCCAAAAGATAACCCGCTGACGGTTGCGCGCGTGGAATTGGGAAAACAATTGTTTTACGACAAGCAACTTTCCTTGAACAACGCGCAATCCTGCGCTGGTTGCCATCACCCGGAAAGAGCCTTCACGGATGGGCAACGCACGGCTCGTGGCGCGGAAAATAAAATCGGCACTAGAAATGCCATGGCGTTGGTTAATCTCGCCTGGAAAAAGGAATTTTTTTGGGATGGCAGAGCCAAAAGTCTCCGCGATCAGGTTTTGCAGCCAATCCAAAACCCCATAGAAATGCACGAGACGTTGACCAACCTGGTGACCAAATTATCCAGTCCCATTTACCCGATCTCCTCCACTGCGGAAGGTGGTGGATCGTTAAAGCCAGCCACTCCAAACACCTACCCGGCGCAATTTGCGGCAGCGTTTGGTTCCCCGGAAATCACCTCAGAAAAAATTGCTCTGGCATTGGAAAATTATCTGTTAACCCTGACTTCTTTCAACGCGAAATTTGACCGCGTAATCCGTGGCGAAGAAAAATTCAGCGATGAAGAGCAGCGTGGTTTTCAACTATTTTCCACGGAATGCGATCCGCGGCTGGGCCAATTTGGTGCGGACTGTTTTCATTGCCACGGTGGCCCCTTGTTCCAGAGCCTGAACTTTGCCAATAACGGCTTGGACGTCGTTGCTTCCGATTTGGGGCGGGCGCTAGTTACGGGTAAAGCCGCGGACGCCGGCAAATTCGCGGTGCCTTCCTTGCGCAACGTCGCCCTTACCGCTCCCTATATGCATGACGGGCGGTTTCCCACTTTGGAAGCGGTCGTCAGGCATTATTCAACCGGAGTACGCCGCAGCGCGACCCTGGACCCGAACTTGGCTAAACATCCAGATGGCGGAGTGCCCTTGGACGCCCGGGACCAGCGGGCATTGGTGGCATTTTTGCGGACTTTGACCGACGCCCGGTTTTCCGTCGCAGATTAACTGAATTTTGTCCGCTCCGCTCTATTTTGCTGAGGCGGGCTCTCTCGCCCTATTTTCCGAGCCGCACTGCCGCCAGCACTGCGGCCAGGATGGAAACCGCCCCGCAAACCAGATAAGGCAACATGGGAATATGCACGTAAAATGACGCGGCAAACAAGGGTCCCACAATGCGCGCTAGCGCACCCGCGCTCTGGCAAACTCCAATGGTCGCGCCTTGTTCGCTGGCCGGGGCGAGATTGGAAAGCAGGCCGAACAGCGGAGCGCGCGTAAGGGCCGAGCCGATGGAAAGCAAAGTGAGCGCCAGGAGCATTTTTGTCCACGGCCAATCCGCCAACTGCAACACTGCCGACCACTTCAGCACGCCCTCGCCTTTGATAAACGGCAGCAGGGCCAGGGCGGTGCCGGTAAAGAGCAGACTAATGGCAATCAATTTTGGTTCGCCAAATTTTTTGACCAGTCTCCCAATGGCGCCGCCTTGAATAAATGCGCCAATTACCCCGCAAAATACGAAAAGTGAAATCACCGTGCTGGCTGGCACGGTTTCATCCACGGAAATGCCGAGGTTGAAATTGTCGCTGACCAGTAATGGCAGGGTGCTTTCAAAGCAACTGAAGGCGAAGGTGGCGAGAAAAAAAAGCACGATCAGCAGCCCGATTTTAGGTTGGGAAAAGGTATGGGCCCATTGAGCAAATTGGGGGCGGGCGGCAGCGCGTCCGGAATCAGGTTTCCAGCTTTCCGCCAGGATAACGAGGGTGAGAATGAAGTTGGCCGCACAGAGTCCGGCCGCTGTCCAGCCCGGGGCAGTGGCTCCGCCCAGTTTCAGCGCAATGCCACTGATGGCCGGGCCGAAAATAAAACCAAGTCCGAACGCCATGCCGATAAGCCCCATCCGTTTCGAGCGGTTTTCCGGCGGTGTGATATCGGCAATGTACGCTTGGGCCACCGTGATATTACCGCCGCAGGCACCCGCAAAGAGGCGCGAGACGAGCATGACCCCAAGAGCGAGCCCGTGATTTTGAAAACCGGAGCCGATGGCAAATAAAGCATACGAAAGCGCCGCGCCAGCAGTACTGATCAGCAGGATCGGCCGGCGTCCATGCCGATCCGACAGCCTGCCCCAAATGGGTGAAAATATGAATTGCATCGCTGAAAAGGAGGCAATAATCACACCGATAAGCCAGCCGCTGGCACCGTAATGCCGGCTATACATCGGGACTAGCGGCACGACAATGCCGAAGCCGATGAGATCAATGAAGACGGTGAGGAACACAACGAGCATGGAGGGTTGGCGATTCATGTTTTAAAAAGCTCCGTGAGTTTAGCTGCCAAACCCGGCGAGTCAAATTTGTAAGCCAGCGGAAATGTCGTCCGCACCTCATCGGCTCGCATTTGGATGGGATCGCCGTTTTTCCGAAAACAATTCTTGCAAAGAGGGGGGTGAATTGGTAGTTTCCACGCTCTTTTGAAAAATTTATGTCAGTAAAAATTCGCATGAAACGTGTCGGCACCAAAAACACCCCGGTGTTTCGCATCGTGGTGGCCGATGGCCGCAGCCCTCGGGATGGCAAATGCATCGAGGAAATCGGCACTTATCAACCGCTTAAGCAGGGGGAAAATTTCACGATTAAACTGGATCGCGCCCAGTACTGGATCACCAAAGGCGCGCAGCCAAGCGATACCGTGGCCAGTTTTATCAAGAAGGCGGCCAAGGCCGCTCCGGTAGCAGCTTGATTTTTTGCATGGAGGAGTTCCTCGCATACGTGGTCAAAGGGCTCGTCCAACACCCGGAGTCAGTCCGGGTTACTCCGGTGGATCGTGGCGGATCAACGGTTTATGAGCTTCGTTTGGATGCCTCTGATGTTGGAAAAATCATTGGCCGCCAGGGAATGACGATCAACGCGATCCGCTCCCTGTTACAGGTGGGCAGCGCCAAAAAAGGGATCCGTTGCTCGGTGGAAATTGTTGAGGATAAATAATAGTCCTCCCGAATATGGTTCGCGGCGGCCTGCCTGAAATTGTTCAAGGCCGTGTTTTGAAATGAGCCAGTGAAGATTGATGTGCTTACGTTGTTTCCGGCGATGTTTGCCGGACCGCTGGATGAAAGCATCATCAAGCGGGCGCGGGTGAAGGGTTTTTTGGATTTAAAAATTCACGACCTGCGTACCTGGACCCATGACCGTCATCGCACGGTGGATGATCGGCCTTTTGGAGGTGGTCCGGGAATGCTTTTAAAGCCTGAACCGCTATTTGAAGCGGTGGAGTGTTTGCGGCGGGAAAAAACGAAGGTGATTTTGTTTTCGCCAGCGGGGCGGAAGTTTACTCAGGCCATGGCGCAGGATTTGGCCGGCCAGGAAGATTTATTGCTGATCACGGGCCACTATGAAGGCTTTGATGAGCGGGTGCGGGAAGCATTGGTGGATGAGGAAATATCCATCGGTGATTATGTGCTGACCAATGGCGCGCTGCCGGCGATGGTGGTGGTGGATGCCGTTACCCGGCTATTGCCGGGCGTTCTGGGCGATGAGGAAAGTTCGCGGGACGAGTCGTTCAGCCACGGATTATTGGAATATCCGCAATACACGCGGCCGGCGGAGTTTCGCGGAATGAAAGTTCCGGAGACACTGCTGTCAGGCAATCACGCCGAGATAAAAAAGTGGCGCTGCGAGCAGGCCAGGCTGCGCACCGATCGAAACCGGCCGGATTTGTTAAGTTGATTTTTTAGTTTTGAATGCTTAGTGTTGGAAAACGCCGATTCAAAACTTAACCTAAAAATAATTATACTATATTTATGAACCAGGCATTGTTGAATAAAATTGAATCCGTGCAGTTTCGCAAGGACGACGCGAAGTTCAACGTGGGCGACAGCGTCCGCGTTCACACCAAGGTCATCGAAGGTGACAAGGAGCGCATCCAGATTTTCTCCGGGGTTGTCATTGGCAAACGCGGGGGTGGCATTAATGAAACCTTCACCGTCCGCCGCATCAGTTATGGCGAAGGCGTGGAGCGTATTTTCCCGCTTCATTCACCCCGCGTGGAGAAAATTGAAGTGGACCGGCATGGCGATGTGCGCCGAGCCAAATTGACCTACCTCCGCAAACGCATTGGCAAGGGAGCTACTTTGGTGAAGGAAAAAGAAGAAAAACAAGCTCCGGCGTCAAAGTAATTTCCCCATTTTACCGTTTTCTGCAGGCGAGGCACTGGCTGCCTCGCCTTTTTATTTACCCATCCTTATGCGCTGCCGAACGCGCTGCGCCAGTGCTTGATGAACCGGCCGTAGTTTATATCATGAATCCCGAAGTCGGCTTGGTAGCGCCGACTTCCCAATCTGCTGTATCGCGGGTTTCCCATCCCGCCAGCGTCGAGATGTTTTGTGCGCCCGCGCCATCAATGGCCAGCCGACTGAGAAGTCGGCGATACGGCAGGTCGGGAAACCTGCGCCACATAAAACCAACGACTCGATTTAGCCGTTGGGGCTTAATCGAGCTGCCATTGGGAATGGCATCGCGAATTCGTCATCTGGCTGAAATCTCCGAAGCACCCATCACCAGTGCAACAACTGTAAGCGCTGCGCTACTTCTTCCGCATTCGCCCGGCTGTTGAAAGCGCTAATGCGGAAAAAGCCTTCCCCCTTCGAACCAAACCCGGACCCGGGCGTGATCACCACATTCGCCTCCGCGAGAATTTTATCAAACGCCTGCCAACTCGTGATGCCCTTCGGCGTGCGCACCCAAATATAGGGCGCATTCACGCCGCCAAATACTTTCAAGCCCGCCTTACGACCACCGGCACGCAGCACCTTGGCATTGCCCAGATAGTGCTGGATGAGGGACTGCACCTGCTCCTTGCCTTGCGGCGAATAGAGGGCCTCGGCCGCGCGCTGAACGACATAGCTAACCCCGTTAAATTTCGTCGTTGACCGCCGGCTCCAAAGTGGATGTAGCGGAATGAAATCGCCGGTCTTGGTCTGGGCATTCAGCGATTTGGGCACCACCGTGTAGGCGCAGCGCACACCGGTAAATCCCCCATTTTTGGAACAACTGCGAAATTCAATGGCACAATCGCGCGCGCCGGGAATTTCATAGATGGAATGGGGCATGCCCGGCTCCGTGATATAGGCCTCGTAAGCCGCATCGAATAAAATCACCGATTTGTGTTCCAGCGCGTATTTTACCCACGCCTCGAGCTGTTCGCGCGTGGCGGCCGCGCCGGTCGGATTGTTCGGCGAGCACAAATAAATGACATCCACATGCTGCTTCGGGGGGACCGGAACAAAATTATTGGACGGCTTGCAGGGCAGATACACCAGTTTGGCGTAAGCTCCCGCCTCGTTCGCCTCGCCCGTGTGGCCAGCCATGACGTTGGTGTCCACGTACACCGGATACACCGGATCACTGATGGCGATTTTGTTTTTCGCGCCGAGGATGTCCAGAATATTGCCGCAATCGCACTTCGAACCGTCGCTGATAAAAACTTCATCGTCCGTCACGTCAAGCCCCTGGTCGCGAAAATCACTTTGCGCGATCGTATGGCGCAGCCAATCGTACCCCTGCTCTGGCCCGTAGCCCTTGAACGTTTCGCGAACCCCCATCTCATCCACCGCCTTATGCATGGCGGCAATTACCGCCGGCGGCAATGGTTCGGTGACATCGCCAATACCACAGCGGATAAGCCGCTTGGCCGCTGCGGGATTTGCGTCACAAAACCCTTTTACGCGCCGGCCAATCTCTGGAAAAAGATAACCCGCTTTGAGCTTTAAATAATTATCGTTAAGAAATGCCATAAAAATAAAATCGAAGGACGAGACCT
>CAISVF010000406.1 GCA_903888765.1 uncultured Verrucomicrobia subdivision 3 bacterium | reverse complement strand
CGGAGAATGGAAAAGTTTCATGTTGTTAAATTCAGTGAAGCACGAACCCGCTGACAACGCACGTAGGAATTGCGGTTTGCCAAAGGAAGAGGTGACGAAACTAAACGCCGTAAAAACCACCGGTGACCCGGGGAATTATCCCCGGCGGGACGCATCCGATACGCCCGATTAAACAATCTCCACCGGGCACGGGGGAAGGGCATCCAGAAAAGCCTGCCCATAGGTTTTGGTAAGAATGCGGTTATCCAGAACCACAACAATCCCCTTATCCGTCTTGGTGCGGATGAGTCTGCCGACGCCCTGGCGAAATTTCAGAATGGCCTCCGGCAGGGAAAATTCGCCAAAGGAATTTCCCCCGCGCGCCTCAATCGCTTCAACCCGCGCCTCAATCAAAGGGTGATCCGGCACGGCAAAAGGCAGGCGCGTGATGATGACATTGGACAGCGCCTCCCCCGGCACATCCACCCCCTGCCAAAAGCTATCCGTGCCGAACAATACCGAATTCACGTCCGCCTTAAATTGCTCCAGCATGGTCGAACGAGGTGTGCCAGTGCCTTGCACTATCAATTCGAGGCCAAGCCGGTGGAAAAATGGCTGCATCCGGTCCGCAACTTCCTGCATCAATTTATAGCTGGTAAATAAAACAAAGGCTTTGCCATGAGTCAGGGTGATGAAGTGTTCCACCCAATGAATCAGGGCGTCCGTATAGCCAGGCTCGCGCGGGTCGGGCATGGCCTTGACCGTGAACAATTTCATTTGCCGCTCGTAGTCAAAGGGCGTGCCGACTTGCAGTTTGACCGCGTCGTCGCAGCCCACCCGTTTTGAAAAATAATTCAGCGGGGAGGCACCGGCTGCAGCGGGAGCTTTTGCGGACCGGGCGCGCCCGACCCCGGCTGCCACCTCTGGCCGGGAGCCGGAGCCAGCCCCCTTTTTTTCTGCGACTCCCAGAGTGGCACTGGTCATGATGACGCTCGTGCCCGCGTCAAACAACCGGTGGCGCAAGAATTCGGCCACATCCACCGGCGCGGCATTGAGCGAAATATGGCGCTGACCTTTGCCGCCGCGCTCCACCCAATAAACATGATCCGTCGCCTGCTGGCTCAAAAATTCCCCGACTTCGATTTTCAATTCCCCCAGCCGCCGGTTGCATTCGATCAATTCCTGGCCGATATCCTTGTCATCGCTGGTCTTGATCAGCTCGCTGACCGCCTCGCGCAAACGCTGGATCGGCAGAGTCACATTATCCTGGACGAGCTCCGCGCGCCGGATCCGCAGCTCTTTCCATTCCCGGCGGCGGGCGGCGGGATTATCGCCACTGGCAAACCTGGGTTTGGCCGCCGCCTGAATTTCCTCGCACGCGGCCTCAACGCTGGTGAAAAACTTGTCCGACTCGCTCAGGATTTCCGCGACCAGCTGCACCGCCTTGCCCTGGCGCAGAGTGGCCAGCAGGCCTTTCTCGGTGCGCGGATTCCATAACCGATTCAAAGAATAGCGCACCTGCCCGCTGGAAACGCTCAGCCCGATATGTCGCGAGGCAACGGATTCCATCGTGTGCGCCTCGTCAAAAACCACGAAGTCATTCTTAAACAAAATGCCCCCCTCCATGTCCTCATCGATCCCGCCCAGCAGGGTAAAAAACAGGGTGTGGTTTAGCACCACCACATCGGCCGACAAAATCCGGTTGCGCACGCGCTGAAAAAAACAAACGTCATGATCGCGCGCAAAATCCGATTGATGCCCGCAGGTTTTGGGGGAACACAGCCCGCGCTCGGAACAGACCTGCGCCCAGACCTTCGCTTCCGGCTCGATCGCAAAATCTGACAGGCTGCCGTCTTTGGTGGTCTTCGACCATTCGTACACCCGCTGCAGCTCCTGCGCCTCGGAGGAGGTGAATAAATTTCCGCTCTGCTGCATGGCTTTCTGCAGGCGGCGCGTGCACAGGTAATTCGCCCGGCCCTTCAGCATCGCGTAGGTAAATTTCACCGGCTCCGGCAGCGACGCCAAAACGCCCGCGAGCATGGGCAAATCCTTTTCCGTCAACTGCTCCTGCAAATTGATCGTGTGCGTGGAGACAATGGCCTTTTTATTCCGGGTGACGGCGAAAAGAATGGCCGGAATCAAATAGGCGAGGGATTTGCCGACGCCGGTGCCCGCCTCCACGGCCAAATGCTCGCGGTTTTGCAACGCCCGGGCCACCGCCACCGCCATTTCCTGCTGCTGGGGACGGAACTCGAAATTCTTCGCCCGGGACAAAATGCCCGTGGGCGAAAATATTTCGGACACCCGGGCGACCAGATCATCGCCGCCCGGCTGAACCTCAGAAAGGGAAATCATTCCAGCGGCGCGCTGCCCACCACCACTTTTAAAGACGCGGTTTGGCCAGGCTCCAGGACCAGCCGGTTTTGTTTTATATTTCCCGATTCCACGCAAATCATGTCTTTATATTCCGGCGGATCAAAATCATCCGGCAGTTTTTGCGTGGTCCACGGATTCCAGACCACCGTCGAGGCGGAACCCGATTTCTCCACGCAGATGGTGCGCCGGAGTTTTTCGTCATGAATTTTCACCGCACCTGAGTGGTCGGGATAAACCCGGTTGGTCTCCGCCGTGATCCTTAAGGCGGCAGTATGTTCCACTTTGCGAACGCCGGTTAAGCCCGCCGCGAAATCGTCAAACGGCACCCCCTGGAGGCCGGTGAGCGAAATGGCCCCGATATCGGCAACCTGAAAATAAGTGTGCAAACAATTTTCCACTTCCAGTGCGCTGGTAGATGGATTGGTGACCACCAGTTCCATCGCAAACCGCTCACCGACGGTTACCACAAATTCCGTCCGGAGGTTTTTCCAGTTTTCGCGCCCGGAAACTTCGGGCAGGCAAAAACGCAACGTCACCGCGCCATCCGGCGTGGTATCGACTTGGGCGAGGTCCCATTCTACTAACCGGGCAAATCCGTGCCCCGCATCACCTGCGCGCGGTCCGAACCAGGGAAAGCAGATGGGCACGCCTCCCCGAATCGGCTTGCCTAAGGCATACGAGCTTTTTGAACTCATGAAGAGCAAAGGGGGTTCGCCTTTTTTTTGAAACGCAGCGGCATGCGCCCCCAGCAGATAAATTTCCGCCGTGCTCCAGGGAGTATGAATTTTCACCAGCGGCAGCGAACCGCAGCCGCTAATAATTTCAACGCGGCCGGGAATCTCATGGCGGCGCAACTTGTGAGGAATGATATTAACTTCCATAGGTGAAAAGAGCTTGGCAAAGGTTGCGCTGAAACACAGGCAAATTGTTCCGGTCAGCGGCTGATTATTTAACGCGTTTTTTCCCGCTCAGGCGGATGACCAGACCTTCGCGCGCCGCTTCGACGCGCAATGAGCCCTTCTTTTTAATGACGATTTGTTTGGCATGACGGAGGAGCAGATCAATTTTTTTGTCATCATGATCCGGGTCATGGTGGAAAAGAATCAGTTTTTTAACGCCAGCTTCCAGCGCCAGGGCCACCGATTTGTCCACGCAACCGTGTCCCCAGCCGGCCCGTTTTTTGAATTCGGCATGGTCATACTGCGAATCGAGAATCAACACGTCAGCAGCCCGGATGAAGTCCAGCATCGAGCGATCATCGCCGCCGGCATTGGGCTCGGTGTCTGGAAAAAAACAGATCGTCCCGGCCGGGGTTTGCAGCCGAAATCCCGCACACAAGCCCGGATGATTGGCCCGATGCGCCCGCACCAGCGTGGAGCCGATCGCAAAATCCCGCTCCGGAAGCTCCTGAATATCGATCTGGCTGGCCAACTTCTCGAACTCCACCGGAAAATAGGTGGTTTCCATCTGGCCGGCAAAGGCGGCTTCCAGACTGGGGCGGGAATTGGCGCAGCCCATGATAGTCAACCGGCAGCGCGGCTCATAAATCGGAGCAAAAAAGGGAAACCCTTGGATGTGGTCCCAATGGGTGTGCGAAATCAGGAGATTAAGCTGGAGCGGGCGATGGCCAAATTCAGCCAGCAAAGCTTTCCCCAATGCCCGCGCACCCGTGCCCGCATCCAGAATGATTATGTCTGAACCGCTGCGAATTTCGAGGCACGTGGTATTACCCCCGTAACGCACGGTGCCTGGTCCCGGCACCGGAATCGAGCCGCGGACGCCCCAGAATTTTATGGTTGTGGCGTTATTGATACCTTGAATCTAAAGCAGCTTTGGAAAAATACAAATTTGAAAATAAAATTCTCGCCCGGGCCAATCATTCTCCCAGCTAACTCTGATATTTCACTTTTTGAATAAACTCAGTCCCGCAGGCTCAGAATGGTTTTCCGCCAGCTGGTTAATCTCCTCCGCTCTGCCCTTCACCACCGCCAAACGAGCTTTGTAGAAGCAACCCACGCTTCTATTTTACAATTTGCTCCTGTTGTTTTTTGCCGGTATTAATTCTGAGGCATCAACATCCTATATTGCCGCGGCTTTTTTGCCGGCGAATCGGGTGGCCGATTTTCAGGGCTGACTCGGGTTTTCCTGAGGGCGCGCAGTCCTCTGCGCGCCGTCGTGGCGAACCCGAGTACGTCTTTTGGTAATCGCGGCGGCGTGCAGAGGACTGCACGCTAATATTTTGCCGGTCTTCCTCGCCCGTTCACTCCTTGACGTTCGCCTTGGCCACGGATTAGCCTGCCTTAGGCATATGGCTTCAGCCCATCATTTAACCCGGGAAACCGCGCACAAGCTTGCCCGGCTGGCGCTGTTCAGTTTTCTCCTGACCTTCATCCTTGCGCGGGTGTTTGTCTTTCTCATCATGGCCAAGGCGATGCCCAATTTGTATTTCTTCATGGGCGGGACGCATGTGCATCATTTGAACTACGGCATTTTCCTTTTGTCGGCCGTGGCCGGTTATAGCGTATTTCGGCGCCCCATCGGCCGGGCCGCCGAAATCACCGCCTTGCTCTACGGCGTGGCCATGGGCTTGACCTTCGATGAATTTGGCATGTGGCTGCACCTGGGCGGCAGCTATTGGCAGCGCGCCAGTGTGGATGCGGTTATCGTGATCGGTGCCCTCTTTGGTCTCCTGTCCTTCGCCCGCACGTTAAAACGCCTGGAAAAACATCATTTCTGGCTATTCCTGATTTTGCTCGTGGCGGTGCTGGGCTTTAGCACCGCCATATTCGTCGCCGGCAACCGGCTCGGCGATCTCATGGGGCAATCCTTGCATGACCTGGAATCCGCCTCTTCCCCTTGATTTTACGCGGTGCAACGGGCATCGGTGCGGATCGCCCCGCCGGAAATAAAAGAGCCTGGATTTTTCAATCCAGGCTCGGTGGGGGGATACGAACTACACACAAAAATAAGGCGTAAAAACTCAGCACCGCTTTTTACGCCTCCATGATTAACACTTTCCAGATAACCCCAGTTTCCATAAAAAGCCAAACTATTTTTTCAACTATTTTATGGTAATCGTATTTTGCCTTAATCTAACCCCGGTGCGGTTGGCCGCCGTTTTTTGACCGTTAAACCACCTGTTTCAGCGCTGGTTTTATGGATGGCCAATCCGCAGCCCGTTGCCTGCGCTGGTCTGCCGGGGGGCGGTTTTGTGGCTGCCATTTGCCGTGGCGGTGGTCATTTATTCTCCGCGCCCCGGTCAAAAATGAAACCAAATGGCGCAGCATATTGCTGGAAAGTTGCGGGTCGGCATTGACTTTTGCGGCGGCAAGTGAAACCTTTTCTCTGCTAGCCGCCGGAATCTAATAGTAAGGGGGCTCGCACAAAAATCTCGTGGCTGAAAAAGACGATTATCTGCTGGACCTGTTGGTTGACCTCGGCTTTACCGATGCCGGTCAGGTCGCCAAGGCACGCGAAGAAGCCAACGCCGCCGGCGTGGGCGTGGTGGATTTTCTCGTGGCCAACAAGGTCATTCGCCCCGGCGACGTGACGCAGGCCAAGGCCGCGCACTTCGGCGCCGAAGTGGTGCATCTTGCCGCCATGAAGATTGAGGACGATCTCATTGCCATGGTGCCCCGCGATGTCGCCCGGAAATATCGCGTCATCCCCGTTTACAAATCCGAAGGCAAGGTGGCCGTGGCCATTGCCGACCCTTCCGACCTGAACACCATTGATTCCCTGACGCATCTGCTGCGCTCGGAAATCGAACTGCGCGTCGCTTCGGAACCGGATATCGAGGCCGCGCTGGGCAAGTATTACGGCAGCGAGAAAAAAACGATGGCGGATGGGGCCTTCAAGGACGTCATCAAGGAACTCGCCGATGAAAATGTCTGGGTGGCGGAAGCCGATGCCGGCACGGACCTGGAAACCGATGCCCCGCTCATCCGCTTGGTGAATCAGATCATTGTGGACGCGTTCAAGCTGCGCGCCTCGGATATTCACCTGGAACCGCTGGAAAAGCGCTTTCGCCTCCGGTATCGCATTGACGGTGTCATGCAGGAAGTCAAATCGCCGCCCAAGCGCTTGCAGGCGCCCGTGATCGCGCGCTTGAAAATCCAGGCGGGCATGGTGATTTCCGAGCATCGCATTCCCCAGGACGGTCGTATTCAGACCAAGATCGGCACCAAGCTGATTGATTTGCGCGTTTCCTGCCTGCCCACCAATCACGGCGAGAGTATCGTCATGCGTATTCTCGACAAGGAAGGCTTGAAACTCGGTTTGACCGAGCTCGGCTTCCTGAGCGATGACCGCGCCACCTTTGAGCGGCTGATCGCTTTGCCGGACGGTATCCTGCTCGTCACCGGCCCCACCGGTTCCGGCAAGACCACCACGCTGTATTCCTGCTTGAATTTCATCAACCGGCCGGACCGCAAAATCATCACGGTCGAGGACCCGGTGGAATATGTGCTGGCGGGCATCAATCAGGTGCAGGTGAATGACGTGATCGGCTTCACCTTTGCTGCGGCGCTGCGCTCCATTCTGCGTCAGGCCCCCAACATTGTGATGATCGGGGAAATTCGTGATATCACCACGGCTTCCATCGCCATCAATGCCTCGCTCACCGGCCATTTGGTGTTCTCCACTTTGCATACCAATGACGCGCCCGGTGCCGTCACCCGCTTGGTGGATATCGGCGTAAAACCGTTTCTGGTGGCTTCCTCCACGCGCTGCCTCATGGCCCAGCGCCTCGTGCGCAAGATTTGCAAAAAATGCGCCGCGCCCTACACGCCCTCGGATGCCGAAATGCGCGCCCTCGGCCTCAAGCCGGAGGAATTGAAGAATGCGAATGTCCAGAAAGGACGCGGCTGCCAGAACTGCAACAACTCCGGCAACCGGGGCCGGTTCGGCATTTTTGAAATTTTTGTGGTGGATGACGACGCGCGTAAATTGATTTATGATCGCGTGCCCACCAATGTGCTGCGCTCCCGCGCCCGCGAGATGGGCATGCGGACCTTGCGCGAGGACGGCATCCGCAAGGTGCTCGCCGGCATGACCACCCCGGAGGAAGTCATTCGCGCCACGGTCGGCGATGAAGCGTGAGGAAACGACTCGTAACTGGTCAATACTGGATAGAAAGCGCGCGGTAAGTTTTTGTCATGTCATATTCGATGTCAGATTTGTTGCAGTTGGTGGTGTCGGAAGGCGCCTCTGATTTACACATCCGGGTCGGCACCTCGCCCACCATTCGTGTTCACGGTATTTTGCACCGGGTGGAAGGCCCCTCGCTCAAGCCGGAGGATGCCGAGGAGTTGATGCGCAGCATCACTTCCGAGGAGCACATCCAGCAGGTGCGCGAGCGCGGCGGCGCGGATTTCGCCTTCGCCTTCGGCGAAGCGGCGCGGTTTCGCGTCAGCGTGTTCAAGGAAAAGGGCAACTTCGGCATGGTCTTGCGCCAGATTCCCAGCAAGATGCTCACCTTCGAGCAGATTGGTCTGCCGGAATCCGTCAAGGAGCTGCTGTTCAAGCCGCGCGGTTTGATTCTCGTCACCGGCCCCACGGGTTCGGGCAAATCCACCACCCTCGCGTCGCTGCTCAACATCGTCAATGAAACCCGCGATGAGGTTCACCTCATCACCATTGAGGATCCCATTGAATATTATCACCGGCACAAGAAGGCGCTGATCACCCAGCGCGAAGTGCACGTGGACGTGCCGAATTTTGCCGAAGCCCTGCGCCGCGCGCTGCGGCAGGACCCGGACATGATTCTGGTCGGTGAAATGCGCGATCTGGAAACCATCGAGGCGGCCATCACGGCGGCCGAAACCGGCCACTTGGTGTTCGGCACTCTGCACACCACCGGCGCCGCCAAGACCATTGACCGTCTGACCAACGCCTTCCCCACCAACCAGCAGGAAATGGTGCGCATCCAGCTTTCCACCGTGTTGCAGTGCGTGATTTCGCAGTTGCTCATTCCGCGCGTGGACAAGCCGGGTCGCGTGGCGGCCTTCGAGATCATGGTCAACACGCCCTCCATTGCCGCGCTCATCCGCGATAATAAAACGTTCCGTATCCAGTCGGATATTCAAACCGGTTCCAAATACGGCATGGTGACGCTGGATTCCTTCCTGATTGATAAATATCTCGCCGGCATGATCGCGCGCGAGGAAGTCATCAATAAATCGCAAGACCCGACGACCATCATGGCCAAGTTGCAGGAATTGGATCTGGCCCAGGCAGTGCAAAAAGGTGACGGGAAAAAATAATTTGTAATGTCCGAAGAGATATCCAATCCATTACTGACGCTCGTGCGGGAGCAGGGGCTGATTGACGACCTCCAATACGAGGAAGTTGCCGGCGAATTCCAGCGCAGCGCCACGCCCGTGATCCAGTTGCTGCAGGATTTCGGCATCATGAAGCTGGACGCCATCCTGCATGTGATGGCCGCCGCGCTGGGCACCGAGGTGGTTTCGCTGAAAGATCGCGAAATTTCGCCGGAAGTCACCAAGCTGCTGCCCGCCAAGGTCGCCCAGATGTACAAGTGCCTGCCGGTCGCGCTGAACGACGGGATCCTGCTGGTGGCGCTCGCCGAGCCGCTGGATCCGGCCAAGGCCGATGAAATTCATTTTGCGGCCAAGCGCGATGTGCAGATCGTCGTGGCCGACCCGGCGGATATCAGCCGGGGTATTGAGCGGCTTTACGGGCAGGAGGAGAGCGAAAGTTTCTCGGAAATTCTCAAGGAGATTGACGCCAATAAAAATATCACCAAAGAAGTGGCTGCCGCCGCTTCGGATGATAAAGCCGTGGCCGCGCTGGCCAATGAGGTGCCGATTGTCAAATTCGTCAATCTCGTGTTGCAGCAGGCGGTGCAGGACCGGGCGAGCGATATTCACTTTGAGCCGTTCGAGGATGAATTCCGCATCCGCTACCGCGTGGACGGCGCGCTCTACGAGATGGCGCCGCCCCCCAAACATCTCGCCCTGCCCGTGACCTCGCGTATCAAGGTCATGTCCAACCTGAACATTTCGGAAAAGCGCATGCCGCAGGACGGACGCATCAATCTCACGATTGCCGGCAAGCAAGTGGATCTGCGCGTTAGCACCTTGCCCACGGCTTTCGGCGAGTCAATCGTGTTGCGCGTGTTGGATCGTTCCTCCGTGAATCTCGAGGTCGAATCTCTCGGCTTGCCCAAGTACGTCTATGATTTCGTCACGGAAGTCATCCTGCGCCCCAACGGCATCTTTGTCGTTACCGGCCCCACCGGCTGCGGCAAGACCACCACGCTCTATTCCTGCCTGCGCCGGGTTAATACGATTGATTCCAAATTGCTGACCGCCGAGGATCCCGTCGAATTTGACATCGAGGGCATCATGCAGGTGGCCGTGAATGACGCGGTGGGCATGACGTTTGCCAAGGCGCTGAAATCCTTCTTGCGCCAGGACCCGGACATCATCATGGTCGGGGAAATGCGCGATCTGGAGACCGCGCAGATTTCCATTCAGGCCTCGCTGACCGGTCACTTGGTCTTGAGCACGCTGCACACCAATGATTCGCCCGGTGCCGTCACGCGTCTGGTGGACATGGGCGTGGAGCCGTTTTTGATTTCCTCGACGCTGATGGCTGTGCTCGGCCAGCGTCTGGTCCGGACGATTTGCAAAAATTGCCGGACCCCGTTCGAACCGACTGAGCAGCAATTGGCCCTGCTGGGACTGTCGCCGCATGATTTGGGCGATAAAGTCTTCCATTACGGGCGCGGTTGCTCGACCTGCAATGACACCGGCTACAAGGGCCGCAAAGGTATTTTCGAATTGCTCGTCATTAACGACGCCATCCGCACCCTCATCAATGAGCGCGCGCCGACTGTCGTGGTGCGGCAGAAGGCAGTCGAATTGGGCATGGTCACGCTGCGCGAAGACGGCTTGCGCAGCATTTTCGACGGGGATACCACCATTGAGGAAGTCGTCAAATACACCTGATCCGCCATGCCAAAATATACTTATGTGGCCCTCGACGCCCGGGGCAATGAAACCAAGGGCGGCATTGAAGCGGCCAGCCAGAATGAGGCGATCGGTCGCGTGAAGGAAATGGGGCTGTTCCCCACCAAGATCAACGAGGCGGACAAGGACGACAAGGCTGCGGGTAAAAAAGCCAAAGGCAAGGCCAAGCCGGCCGCCAAAGCCAAGGGCGGGGCCAAGAAGGGCATGAGCATCAACATCAGCATCCCCGGCCTCGGCGGCGGGGTGAAGCCCAAGGTGTTGACCACGTTCACGCGCCAGCTGGCCACCCTGGTGGATGCCGGTCTGCCGCTGCTGCGCGGTCTGCGCGTGTTGGAAAAACAGGAGCGCAATCCCAATTTGAAGCGCATTCTCGCCGAGCTGGCCACCTCTATCGAGGGCGGCAGCACGTTCTCCGAGGCGCTGGCTCAGCATCCCAAAGTATTCAACAAGCTGTTTGTGAACATGGTCAAGGCCGGCGAACTGGGCGGTGTGCTGGAAGTCGTCTTGAAGCGTCTGGCAGAATTCTCCGAAAAGGCCCAGAAGATCAAGGGCAAGGTCAAAGCCGCCATGTTCTATCCCGTCGCCGTGCTCGTAGTGGCGGTGGGCATCATGGTGCTCTTGATGACCATGGTGGTGCCGAAATTCAAGGAAGTATTCGGCGGCATGGGTATTACGCTGCCCGGGTTTACTGTGTTCGTGCTCGCGGTCAGCGATTTGATTCGCAACAACATCCTGGCCACCATGGGAGCCATGGCCGTGGTCGTGGTATTGTTCCTGCTTTTCATCAAAACCAAATTCGGCCGCCATGTCTGGGATAAGGTGAAATTGAAAATGCCGCCCACCGGCCCGGTGGTGACCAAGGTTTCGATCTCCCGCTTCACCCGCACGCTCGGTACCTTGGTCACCAGCGGTGTGCCCATTTTGCAGGCGCTGACCATTGTGCGCGAGACCGCCGGCAACGTCATCATCGCCAACGCCGTAAGCAAAATTCATGAAAGCGTCAAGGAAGGTGAAACCATCACCGCCCCGCTCGAAGCGTCCCGCGTCTTCCCGCCCATGGTGGTCAGCATGGTGGACGTCGGTGAACAGACCGGCGCACTGCCCGAAATGTTGCTGAAAATCGCCGATAACTACGACGAAGAAGTCGATAACGCGGTCGAAGCCATGACCTCGCTGCTGGAACCTATCATGATTGTGTTTCTCGCGGTGATCGTCGGCAGTATCGTGATCGCGATGTTTCTACCCCTCATTGCCATGATCACCAACTTGAGCGGTGATGAAGGCGGAGGCGGCAAAAAAGGTGGCGACTAGGCTTTCACGGCGAATCGGCTTCAGGAGCGCGCCCGCTTTGGGCGCGTTTCCCTTTCTATCGGTGCCTTCCCTGGCAAAGACCTGGTCGGAGCTGCTGGGACGTGGCTTTTTTGCCATGCTTCCCTTATTTGCCCGGGTGGGACCGGGGTTATCCCCCGTTTTCTGGTTTAAAGCTTGCCAAACGTGGTTTTTTCATGAACATGACTTGACAGATAATGTTTCCATGTGTAAATACATTGTATACACATTGCATGGCCGGACTATTTACAACTAACCCGTTATGGAGTTCGATTGGAATAATCCGCCATTTGAGCTTGGCTCTTTGAATCAGCGGGAAATAGAGGAATCGTTTGAGGATCCGTTTGCCCTCCGGTTGTTGCCGGATTCACCCCGGTTTGGGGTGCAGGCGCGGTTCTTCAATCTGGGCATGTCCGCCGGCGGCATTGGCATTTTTAGCGTGTATCGCGCCAACGGTCGCCAGTTGCGCGTGCTGCTAGCCCGGCCGTTTGCGCCGGAGGAACGGTTTTTCTATCAGAAAAAAATGAACCAGACCTTGGCCTGAAAAGCCAGGGAGTCAAACCTGGTCAAACCTGGTCAAACCAATTTTAGCGTGCAAACCTTTGCCAACTGGGAAGACGTGCCGATCTTCGATAGCGAGGAGGCCGAGTCGGTGTTCTGGACGGAGAATCGTCCGGCGCTACGGCTCATGGAGGGCGCAGTTTCGGATAATTCCGAGGCGTCCGAGTCCGTCACTGTCACGCTGCGGTTCGATCCCCGGATGCTGGCTCGGATCAAGCGCCTGGCGCGCAGCCGGTATTTGAATTATCAGAGCATGGTCAAGCAATGGCTGAGCGAACGCATGGAGCAGGAATTAAAAGAAAGATGATATGAAATTGACGACCACAAAAACTTTTGTTGCCACGGGTCGGCCGGGGGTGAATCTTGATACTGGTCACAATTGCCCATGGGCGCGGAGCGCGGCGTTTACGCCGCTTCACCATTCGCAATCCCGCAGATCAATGGATCCGCCTTCGCCGGTTGGGACGCTGAAGCGGCCTGAAGGCCGCGCTCCCGGAACCATGTCCGCTGTCACGGGTCGGCCGTCTTTCGCTGGCGCGCGCGCCTTCACCCTCATTGAACTGCTGGTGGTTATTTCCATCATGGGCTTGCTGGCCGGGTTGACCATTCCCGTTCTGGCCACGGTCAAGCGCCAGCAATATGTCAAGACCGCCCGGGCCGAACTGGAGCAGGTCGCGAGCGCTTTGGAAAACTACAAGGCCAAATATGGCGCGTATCCACCCGCCAATCCGGCGTTTAATCCCGCGTTTAATTCGCTGTACTATGAGCTGTCCGGCGTGACCAATACCACCATCGGGGGCAACTCCAGTTATCTGACCCTCGATGGCACCCAGAGTATCACCGCCGCCAATTACAAAACCGCCTTCGGTGCCGGCGGTGTGGTGAATTACAATAGCGCCGCCAAAAGTGACGAGGATTCCGGCCGGGCCAAGGATTTCCTGCTCAGCTGCGCCAATCGCAGCGGGGCGGCGACCACTCCCACGGGCGTTTCTGTCACGTTGTTGACCACTTCCGTTCGCGGTCCGGATGCCACCTATCAGCCGGTCGGGGCGGTGGATGTCAATCCCTTCCGCTATTGCTATCCCGGTACCAATAATCCCGGTTCCTACGACCTGTGGGTGGATCTGTCCATCAAGGGCCAGACCAATCGCGTCAGCAACTGGAACCGACAGCCCCAGATTATCAAATAAACCGCCATGTTCTCTGCCGCTGCCAACGGTCCCGATTGCCGCAAATGCTCGCTCAATGTCGAGTGGCATGATTGCTCCTGGTGTCCGGCTATCGTTCTACGGCGGGGATTGGAACAGCGCTCCGGTGTCCGTGTGAAAAAAATTCCCTCGTCGCCCCCAAAAAATTATTCTTTGCGTCGCACAACTATGCTCAAACCTATGAACCAGAAAACTTCCGCGCCCCGTCGTCTGCGGGCCGCCTTTACCCTCGTCGAACTGCTCACGGTCATCGCCATTATCGGCATTCTGGCGGCGATGTTGTTGCCGGTGCTCGCCGCTGCCAAAAAGAAAGCGCTCGTGATGCGCGCCAAAACAGAAATTCAAGG
>CAISVF010000405.1 GCA_903888765.1 uncultured Verrucomicrobia subdivision 3 bacterium | reverse complement strand
TGCCTCTTTGCAAGTCAACGGAGCCCAGCTTTATTTATTGGTTGCGATGGGATATACCGTGTTTAATGCACTTTTTGACGCCGGCTCGGGCTTTTTTGGTGGGGAAAATGTGATGTTCACCAACACCAGTGGCGGCAAATATTATGTGTGGTCCTCGCCAGATCCGTCTGCACCGGTATCCGGCTGGGGGCTGGAAGGTCTCATGAGTGAGCAACCATTGAACAATGGCACTGGAACCAGCCGTTATTCCATTAACCTGATGCCGGCCGCTTCTCCCGTTTACTACGTTGCAGCAAATGCCAATCTCGGTCCATACGCCGCTTCACAATCCCTCACTTGGCTGACTACGGATGATTTTGAAGCGTTTTATATGCACAGCGCCAACCTGCCCATGAGCACGAATGGGGCTTTTCTGTTTCCGATCCCGCCGGTCATCACCCAGTCGCCGCATGCCTTGGCCGTGCTTGCTGGTCAGGCAGCCAGTTTCTCGGTGGCAGCCACGGGGCCCGGGGTGGGATATCAATGGATTTTTAATAACACCATGATTTCCGGAGCCAACCTGCCGGTTTTGGGCTGGTCAAATGTGGCTGCAAATCAGGCCGGATCATATTGGGTTGTGGTCACCAATGCTTATGGCAGCGCGACCAGCAGTGTCGCACCGCTTTCGATCTCAATGTCACCATATCTTATGATCCAGGCCGGAAACGGTGGCGTCCTCCAATTGGGTGCCAGCTCAGTGACCGGTTTGACCTATGTGGTAGTATCAGCCACGAATCTGATGGCCCCTACGTGGCTTCCGGTGATAACCAACAGCACGGGTGTCAGTGGTGCTATCCGGTATGCACCCGCTCCGGGTTCTCCGTCGCAATTTTTTCGGGTACTTTTTCCGTGATTCTGGGAAAATTTATCTAAGCGGGATATAGCAGATATTGCCGGTCAGCATCATCATGATAAAGATGAGGCAGGTAACCATTGGCCCCAGATAAACTTTGCCGGTGATTCGGAAAAAGTAACGGTTAAAGTAAGGCAAAATGAACATCATCGGGGTGACTCCGAGCAGCAGGTTGGTATAGAGCCATTCCTGTGTCCAGAAAACCGTGCCGGTTGCAGCAAAATGCCCATACTGAATGATCAAAATCAGGATCAAGCCGACGGAGTTGCCGAGGGCATTGATGAGCATGGCAACCCATTCTTTCTGCCCCTCAAAACGGTTGATACAGTTCACGCGGACGGAGTTGGCGAGGTAAAAAATGAAAAAAAGCGGCAGATATTCTAAGGCAACCAATAGCATTTTTGGAGGAAAAGCGGCGGCGGCAGACACAAATGTGAAACGAAAGTCGGTATGAAAAACAGCATACGAGGCAAACAGCAGAATGTAGAAGGCCGTAAACAGTGAAAATGCCAGACATCCAGTTTGGGCCAGTTCTTTGAAGTTGGTCCTCATGCCCCACATGGCTGGGGTGATGCCGTTCTTTTTACCAACTAGCTGATAGTTCAGCGTAAAAATAATCAATCCGATTATTCCGTTGGCGACTGCCCAAAGTAAAATGGCGTTGTTAATCCGCTGGGGAAAGAACCAGGTTTGCATTCCGGCGCTAGCCTGGGGAAACACCGCGGCAGTCGCACGCACCATGGGAATGAAGATGAAACAAGCTACCAGTGCGGAAAAGGCAAACATAACCCAAAAGAGAATTTTCCCATTCCTACCGGGCACTGGCAGCGCTGGCGGCACAGGGTGAACCAGCGAGTTGAAGACTGGCAGTCGAAGCAGCAAGGTGGCGCAAGGCACAAGAAACATAAATGCGCCGACCAAGGACATTAAGGTGAATAGTTCTTTGAGCCACCAAATTTGATTTGAAGAATTAATAGTCGGTTTAAGGCCGAAGACCGTGGTAAAAAAGTCTATCATCCTGGCGACATGAGTCGGTGAGTAGGGCATTAGCGGATGAATACTCTTGGTATTATGAACCACGCGCAGCGTCTGGTTGGTCAGATTTCCGTAGATTCTGCCTATCTCGACGTCCGTGATTTTTTTATCTTTTGCGAAAATGGAATTTACCAGGCGCAATGCCTCGGGCGCATTGTGCATATGGGCATTGCCGTTTTCCGTCCGGAACGCGCCCTCATCATAGTAGGCATAGTCCAAAGCAACATTGGCGTCCACGTTTTCCAGAGTTGAGCCTGTCAAGGTCAGCACATAGCCGCCAATAAAGATTGATGAAATTTTGCTTTGTGCCTGCGCCAAGGCCATTTCTGGATCCGCAAAGTTTTTAGATTGAGCACGCCGTAAAGCTTTAGCCTTGCGAGCACCGAAGCGCGCCGCTGATTGGAGCACGGCATTTCCGCCCGCAGAATACCCCGCCGCGCCAATTTGTGATTGG
Source organism: uncultured Verrucomicrobia subdivision 3 bacterium (assembly GCA_903888765.1). Classification (GTDB taxonomy): domain Bacteria; phylum Verrucomicrobiota; class Verrucomicrobiia; order Limisphaerales; family UBA11358; genus UBA11358. Next base: position 5,103 of record CAISVF010000405.1, on the reverse strand, counting down.
TTGACGTAATTCAGGTTGGAAGTGCCGCAGATGTATTCCACCATTGGAATCACGCCATAACCTTCCACAGTGGCGGAGCGCTTTTGCATGGTGGAACTGGAGGCACCTTGGTTGTATGGATCGATTGCGATGACCGCAATGCCGCGGCGCGCAAGTTCGATGGAATAACTGCTCATTGTTTCTTTGCTGCGTTCAAAACCAGGGCAGACCACGACCATCGGCACAGGATTTTCTTCCGTTGCGATTTTAGGTTTATACAAATCGGCTGCGATCCACTGGCCGTTTTCGGTGGGAAGTTTGAAGCTACTGACCTGAATTGTTCGACCATTCGTTTGCACTAGATAAGCGCCAATGTCCCCGAGCAAAATCAAGGCTAGCGCAACGCAAAGAAAATGCGTTGACCGGCATTTAGTGGTGCCAGTAGATTGAGTATTCTGGCCGGTCATGGGATATAAGTGGCACGGTAAAAGCGCTGCGGTGTGGCGATGGTTTCCTGAAAAGTGAACGGGGATATGTTTGTCGTGAGTGAAATCCAATTGCCGCCACTCAAATTAGTACAGGCTTGCACAACATATCGGCTGCCAGCCACACCGCTTACCTGACATCGAAAGTTAGCGTGCGTTATCAGAGGAATAAGTAACTGCGGTATAAAGTTTGCCACTGTGGCAACAACAGACGTACTTGTCATACTGGTGACCAGACCCAAGCCGTTGGATCCGACGACCGGCGTTAGGCTGGTGGCAAAATTGCCGGAGAGGTTTGACGCTGATAGCAGTGTGATTTGCTGACCTGGCACCGGTTGAAATCCCGGCGCAAAATTAAGATTCAATGTTCCGGCCAGCGAAGCCGTGCCGCTTACGGCAAGGACATTTAACGAGCTGCCGAGTTGGATGGATATAGTTGATGAAGTGCCATTCGAAAAGTTTCCGTAAATGAGCGAAGTTCCGGTAGTGTTGGTCAATGCCAGTGTGCCGCCGGCGGAAGCTAAATTGAGCGGCTGCGCCAGGCTTCCGAATTGAGCGAAGCCAAGCTGTCCGCCTTGGAATATAAAGGCAGAGCTTCCGTCGCCGGACAGGATTTGCGCCGCGTAAAGTGTTCCATTGGACATGGTATATTGACCGGTGCTATTCGTTTGTTGCGCCAGAGTGAGTGCGCCCTTTACGGTCAGCGCACCGCCATTGTGCTGCACAAAACCTTTGCCTTCCTTGCCGACAATCATTCCGCCGGTAATCGAAAGTGCGCCGCCAGCTGTGAAAAATAGTCTCCCTTGGCCAGCTAGGTTATAATTGGTGTCAAAAATTCCAAGCCAAAGATTGCTGACGGTTCCCACATTCGTATTCACCTTCACCGACGGTGACGGTTTTCCGGAAGCGCCAGAGATGACAGTTGCGTTGGTCGGCGAGGCGGCAGGATTCGTATAATTTTGCCAGTTGTATGCCCAGTAATAATGATTGGTCCCCAGATTATAAGCATCCGCTGCGAAAGGGTCTTGCAATACGGATTGGGCGGCAATTTGTTGCAACATCGTGGCACTGGCGGTATCAATGTCGGAACGATAAGAGCAGCCCTCCGGGCTACGGCCGAAAATTGAACTGTAAAACACACACGCGGCTAGATACGCTCCGTAGTCGTTTGGATGGCGGTCCCCCAGCGAGTCGTTTAAAATATAGAGATTAAGGCTGGGCTGCGTTTTCCGAACGGTGGCCCAAGCGAGCCCAATCGGCGAGACAGCAGCGCTCAGCTGGCTCGCAATCATGGCATAGCCTTCTCGCAACGCGATATTCATGTTCAGAAAACTGTCGAACCCTCCGTCACAGGGGCTCTTGTATTGCGCTGGGAAGTCATAATTGGCGCAGTTGCCGCTGGTATCGCCATTGATGTAGCCCCAAGTTTCATAAAACATCGTTCGCTCATTGTGGTTGGTGATCAGGCTGTTTAATGTACGACACGCCGGAAACATTGAGCTGTTGCGCGTGGACGGCAAGGATGGTTCCTGGGTCTGATCCTGTAAAATTACCAAGTCATAATTGCCGGTGTTAATGGCATTGGTAGCGGTAGGATCGGCGGCAAATTGATAAAGATACCAACTTGAGTTGGCAATTCTCGTGTTCGTCACAGAATCGCCAAAGCTCTGGGCCAGATTCATCAGAATAGCTGGAATGTTGTTGGAATATGAAGTGCTAATTCCCAGCAGGCTGTCACCCAGAAAGAGCAGTCGCATGGCAGGGGCGTTGTTTGTCAGGGGGGGGATGTTGGTAAGGGTTCCGGAATTATTTGTCGGAATCACGTTAGCCCAATAGGGATCGACACGCATCACATCGTAAGAAGCCGTGAGGGTAGTGGACGTTGAGCTTTCCCAAAACAGAATGGTTCCAAGGTTGGCCGGTTCGCCCACCATGCCTTTCGTGGCTGTCGCGCTGGCTGCTGGTTGTGCTGCTCCCGGAACCGGGTTGATGAAAAGTTGGCACGGCTCTCCTGTTCCGAAAGTATATTCCAATACGACAAGATAATCCGTGCTGACTGCGAGGTTCGTGGATGCCCAATTCACTGTGCCGGCAAGGCTTTGAATTCCCAGATAATAATGACTGCCATCCAATCCTTTTTGGGAATGTAGCGTAAGTGGATCGTTGGCCGATGGATTGGCGGGAAAACTACCGCTCGCAACCGCGGGATCCAATTCGCATACGATTTCATCATTGGATGTAGGATTCGCTGGCACATTCATCAGAAACGAGAAGTAAAGTGATTTGTTGGTCTGCAAAAATCCAATGCTGCGGTAATAAGTTCTGGAACTAGAGCCAGCTTTGGCAATTTGGAGATGCGCTTCGGGGTTGATGGAATTCGTTAATCCGCCCAACAGCGGTTTGGTTGTGCCGGTCAGGTCTCCGGGATAAATGCCGATAGCGGCAGTCGAGGCAGCTGCCGCTCCGCCGCTGCTGGCGAGTAGCCATGGACTTCGGCCCGCAACGGGTGTCGAAGTGGCGGCAGCATAATCCTGCCCATCCTCCATTTGGGCAGCAGCCAGCGCCAGACCGGACAGTAGCAGGAGGCTGGCTGCAGTGCAAAGCGTGCGAATTCCGGTAAGGGAATGTATACTTTGAGGAATATTCAAATTTACGATTTGATTTCGTAATCCATTAAGGCTTTTCCGGGATGTCCAGATTATGTTCACCAAACAAGGCAGCTTGAATTTCCTTGGCGGCGAGCATCGCTTTGCCGTCGTGCGCGATGCCAGGCACTTCTACTTTGCGCCAGTTGAATTTCCAACTGTGCTCTTGCGCCAATTTATGCGCGAAATCAAAGCAATTGCGTCCGCGCTCCAAGCGGTAACGACCTTCCAGTTCGGCGGCGGCGGAGCGATCAAGTTCAGGATGATTCGGGTCAATGTCTTGCAAACCGAGACAAAGAACCAGCGGCGCGGCTAGATACTGTTGGATAGCGGCATCATTGCTTAATTTTTGGGGCAGCCCGCCGTAACCGTAGCCAAATTTCCAATCGTTGCGAGGAAACAAGTCTGAACCAGGATTGCAGGCGACGATCCGTTTGGCCTCCATGGGATATAGCGCAGCCAGTCGCATGAGAAATTGTCCACCGCCCGAATGGCCGAGAAAATAGTAAGGCAAGTCAGGATGACCTTCGGCTTGCCGCACGGCCTCAATGATCGCCGGTAGGCGGGCATAACTCCATTTTTCGCGAGGCTGGACGACGCCTCTTCGAATCACCCCTCCGCGCTGATATTCTTCGTTGTCATACTGGTTCGTGCTGAACAGCGGGGCGGCGATGAGGACATTGTTTTTCTCAGCCAGCGGGATGCAGTTGCGACAATAATCTTCCGCATTACGCAATAACCCATGGAACACCACGACCAGCGGTCCGTCATGGTAACCTTTCGGCTTGTAAGTGAAAACGGTCATGGTGCTATTGCTTGTGCCGACCTCAAAGTGGCTCATGCCGGTGGTAATCGGTGCGCTTTGTGCACAGCCCCAAAAAGACAATAGGGAGGCCCAAAAAACGGATATGAGCTGGAGCAGTTTAAATTTCATTTTGTGGCAATATGGTTCACAGCTACTTGTTGTAAGTTTGCCTTCAGCAGATCTGGCGTGATTTCTTTTTCCCACAGGCTGATCACCAAGGTGGCTACACCGTTGCCGATGAGGTTGGTAAATGAGCGGCACTGACTCATAAGCCGATCGATACCTACCAGCAGCGCGAGTGAAGCGATTGGCACGGTCGGCACCGCTGCCAGAGTGGCGGCGAGGCATACGAAACCTGCGCCGGTCACGCCGCTGGCACCTTTCGAGGTGATCATGGCCACTAACAGCAAACTGATTTGATGTGGCAAGGTGAGCGGCGTATTAGTTGCTTGGGCGAGGAAAACCGCGCCCATAGCCATGTAAATGTTGGTGCCATCGAGATTAAAACTGTATCCGGTGGGAATCACCAGACCAACGGTGGATTCCGCGCAACCGAGGCGCTTCAATTTTTCAATCATGCCCGGCAGGGCCGTTTCCGAGGAACTGGTGCCTAGCACGAGCATCAATTCCTCTTTGATGAAAACCAGAAACCGGAAAAGGGAAAACCCGCAGAACCAAGCAATGGCACCCAAAACCAGCACTAGGAACAAAGCGGCCGTGATATAAAATCCGGCGATCAGGTCAAACAGATAAGTCAGCGAGCGGACGCCGTTGCTGCCGACGGTGAATGCCATTGCGCCAAAGATGCCAATCGGCGCGAGTATCACGACGATGTGCATGATATTGAAGAATATTTGCGAGCCGATCTCGATGACACGGAGCACGGGTTTACCGCGTTCCGCCATGGCTTGAATGGCGAACGCTACCAGTGCGGCCACAACTAAAACCTGCAGCAGATCGCCGGAAACAAACGCGCCAATAAATGTTTTGGGAATCAGGTTCTGCAGAAAATCCACCGTGCTGAAAGCCTGGGGGTTGTTGGTGTAAGCTTTTGCGATGTTCGGGTCGAGCGTGGCGGGATCTATGTTGAAACCCACACCCGGCTTAAGAACGTTGACGACCACCAGTCCAATAATTAAAGCGAGCGTGGAGACGACTTCAAAATAGAGCAGCGTTTTTCCGCCAATCC
>CAISVF010000404.1 GCA_903888765.1 uncultured Verrucomicrobia subdivision 3 bacterium | reverse complement strand
CGCGTGCTGAGGGGCGGTTCATGGTTCCAAGATACTTCGGAAAAGTTGACGTTGTCATCGCGTGCCTGTGATCATGGGCCGGACGACCGCCGCAATCGCATCGGCTTCCGCGTCGTGTTGGCTAGACTAAATTGATGCAGTGGTGTGTCATTGCACAGTTCCGTTGATGGCAGTTTCAAATTGATTCCGATGAAAAAGAATGACCATGCTTGGCCGCGCCGCCGGTTTTTAGCCACGTTGGCCGCAGGAGTGGCCGGGGCGGGATGTTTGCCAGAGGTTTTTGCCACTGGTAAAAACGTCCGTGTGCTTGACTTAAAGCCGGAAATTTTCTCGTTGCTGCGGGATTGGACGGATGCCTTGATTAGCCTCCAATATGTCGAACCGACCAAACCGGAGTTACATGGTGCGTTTCGCTGCCCGGCTTGCAATCATCTTCATGGTCGTGCCGGGGATGCGGTTTATCCGCTGTTCGCCATGGCTCAACGGACCGGCGAACCAAAATATCTTGAAGCAGCCAAACGCTCGGCCACTTGGATGAAGAATGTGGATTCGTACGATGGCGCGTGGACGAATGAGGTAGATCCCAAATCATGGAAAGGCACGACGGTGTTTGCCGCCATCGCCTTGGCCAAATCGTTGCAGAAATACGGCTCGCTGCTGGACTTGGAGACGCGCGAACAATGGGCGTCGCGATTGAGAAAAGCTGGCGGCTTCATCCGGAAGAATCTGGATTTCGATTACGCCAACATTAATTATCCGCTCACCGCGAGCTACACGCTGGCGTTGCTGGGACGGATGCTGGATGAACCCGAATGGCGTATTCGGGCACGCGAACTGGCGCGGCAGGGCATCACCTACCTGACCGAGCCGCATGGTCTGATATACGGCGAAGGTACGCCAATTTCAAAAATCTCTCCGCTGGGCTGTCGTCCGGTGGATTTGGGATACAACGTGGAGGAATCGCTGCCCGCGCTGCTGGAATATGCGCGACTGGAAAGCGATGCGGTGGTCGAGACTGCAGTCCGTCGTTCGTTCCGCGCCCATTTGGAATTCCTGCTCCCCGATGGCGGCTGGGATAATTCCTGGGGCACGCGCAGTTTCAAGTGGACTTACTGGGGCAGCCGGACTTCAGACGGATGTCTTGCCGCGTTGTTGGAACTGGCAAAGCACGATCCGGTTTATTGGACGGCGGCGCAGAGGCAGTTGCAATTATTCCGGGCCTGCACCCACGACGGACTGTTGTATGGCGGACCGCATCTCCAAGGCAGTTCCTTGCCCCCGTGCGTGCATCACACATTCGCCCATGCCAAAGCTTTGGCGGATGCGCTAGAATTGGACGCAACATTGAAAACCACTCCGCCGCAACTGCCTCGTGCGGCTGCTCACGGGATCAAACACCACAGCGAAATTGCCACCTGGCTGGCGGCCTCCGGCGGTTGGCGTGCGACGGTTACGGGTTATGATTGGTTCTATCACGGCAAAGTTCGGCATCCCACCGGCGGTGCGTTGGCGATGCTTTGGCATGAAAAGACCGGCCCGATTTTTGCCGGCAGCCTGGCGAAATATGAATTAGTGGAAGAATTCAACCAGCAACCAGCCCCACCGGGAAAAGATTTTCCACTGACACCGCGCATTGAGGAAACCATTGATGCCAACACTTATTCCAGCCTTTATGACTCTACCGCCACCGTGCAGGCAACCGATGCTGGTGGCCATTTGAAATTTGTAGTGCAAAACCAAACAACCGATGCCGACGGCCGGAAATCAGGCGGGCAGTTTGAAGTGGAATACCTCATTACTCCAGATGAGTGTAGCATCACCGCGCGGAGGCTGATTCCTGGCAAAGCGGGAAGTTCCGCCGTCTTGATTTTCCCGGTGGTCAGTGAGTGGACAGAAAAACTCACCCGATTTAATGACGCGACGACCATCATCAAAAAGCCTCTGGCCAGCTTGAGAATCTCGGCGAATCAGTCGCTGCGTCTGGCAGGCGACCAAGAACGAGTATTTAATCTGGTTCCTGGGTTTGCTGCCGTTCCTTTTATGGTTGTCCTTGATGGAACACAAACGGTGCAATGCCGGTTTAGCATCAACTCGTGACCGGAATCTTGCCAAAGATTTTATGAATCTGTCTCGCCGTCAAATGATCAAGGTTGTCGGCTTCGCCGGCGGGGGAATTTTGTTTGGCAGGCACCGGGTTTGGGCGCAAAGCGGACCGGTGGCGTGTGGCCGGACGAGAGTTTGTATCCGCTCATGGCTTTGCCTTCGCTGGCCGACCACAAGGAACTTACCGGCGTGATTCAATTTCTGTCCGACAGCATCCTTAGATTGCCAGTGGTTCCTGACCGTGAGGAGCCGGACGGATTGCCAGTCTTGTCGCCCGGCCCGGCGCAACCCGGCAAGGCAATGGCTCCGCGTATGCCGCTGCATCTCCCCGCCGCGTGGGTGCGGTTGCTGGATTACTACCAGTCTTTTGGCGTGGAAATTCCCCTCAAAAAAGATTGGGCGGCGCTGATTGCCCGCAGTTTTGCCGCCGTTCCATTTACCAACGGACTGGCTTATAATGATCCGCAGTCGCCGACCGTGGGATTTGGTTTCCATGACAGTATCAAGATTACGGGCATGGAATTGATGAGCAGCCTGATGCTCTATCGCGGTTTTCAGCGGGCGGCAATACTTTTTGCCGGGGAAATCAATGAAGCCGCACTGGCGCTATGGCGGAGCCGTGCGGCCGGCATCCGTTCCAATCTCCACCGCCTCTACGATCCGACCATTGGCGGTTACGTGGGCGGATCAAATCTGGGACGCCAGTTCAGTGTCTGGGCAAATGGGCTGGCCTATTTTCTCGCGACCGAGGAACAGAAAAAAAGCATCGCTCGATTTTACGCGGATCAGTCACCGGCAATTTTTCTAAAAGGCTGCACCCGGCAGATTGCCGGGGAGGGCTGGCAAGGCAATGGTCCCGGAACGCGTTACCAAAACGGAGGCTTTTGGGCGACCGGCACCGGCTATGTGCTGCCGCTGCTGGCCCGCGAAAATCCTAAACTGGCCCTGCGTTTAGCGGATGAATTGGTGGAGAATCTTCCGGGATTTGAATTTGCGGAATATATAAATGCCGGTGGTTTGCCCGGCGGTGCAAAAGCCTTTCTCGCCAGCGCCGCGCTTCCGCTGCTCTGTGTCCGCAGCATCATCGCCGCCCAGCCGCTGCTCGAACTTTTTTGACCCTGATTCTGCTCGTGTGACCAATACTGGTCTATTGGTCAATATCAAAGGTTGTGGTTTATTAAGTCCCGAACACCCGAGTCCATTGCTCGAAACAATGTGATTTGAAATTGAAACAAACTGATAAGCTAACCAAATCGTATATGAATCCGAAATACATCATTCTAACCATTAGGCCGGCGGTCGCCGTCATTCTGCTGTTGGTCGCCGGGGCTG
>CAISVF010000403.1 GCA_903888765.1 uncultured Verrucomicrobia subdivision 3 bacterium | reverse complement strand
GCCAGCCAAAAATGAAGGACAGCGGCAATTGGCTCACCAGAAAAACAACGGTGCTATTTCCCGGGTAATTCGGCAAAGGAAACATCCACCAGCAAATCGGCGGCGATTTTTTCCAAATCGGTTTTCAAAGCGGCCAGATCGCAATGGGCGGGCAATTGCAGCCGGGCGAAGGCCCGGAACAAGGTTTCCCCGCTCATGGGCGCACTGGCAATTTCGCTGGAGAATTCCTCCACGTTCACGCCCGCCCGCGCCAGCGCGCTGGTGATATCCCGCACAATTCCGGGCCGGTCACTCCCCACAATTTCCAGCTGGGTTTGCCGGCCGGTGGCGACCTCACCCGCAGACTGGTCAACCCGCACCACCATCTGCAATCCGCCTTGTTGCAAGGGCAGCAACGCCTCCAGGAAGGCAGATTTTTTAGCCGCCGGAATTTCCATGCGCAGGATGCCGGCAAATTCTCCGCCCAGCCGGCACATGCGACTTTCCAGCCAATTGCCATCGTGGTCAGCCACGACACGGGCAAGGGATTCCACCAACCCGGTGCGGTCCGGGCTGACCAAGGTCAGGACGAGAGGAATTTGCATGGTGAAAAATCAGGCGAGACTGGTGATCTGGCGCCAGTCCAAACCCTGCTTGCCGGCATAAATGGCGAAAGCTTTTTCATTCTGAATCAGAACCACGCGCACGACACTCGAATCATCGGCACGGCCGAGTTCCAGAAGCGCATCCGGAATGATTCCCACTTTTTTGTGGGCATAGATCAGCGCAAAAACAGCCTGCGCGATGCCAACCAAAGGCAGATCTTTATAGGCACCTTCAATGGCATCTTCCACCGCATCAGCTAAAAAACTCAACTGGTCCACCAAATGGGGAAATTTGGGGGCATTAATTTGCGTGAATTCCAGCTTCCATTGTGGCAACAGGCGCACCACTTGTTCAGCAACGGCCGGGGTAATGATGGCAGCACCCCGGTTCACAAACTTGGCAATTTCAGGCATGGAGGCAAGGTAAGGAAATCTAGCCGGCTGTCCAAGTGAAATTGTTGGCAGTGCTCCGGCGTTTGCCTGTCGAATGCCGGACTTTTTATTTGGAGGCATTCCCGGTGAGCGGATGCCGCCAGCGCAAGCCGGGAAACTTTTCATAATCGCGGTCGGTAGTAATCCATTCGCAGCCGGACTCAATGGCAAGAGCGGCAAACCAGACATCGGGAATCAGATTGCCTGTGGCCGGAAGTGATTGGCATAGGCCGGTGAAAATTTGCCAGTGGCGGGAACCCGGCGCGATTATTTGGCAATTCGACGGCTCACGAATCTGCCGCACGAAATCCAGTGCCGAGGCAATCGGACTAGGGGACGTGAAAACACGCGGATGGGTTACGACGCGAAGGAAACCGCTCAACATATGGTCACTGATGCCATAGGGCTGGCCGCTTTGGATGATTTCCTCCAGCCATTGCCGGTAACGAGCATGATCCACCGCGTCTTCACGGTGGGCATAAACGAGGACGTTTACGTCGGGCAGGATCATGCACCCTGGTCCATCAGGGCAAGCAACGCGGTGGAGTTGTTCAAGTCAACTCCGGGGCGAACGCCTTGTCCGCCCACAGTGGTCAGCCGAAAAAACGGCTGCCGGGCGCTTGATGACTTGGGCGCGATTTTATCGCGCAACGTCTCCTCAATGAAATGCGACAAGTCGCAGCCTCTGGCCTCCGCCAGTTTAGTGGCTTGGTCGATCAAGGTTTCATCCAGTTGAATCGTCGTCTGCATAGATGAGAGGTTATCCCAAAAGCAGCCAACTGTCAAAACAGCGACAGCACCCCTCCCGGTGCCACGATGCCCACCACGTTCCCGCGCGTGTCCACCAGCGTCCCGCCCGAATTGCCCGGCTGCACTGGCAGGCTGATCTGGAAATAGCGCGGGGCATCCGCCGTGCCTGCCAGCGACGCGATTTCTCCTTTGGCAAGCACGGGGAAATGATGAATGAAGAAGGATGAATGATGAATTTACGCCGTCGCGAGCCGGTTGCTGTTTTATTCATACTTCATCATTTGTTTTGGAAACCCATCGTGGCCACCGTCCCGCTGAGCTTCACCGTGCAACCTGCGGCGATGGTCAACGAGGCAAACCCCCCAACGGCTTTCACCAATGCCAAATCATTTGCCGCATCAACATTCAATTTCAAATGTGTCAATGCTGGGCTTGGCTCGATGAACGCGCACATTCTCAAAGCCGCTTTGCTTCAATGCCTGTTCTACATAATTCTCATCAAGTGAACATCGGCAACCAAGAATGACTTCGGCGAGTTCGCGGGCATTGTCTGTCAGCGGCACGAAATAATTACCATTTTCACATCGGCAATCAGAACAGACAAAAGACACAAACTCGCGCCATTCGCATTCTGGTTTCCATCCCAGAGCTTTTGTGGTGATGGTTTTCTTGACAAATTCCATCAAAGCAGACTCATCAGGATTGCCTGGGTGAAATGTTGGGCGTATTGGTGGGTCTGGATAGCTGACAGGATCGAGCACTTTTGAATTGCGTAATATATCAAAACCTAAAGCGATACCTTTATGAGATTCGGCATAGTGGCTCCACAATGTAGGCTCGCGAAAACTTGCAGCAAAACTTAGCAGTCCGAGTGTAGAATTCAGATCTGCTTGGGTTTTCCACAATTGATCCCGAATATAATCTTTTGGAGCATCGTCTCGGAGGCCGGTGATTCCAGGCACAAATTCAAAGGGGTCGTTGAGTTCAGCCAAGCGCCCAACGCGCAATTCTCTCGTCTCAATGGACGTTATCGCCCACTTCGCTTTTAAAAATCGGTAGAGTTGAATTCGTTCTGGCTCGGATTGATTCATAGCATTTTTCAATTCAGGATGGTCGCTTGGTTGACTCATGAAATGTGCCATGGAAAATAAGTTGAGCCGCGAAATTCATTGATTCGATTTCATTGTATCTAGTTTTGGTGTCAATTGATAATCGAAGGCTTCCGTTGTAAAATCCCACGTTTCTCCGGGTTTGAGTGGATCGCCAACGCGGACGTCATTTGCTTTAGCAAAACCAGCCAAGTTTCGTTCACCATCATACAAATTGTAAGTAATGAAAATGCTTTTCAGAGGATGAGTGGAAATGTTTTTTACGACTCCCTTAACTGTTTTGTATTTGTGCTTTTCGGGTTGAAGGCTCATTTCATCACGGAAGACAACAATTTGAGAGCTCAATAATTCACAATTTTGAGGCGGTTCTGGACTAGAGCATTTACATGAATCATATAGCGATGCCGGCGTTTACAAAGAACCCCCGGCAATCTTCGGTGGTGATCGCAGCAAAGGCTGGGCCCGCTGCGTTGCAGAGTTGCCGCAGG
>CAISVF010000402.1 GCA_903888765.1 uncultured Verrucomicrobia subdivision 3 bacterium | reverse complement strand
TGACCGACAAACTCGAGAATTTCGAGCTGGGGAAACCGGGGCGCAAGTTCGGCCAGCGTGGGCGGGGTGAAGCGGGGTGTTTTGCCGCCGGAATCCGTGCCGGTGGGAAACGCCCCCTGCATCAGGCACGCCGGGCAAAGGCCCTTGGGCGCACCGGCATCCAGCGCTTTGCCGCACTGAGGACAGATGGTGCTACTGTTCATGCCCTTTACTATTCCATTCCCGGCTCAAGGTTACCCACTTTTTGAAAATTTTCCGGTTCAATCGGCCAGCACCTGAAATAGATGGCGCATTTCCGCTTCAATTTCTTGCGGGTTATCCAGCGTGTGTGCGATTTCAGCGCAGATGAGTTTCCGGTAGCGTTTGCGCAAGCGATGGACGGCTACTTTGACCGCACTTTCATTCAGGTCCAACGCCAACGCCAGTTCAGCGTAAGGCTGTGAGTCGCGCAAGCCCAGCAGCGTTTGCTTGAGAGCGGCGAATAAATCAGCCCGGCCATCGCTCTGATATTCGTGTTCCAAGCGATCGATCACCCCGGAGAGCAGGCTCAAGGCCCATTGTTTATCAAATAGCTTATCCGGCGCGACCTGTGCTGCGGGCTCCAGGTAGAACCGTTGCTCCGCCACCGCCCAATCGAGCGACAAATGCTGGCAATCGCCACCGCGCTTCTGCGCCATGCCCTTTTTCCATTCGTTGGCCAGAAAATGATTTATCGTCGCGAGGATGAACGAACGAAAGCGGCCACGTTCAGGATCCGCCCGCCCCACCCAGCGCTGCTCTAGCAAATACAAGAAGAAGGCCTGCGTCAAATCCTGGGCATCCTGGGCCGAATGGCCCCGACGGCGAACATAGGCATACAGCGGGTACCAATAGGTTTGGCAAAGTCGAGCCATGGCCATCTGGGACCGGGTGGTGTCATTGGATGCCGCCGTCAAAACCACCGACCAATGGGTGGTGGCAAACACGGCCCGGGGATTGACCGGCGCGGAACTGGTGCTTTTGCTGCAAGCCATGCACTATTATATTAAGAAAAAATTGCGAATGGTTACAGGCAAAAGCCGGCCGGTGCCACACCTTTCCGATTCAGGCTGGATGGGCGCGTTTCCTCCCGCTCAAACCGCGCTGCACGTTGCGGCACCAGCCCGCAGCTGTTTTTGCCTGTCAGAAGGAGTCCGGTGGCTTAAACTTGGCGCATGAAGACGCTGATCGTGGCCACACGCAATCACCACAAGACCGGGGAGATTCGCGCCATTCTGGGCGGATCGTTTCGATTTTTCACCCTCAACGATTTTCCGGATGCGCCCAAAGTGATGGAAGATGCGGACACCTTCGCCGGCAATGCTGCGAAAAAGGCGATGGAACTGGCGCGCTGGCTGGCGACTGACCAGACCCACGGCCAAAGACTGAACGCCTCTTTGGATTATGTGCTGGCCGATGACTCGGGACTGGAAGTGGACGCCCTGAACAGTGCACCCGGCGTCCACTCCGCACGCTTCGCCGCGCTGGAAAAAAGCGAGAACGCCCCCGACGCCGACAACAACGCCAAACTCCTGCGCCTCCTGCAAGCTGTGCCAACGGAACAACGCAACGCCCGTTTCCGCTGCGTGCTCGCGCTGGCCGAAATTATCCCTTCACCCGGGATGGCGCATCCGCAACTGTTTGACGGCACGTGCGAAGGGCGGATTCAATTCGGTGCCAGCGGGGCAAATGGATTTGGCTACGACCCACTGTTTGTGCCAGAGGGATTCAGCCAATCGTTTGCCGAACTGGGCGAGGACGTGAAAAACCGCTTGAGCCATCGCGCGAAGGCATTGGCAAATCTGCAGGCATTTTTCTCCCTACGCTAACCGCCCGCCGGCTATTTCTTGAGGCGGAAAAACAGACTGCGGTTGGTTGCGCTATTGGTCAGCACGTTCTCGTAACCGGAGAGAGTGGAAAAATTGGTCAGGCTGGCCCAATTCGCAACCCCCGGGTTGCCATTGGTTTGGAGCTGATAATCCGCCGCCCACGCCGGCCAGTGCGCAATGCTATTACTGCCGCTCCGCGTCAGACTCAGGAGCGGCGACACGATAGCCGTGGTCACCGCCGTGGCGCTCGCTCCGATGGCGCTGCGAATCGTGACATAAACCGGATAAGTCCCCGAATTAGTGTAAGTATGCGCGCCTCGCATTTCTTTCCACCCGGCTAAATTCGTGGTTATGCTGCCACTGCTAATCACATTATCCCCCCAGTTGATGAAGGCGGAAAAATTGGTTGGCGAACTCCCCAGCGTGCCATTGGTAAACGTGGTCAGCAATTGGTTGGTAAAGGAGCGAAGCGCGACGGCTGTAAAATTTGTTGCGAGGGTAAAAATCGGGGTGTCGCCAAAGGTAAAAGTATAGATTTGCTTGTCGTGGGTCGGAAAATTATTGGCATAACTCACGTAAAAAACCAAGCTCACCGGACCAACGTAATTGGAGTTTGGCACGACGATAATCTGCATTTGGTTATTCAGTATATTGTAATACGAATTAGTGGCACTGATAGATGAAGTGTTGTCCGCAAAACTCAAATACCAATAGTTTGTAACGTTGGGAAAATCATAACCGGTGACCAAATTGGTCAGCGGGGCATTCGCCGGACCAACGAGATTAGTGGCGGTGGTGGGATACAATATCGGTGTCTCAACGGTGGCATCCGCTACCGTGTTGGCTGTAAAGCTGTTCGTTGTCCGCCCGCCCGCGCCATCATCGGCCACGATACTGATCGTGCCCGACACACCGGCGAGGTTGGTTCCGGAGAGAGTGAGCACCGTGTCAAAATTATCCGGCACGAGCGAGGCTTTCGTAATAGTAACATCCGCCAGCGGACGGCTATTGGCATCGGTGGCGGTATTATTGATATTAGAAAGGACATTAAAGCCACGGAGCAATTGGCCGAAGATGGTATAACCGAAATCGCCAAAGCGATACGGGGCTACCGTCACAAAAAATTGCGACCCGTCGGTGTCTTTTCCGGAATTGGCCAGCGCCAATTGCCCGTTGCCGCTGAAGATGGCGCGCGGATTGAATTCGTCATCGTACCGGAAAACCGGACCGCCGGTCCCATTCGTTGCCGGATCCCCGCCCTGATCCATAAAGCCGGCAATAACCCGGTGGAAAATGGTATTGCTGATGTATAGCCCGCTGGCGGTCAACCCAGAGACCACATCCACTGTGTGCGGCGCAAGGTCGCGGAACAGCATGAAAGTCATATCCCCCAGATTAGTGACGACCACGGAGCTGCCGCGGAAGGGCATCAGAAAGGCTCCAGGCGCATTGGTGGGAGCCGCCTGAGCAACGGACATTTTCCAGAACGGATTATTGGTATGAACCTCCACAGCGATGCCATTGGTGCTGCTGCTCGCGGTGAAGGTCAGTGGCCGGCCATTCGGCGAGGTTGCCGTGACTGGCACAATGAGTGTCTTGCCGGCGGGAATATTCGCCACGGGCACCGGGTCCATCACGGGTGCCGCCATGACCGGCAACACCGCCATCAGGAACAAGCAAAAGGCGCGGCTTAAAAGCGGGCAATTCATGAGGCGGAATTATGCCAATGAAAACAATTATTTCAAGAGGCTGACAATCTGGAGTTTTTGCCGCAACTGGCCATTGTCAGCACACATGGCATAACGGAATTTTCCGGGTGCGGGCACCGTATGAAATTCTCCGCCGGCATTTTCTACCAGCAGGCTGCCAGCAGCCACATCCCACAGATTGATACGCCGCTCGACATAGGCGTCCAGACGGCCGCTAGCAACATAGGCCAGTTCAATGGCGGCAGAACCCATGATGCGGATTTTACGGGCGCGGCGTGATAAACGGTTGAGGTGGGGCAGGCATTTTACAAGGTTGTCCTGGCTCTTGGAAAAGCCGAAGGCAATCATGGCATCCTTGACCTGGCTGGTGCCGCTGACGCGCACGACCCGGCCATTCAACCGCGTTGGCTGACCGCGAAAGGTGGTCCACAATTCGTCGGCGAACGGATCATAGATCACACCCACGACCGATTTTCCGCCCTGCTGAAGCGCAATGGAAACGGCCGCGTGTGGAATGCCGAAGGCATAATTCACGGTGCCATCAATCGGATCGATCACCCAGCGGTATTCAGCGGTGACATCGCCGGTAATGCCTTCCTCGCCCAGGACCGGGATCTGCGGGAATGCCCGGGAAAGACTTTTTTCGATAAGCGCCTGACACCGCACATCGAGTTCCAGCTTGATGTCGTGGGCCTCGGAGGAATTGACGTGTTTGGGCTTGTGCCAGTTGGCATGCATGACCTGGCCGGCGGCGCGCGCAGCTTTCACGGCGGCGGCGAGGGCGGAAAGAAGAGATGCGTTCAGTTTCATAAATCATGGGTAGCTATACTCAAGGAACGACTTCGTGGCGATCCTCAAGTCGTTTGAGTTGTGTGCGACGTTTCTCGTCGAGCAGGTTTTTTTCTGCGGCCTCGACGGCGGAGAGCAGGTCGTCCGCCTCCAAAACCCGGGGCGCGGTGACATAGCTGGCCCCGGCGGCATACAGGGTGGGAATATCCGCCAGCAATTCGGCGTGGACGATGATTTTCGCCGCAGTATTCAGTTCCCGCAGCTGCCGGAGAATCTTCGAATTATCCGCCCCCTTCAGCACCATGTTCGGCAGTGAGCAGATGATGACTTTTGCGTGCGGCACCCCGGCATGATGCAGGACATCGCGCGAAGTGATATCACCATAAATGGCATGAACCTTGCGCTGCCGCAATTTTTCGTGGACGACCGGGTTGAAATCTATCACCACGATATCTGCCAGCAAATCCGGGCGCTCGCGCCGGATCTCCTCAATAAGGGAGCTCGCTGTCCAGGAAAAGCCGAGCAAACAGATATGCCGCTGCCGCTCCTCCGTGGTGGTTTTGCCACCGGCATGGTCGAGGTCGCGCAAGCCCAGTTTCTCCAGCCAGGGCGCGACACGACGCAGCAAGCGGTCGCTATGCAAAATTCCGTAGGTAGACCCCACCGCGAGGAACGCGAAAGCGAAGGCGGCGATGCCGATGGACCCGTCAGAGACATCACCGCTTTTATTGCCGAGGGCAAGCAGCACCAGCGAAAGCTCGCTCATCTGACAGAGGTTGATTGCAGGCAACAGGCTGACCCGGAACCCCTGCCGCATCCGATAAAGAGGCGGGAAAACCGTGAGCCAGCGGGTGCCGCAGAGGATAAGGCAAAGGAAGATGGTCCACTGGATGCAATCCCAGGTGGGCAAGGGGATTTTCATACCCAAACCGACAAAGAAGAGCGTTACAAAAAAATCCCGCAGGCTGGTCACCTTGGCCACCACATCAAGGGTGTAAGGAAATGTGGAAACCATCATGCCGGCGATGAGCGCCCCCATCGCGGTAGAAAGGCCCAGCCAACCAGCAAAGCCTGCCATGGCAAAACACCATGCGAGTGCCCCCACCAGAACCAGTTCCGGCAGCCGGGCGATGAATTTGAACACGGGGGGCAATACGAACCGGCTGGCCAGAAACGCGACGGATAACAACAGGATGACATTCCATACCGCCACCAGCATGACCCCGGCGGCGGGATGCTTCAGATTAGGCTGAAGCGCGAGGAACAGAATGACGAAAACATCCTGCAACACCAGAACCCCGAGCGTGATGCGGCCGGCGAGTGTTTCCAGTTCGCGTTTATCATACAGGATTTTGACGATAATGATGGTGCTGCTCATCGCCACCGCCACGGCAAGGTAAAGCGCCTCCAACCGGTTTCCGGCGGGGCCAAGGAAATTAAAACAGAGCCAGCCCAGCAGCACACCGCCGAGGATCTGCGCGACGGCGGTAACGGTGATCACGCGGCCGGCGCTCAACATTTTCTTGAGATCAATCTCCAATCCGATCATGAAGAGCAACAGGGACAAGCCGATTTCGGAAATAGTCTGGATGTCGCTGGTCTGGGTGATGAACTTGAAGCCATTCGGGCCGATCGCAAATCCCGCCACGAGATACGCCAGCAGCAAAGGCTGCCGCGCCGCCTGCGACACCACTGCCACCACCCAGGCGGCAATAATGCAAAGGGCGATTTCGGTAACGAGATTCTGCTCCATGCGGCGGGCAAAATAGTCAGCTACGCCAGCGCAAGCCAATCAAATCTTGTCTCCGGAGCCAACCCCGGAGCCAGCCAATGGTGCCGGCATGGCGGGAAGCTCAGTTCAACGCGTCCAAGGTAATTTGCGCATGAGCCAGCTTGGCTTTCCAATCGGCCAGACGCTGCTCGTGTTCGGCGAGAACCGCCGGCGGAACCTTCTGCGTGAAATTGGGATTTGCCAGCTTCTGCTCCACCTTCCCGATCTCGGATTGGATCTTTTCCACTTCCTTCGCCAGCCGGACTTTCTCGGCGGCCACGTCAATGAGTCCTTCGAGTGGCAGGAACAATTCCCCGAGCTTCGAGTTTACCATGGGCGTGCCTTTCGGCGGCGCATAATCAGCATTGACTGCCAGCGACTCAGCATTGAGCAGCAGTTTGATAACCTCGGCGTCATGCGGGGTAAGGTGCTGAGCGGGCTTGAAGACGTATTTCACTTTTTTGGCCGCCTGAATGTTACCAGCACGGCGGAGGTCCCGGCCATTGCGGACGAGCTCGTATTTCGTATCCGTCATCTCCAGATAGCAATCGTCGAGGCCGTAGTGACCTTTGAAATCGTCGTCAAAGGGCAGCGGCCACGGCGCCGTCATGATGGTCTTGCCACCCTGATTGTCCGGCATATCGGCGGCAAAGCCCATGCCATGCCAAAGTTCTTCCGTGATGAACGGCAGGAATGGATGAAACAGACGGATGGTGTGCGAGAGCACGAAATCAATCACCGCCAGCGCATTGGCCTTTTGCTGCGGATCGGTTCCAAAGAACACCGCTTTGCTGGCCTCGACATACCAATCGCAATATTCGCTCCAAAAGAAACGGTACAGCGCAGCGGTGGCTTCGCTGAACTTGTATTCGTTCAGGGCAATGGTCACCTCGCGAATGGCGGCGTCCAGCTTGAGCAAAAGCCATTTGTCGTCCGGCGTGAGCGAGGTGCGCTCGATCTCCCCCTGCACTTCGCCGCCTTGCATTTGGCGGAAGCGGCAGGCATTCCAGAGCTTGTTGCAGAAATTGCGGCCGAGTTCCACGTCCTTCTCGTCGAAGAGCACATCCTGGCCGAGCGGCGCGCTGCGCATGGTGCCGAAGCGGAGGGCGTCCGCGCCGTATTGGGCGATGAGCACGAGCGGGTCGGGCGAATTGCCCAGCGTCTTGGACATTTTGCGACCCTGCTTATCGCGGATAATGCCGGTGAAATAAACATTCTGGAAGGGCAACGGATCCGGCAGCGCGAATTTCGCCTCGCCCATGAATTCGTAGCCGGCCATGATCATGCGGGCGACCCAGAAGAAAATAATGTCCGGCCCGGTAACGAGGTCGGTCGTCGGATAAAATTTCTTCAACGTCTCGGTCTGCTCCGGCCAGCCCATCGTGGCGAAGGGCCACAGCCACGAGCTGAACCAGGTGTCGAGGACGTCGGGGTCTTGGGTGAAGCCTAGTTGCTCAAAAACTTTCGCATCGGCATCCGAAAATGAGCAGGCAACAACATCATAATCTCCGTGCGGCAATTCGTGCCGGCTGGAGAGACTTGGCGCATTTGAATATAGTGGGAGGATTTGAATGCACGCCGCATCGGCAATAGATTCTTTCGTCCAAGCTTGCGTTCGGCTCGCCAAAAAGCTCAAAACATTTGCGCCTCCAGATTGATCTGAGTTCGCGATGCTGGAGATTAACCAATCTTGTCCAAGGCAGTTACTAATGTCGCTAGGCAGCAAAGAACTAGCGATTTTAATTCGTTTGCGCCACACCGGAATCCGATGTCCCCACCAAAGCTGACGGCTAATGCACCAGTCCTGAATGTTCGTCAGCCAGTGGTCGTAAACTTTCGCCCAGCGGTCGGGATGGAATTTCATCCGACCTTCGGCCACGCACGCCTTCGACTGCTCGACGGCGGGATACTTCAAAAACCATTGCTCGCTCAAACGCGGCTCAATCGGCACATCGGCGCGCTGGCTGAAACCTACGTTGTTCTCGTAAGGCTCGGCTTTGGCGAGCGTGCCGGCAGCTTCCAGAATTTCTGCGGCTTTCTTTCGCGCGACAAAACGATCAAGGCCGACGAGGTCCGCACCTGCGGCAGCGGTCATCTTCGCGTCGGGTGTCAGCGAATCAATCACTGGCAGCTGGTGGCGCAGACCGATTTCAAAGTCCGCCTTGTCGTGCGCGGGCGTTACCTTGAGCACGCCGGTGCCGAATTCGAAATCCACATGGTCATCGGCGACGATCGGGATGATGCGCTGCTCCTTCGGCTGATCGAGCGGCAGCGCACGATAAACGTGTTTGCCGATGAGGTGCGTGTAGCGCGGATCTTTCGGATTCACCGCCACGGCGGTATCGGCGGGAATTGTTTCTGGACGGGTGGTGGCGATGGTCAGCCAGGTATCCGGCTCTTCGACAACCTGCACCTTGAAGTGATACATGAAACCTTTCTGCGGTTTCATTTCCACTTCCTCATCCGAGAGCGCGGTCTGTGACACCGGGCACCAGTTCACCATGCGTTTACCGCGATAGATGAGGCCCTTTTTGTATAGCTCCACGAAAACTTTCTGCACGCAGCGGGAATACTCCGGATCCATCGTGAAGCGTTCGCGCGTCCAATCGCACGAGCAACCGAGCTTCTTGAGCTGGTTGATGATAATGTCGCCGTGCTTTTCCTTCCATACCCAGACGCGCTTGAGGAATTCCTCGCGACCGAGATCGTGGCGGGATTTTTTCTCCTCCTTCTTGAGCTGCTTTTCCACCATCACCTGCGTGGCGATGCCGGCGTGGTCGGTGCCAGGGAGCCAGAGTACTTCTTTGCCGTCCATGCGCGCCTTGCGGCTGAGAATGTCCTGAATGGTGTTGTTGAGGACGTGCCCCATGTGGAGCATCCCGGTGACGTTCGGCGGCGGGATGACGATGGAATACGCCGGTTTGACCGACTTCGGATCGGCGGTGAAGCACCCCTGCTTCAGCCAGAAGTCATACCATTTGTCTTCAACGGACTGCGGTTCGTAGGCTTTAGGAATTTCGCTCATGGGAAAATTATGTTAATAGATGGGCACAGATAAAAACTACAAAACCACGCGCTCAAAACGGTGATATGGTCAATGGCTTTCGGGGCCACAATTAACGAGCCAAAGGCAATCAAATCGGGAATGCATTCGCCGCCGGCAACACCGGGAAACAAAATCGGAAAACGACGCTCCTGATCAAAAGCAATTCCCTTCAGCTTGAACAAAACCGTCAGCGCATTTCTAGAAATTTTCTCAGGCAAACCGTGGGCGATTTCGTTCAACACCTCGAATGCGAAACCGATGATCCTTTCCGTTCCATCTTTCAGAAGATACGGAGGTTCGCTGCCGGGCCGGAGGTCAGGTCTTTCATCTGTGTCCATCTGTGTCTATCCGGGGTTGAATTACTTTTTCAACAGAGCGAACTCCAACGAGTCCACCAGAGCTTCGAGGCTGGCCTCAATGATATTGCCGCTCACGCCCACGGTGCCCCATTCGCGAACGCCATCGGTGGAGGTGATGAGCACACGCGTTCTGGCGGCGGTGCCGGTGGTGCCGTTGATAATGCGGACCTTGTAATCGGTCAATTCCACCGACTTGAGTTTCGGGAAAAATTCCACCAGCGCGCGCCGCAGCGCGGCATCGAGGGCATTCACCGGGCCATCGCCTTCGGCCACCGTATGGGCAATTTTATCGCCCACACGAACTTTCACGGTAGCTTCGCAGATGGATTCCTTCTGGTCGCGGCGCATGGAAACGTGGTAGCTCTCCACGCTGAAGCGTGACGCAGACTTTTTATCCAGCGCGGAGCGGATCAGCAGGGACATGGAGGCTTCGGCCGCTTCAAACTCATAGCCGGCGTGCTCACGCTGCTTGATGGTTTCCAGAATCGACTTCAGCTCCGGGGTGTCGTTGGTGAGCCTGACCCCGAGCGACTGCGCCTTCATGACGATGTTACTCCGGCCGGCTAGATCGCTGATCAAAATATTGCGCGCGTTGCCGATGAGCTCGGGATTGATGTGCTCGTAGCTGGACGCAAGCTTCTGGACGGCATTGACGTGCGTGCCGCCCTTGTGCGCAAAGGCCGCCGAACCGACCCAAGGCAGGCGCGGGTTATGCCGGAGGTTGGCCACCTCATCCACGAATAGGGAAAGCTCCTTGAGCTTGGCTAGCGATCTGGCCGGCACGCAACTCTGCTTTAGCTTGAAATGCACCACGGGGATGACACTGATGAGATTACAGTTGCCAGTACGCTCGCCGTATCCGTTCACCGTGCCCTGCACATGTACTGCACCGGCATCAAGCGCGGCTAGCGCATTCGCCACCGCCACGCCGCTGTCATCATGCGTGTGAATGCCCACCTTGCAATTCAGCCTGCCGACGGCGAATTGCGTGATCGCCGCGATTTCGCCCGGGAGACAGCCGCCGTTGGTGTCGCATAGCACAACGAAATCCGCGCCGGCTTTTTCCGCCGCCTGCCACGTGGCCAGCGCGTATTCCGCGTCCAACTTGTATCCGTCGAATGCATGCTCGCAATCGTAGATGACAAACTTGCCGTGATCTTTGAGGTATTTCACGGTATCGCCGATCATCGCCAGATTTTCCTCGGGCGTGCAGCGGAGCACCTCCCGGACATGCAGCAGGGAAGTCTTGCCGTAGATGGTGACCACGGGGGTGCCGGCCTCAATGAGCAGGCGGACCTGGTCATCCTGTTCCACCGGGACCCCCTTTTTACGCGTGGAGCCGAATGCCGCCAGCCTGGCGTTTTTGAATTTGCGCTTTTTGGCCTGCGCAAAAAATTCGATATCCTTGGGGTTGCTGCCAGGCCACCCGCCTTCAATGTAGTGAACCCCGAAAGCATCCAGCTTTTCCGCAATACGAATTTTATCCGCCACCGAAAAGTTGATGCCTTCGCCCTGCGAACCGTCGCGCAGCGTCGTGTCGTAAATTTCGACTTGGGGTTTCATAAATACATGTCTAGTGAAACAAGAATATCTCCGAATCGGGTGAATGTGGCAAACCGGAAATCAGGCGAATTCCTCTGGTCTTGGCGCTAACTACCGGGCCTTGGAGCAAAGTGTCCACAATTGTGAACGCTTACTCCGGTAAGAGAAGGATCGACACTTCCCGTGTGGCAGCCTACGCAGCTACCATGTTATCCAATTCACGCGCGGAGCATTGGGACACAACGGTCTCGGCCAAAATTGGTAACCATGGTTGTCACTTTTTCTGCCTACCGATGCCAGCCACCAGCTCATGGGCTTGCTCAAAAATGCCTCCAGTGAACTGTTCACCATGGTGAACAGTTTTACAGCTGACCATTCTCCACTTCGGCTCGGACTCTTGACTCCATGAAGCAGCGTTTCCATCAGGACCACAACCCGCAAGCGATGCAGGTTGTTCCTCAGGGCAAATGGCAGCCAGCGTGGGCGGAAAGGAAGGCTATCTAAGCTTCCAATCGTCAGGCCACTCCGGGTTTTCAACCTCGGAAATTCCGAGGTTGATTTCACCTCCGCCCGCACCCCGGCTATGGTTTATCGCTTGCCGGCTTACCCCCGTACCAGGGTCTCGATTGGTACTATAGTACCCCAATTGCCAGGCAGGTCTCGGGGCCCGCCATTGCGCGTTCGCGCGCGCGTATTCACTTTGTGCGCAAATGCGCACGTCACTTCTGTAACGGCGATCAGGTTCTAGGCATACGGCCTTCGGCATCGCACCATTGGCGTGGAAGGTTTGAAATTTCCCGGTGGCAGTCGAGAGGCCGAGGGGTAAATCGGAAAACAAAAATGTTATTGAAGAGTGGCCGTCCATTAACATGAGCGGACTATACCTTTCGTCAGCTAACTTTTCATTTTTCAAAGGCTAGCTTTGGTTTTTAGGGTTTTTGTGGGCGGTTTCCAAGTGGGCATTTGTTTTGCTCAGCCGCTTGGGCAAAGTGGCCCCAATAAAGTAAACGCTCGCACCCTCGTGCAACCGGCAATGGGTTCAATGCCATGGAGAAAACGAGGGGAATTTCCCCGGCAAGCAAGCTTGTGGTTCGGCAAGTTTTATATAGTTTTTGGTTAATGGATATGCCAACCGTTTCCCATCCTTTGGATGTCGTGACTGCTTGTTTAAAGCGGGATTTGCCGATCCTGTCGCTGGCTTATGAAAACTTGCAGCGCTGCGTGGTAATGAAGCAACTGCACGTCATAACCGCTCGCCGTGACTTTGCTTATTTTGAAAATGCGCTCGGACGGGAAGTGGTACTGCTGGATGAGAACGAATTCATTCCGGGAGTCACCCTGGCAGCGCTCAAGGTCATTCCGCTCGCTCGCTTCTCCCAGGGGCCCGGCTGGTATTTTCAGCAGTTGCTCAAATTCCAATTTGCCTTCCAAAAACCGGAGGATGACCATTATCTGATTTGGGATGCTGACACGGTGCCATTGCGCCCGATCCAATTTTTTGATGAACAAGGCCGGATGCTGCTGACGAAAGCGCAGGAATTTCATCAGCCCTATTTTCTGACCTACGAAAAAATTCTGGGGCGCCCGGCGCAACGGGAATTTTCCTTTATCGCCCAGCACATGGTCATTCAAAAATCCGTTTTACGGGAGTTGGTTGGGGAGGTGGAAAAACATTGCCCGGGCGAGGAAAGCTGGGCCTGGAAAATCATGCGCAATCTCGGCGGCGAAGGCTCCAACCGATTCAGCGAATTTGAAACTTACGGGCATTTTCTCAAAGAAAAATACCCGCATCGGGCGGTATTCCGGGAACTGCCCTGGCTGCGGCGCGGCGCGAGCGAGTGCGGACGGAATCCCTCGCCGGCGGCACTGGCAAAATTAAGCCAACAATATTATTTCGCTTCGTTTGAAGACAGTGAGAATCTTTATCGCCGCACCGGCAGGAAGGTCCGGGATTGGCTGCGCAAGCTGGAAAGAAAAATCCGCTGACAGTTTTCGCTAAACAACGGTCGGGGCAAGGCACCATACGCCGCTTCACCTTGGCTTGACCCCACGTGATCAAAGAAAAGCTGGCTACACATCCACCATAAAAGTTATCTCCGGATAAGGGGGATGCTTTTTCCAGAAACCACCTTAGCCAGCCGTTAGAGGTTTAGCGGATTGATGTCCTCCGCTGGTCCGATTTACCGGACCTTATAGCTTGCCTTTGGTGCTGGGTAATTGGCCGGCAATTCGGGGGTCGTGGCGGCGAGCGGCATCTACGGCGCGGGCGAACGCCTTGAACAAGGACTCGACAATGTGATGCGGCTCGTCACCGTAAAGCAGTTCGAGATGCAGGTTGCAACGGGCCTCATTGGTGAAGCCCTGGAAAAATTCCCGAGCCAGACCAAAGCGAAACGCACTGGAGGTGTCCTGAGTTTTTTCCGACTCAGAAATTTTCTTCTGCGCATACTGGTTCAGTCCGCGCCAGACAAGAAAAGGCCGGCCACTGAAATCCACCACACAGCGGGCAAGGCATTCATCCATGGGTACGTAGGCTTCGCCGGTGAAGGGGTTGCGGGGATCGAAACCGTGGCCGTAGCGACGGATGCCACGCTTGTCGCCCAGTGCCAGCGCGACCGCCTGCCCCAGCGCAATACCGCAGTCTTCGACGGTATGGTGAGCGTCCACCGGGAGGTCGCCATCACAATGTAGTTGCAAGTCCACGGTCGCATGCTTGGCGAAGAGGGTAAGCATGTGGTCGAAGAAGGGGATGCCGGTGTGGATTTTGGATTTCCCCCTGCCATCAAGATCCAGACGGATGGAAATCCGGGTTTCCAGCGTATGGCGTTTAATTTTGGACTGCCGATTTTTCATCGTGAAAATTAAACCAGAGCGGCGGCAGAAAGACCACGCGGAAGTACGCGGCCAAGTGGCCAAAAGAAAACCCCGGCAGCACCGGCTGCCAGGGTTTTAAATTTTTTAGCGAAAGAAATTAACCTCAATTGCTCGGCAGCACATGTGGCGGAGTTACGCTTGTGCCCAAGGAACAGGAAGCCGGCGACCCGACCACGCCACAGGAATAAGTACCGCCAGCCGGGCACGCGGGAAGCTGACCGTTATTGTTCAGCATATAAGGTGAGAGATCGTCGGGATAGTTAATGGGGTCGCCATTTTTCTTGCTCTTCTCGGTAGCGAACATATCGGCAGCGGCACCAATGCGCTGCAGATTAATGAGGCAGCCTTTCGCCTGTGCATTGGAGCGGGCATTTTTCAAACTGGGAATGAGGATGGTTGCCAGCAGGCCGATGATGGCCACAACAATCATGATTTCAACGAGCGTAAAGCCCGCGTTACGGGAATATTTGTTTAGTTTCATAATTTCTTTTCTTATTGCCACGAACCCGCTGGTTTGCGGTGGAGTTTTAAGCTCACCCAACGTTAATGTCCATGTTAAATTAAAAGTTGCGGACAAAACTTATCCGGCAGGGAATATTATTCAGCGCCGCTTGGGCCGGAGAATCAACGCCTTTTTATCCGTTCCATCCACTTCCACGCTTTGGGTTTCCACATCGGGATCTTCGCGCATGGCATGGTGCACGATTCGTCGGTCAAAAGCGTTAAGCGGCTCCATTTCCACGGCGTCGCCCCAGCGGCGAACTTTTTCAGCCGCCTCCCGGGCTTTTTTCACCAGCGCATCCCGGGCCTGAGAACGGTAACCGCCCACATCCAGCATTACTTTAGGCGCGCTTGGATCTTGTTGAAACAAAATGCGGTTCACGACATATTGCAAATCGGCGAGGGTCTGGCCCTGGCGGCCAATGAGCCGGCCCGATTCCTCGGCTTTGACGTCCAGAGTGAGATCACCATCCAGCAGGTGCTCCTCCACCGTGGCGGAAAAGCCGAGAGTGCCGAGGAGGGTTTCGAGTATTACTTTCGGTTGCGCAGACATGTTTGTAAGGATTGAAAGTTGATATTTGACGGCAAAGCGCTAGCGCCGACTATTTTTTCAATTTTGAGGCAGGCGTCAACGCCGGATTTGTGGTCGGAGCGGCTGGACCGCTTTGGTTTTTGGTCATTTTGGTCTGCAACACGCTCGCCAGCGTGCTCACCATCATGTAAAGCGCCATGCCCGATGAATAATTATAGAGGATCGCCAGGAATAATAGCGGCATATAGCGCATCAATTTCTGCTGGCTGGGATCCATGCCCGGGGACGGCGGCGTGAGATGCGCCTGCCAAATCATGGTGCCGACCATCAACAGGGGCAACACATTGAGCGGCAAACCATCCGGCGTGCTGATAAAGGGAATAAAGGATAAGCCGGGGATCATCAGAACCGTATCGGGTTTGGATAGGTCCGCCGCCCAGAGGAAATGCGCTCCGCGCAACTCAATGGCGCTGCGAATCATGGTGAAAAAGCCGAAGAATACGGGCATCTGCACCAGCATTGGCAGGCAGCCGCTCATGGGGTTGACCTTATGCTTTTTGTAAAGCTCCCAGGTTTTTTGCGTTTGCTTCTGAACGTCGTCCTTATATTTCTCCTTGAGGGCATTGATCTCGGGGGCCAGCGCCTGCATGCGTTTCATGGAACGCGTGCTGGCCGCCGTCAGCGGCCAGAAAATCGCCCGTAAAATGACCGTCAACAGCACAATGACCAGGCCGTAGCCGAGGCGCGTCACGTCGTGGAGCCAGTTCATCGCCAAGAGCAGTGGCTTGGCACAAAACCCGTAAAAGCTGCCGAACCCCATCACGTCATCGGCGCGGTTTTGAAACTGCGCCCCGATGTCGGCCAGGGTTCGATATTCCTTTGGACCGGCAAACAAAACGATCTGCTGCTCAATCGTCGAATTGGCCGTCAAGGTTCCCTTGGGATACACCAAGGCGGCCATAATGCCGCCGGGCAGCGGCACATTGGTTTCCGTTACATTGTCAAACTGCGGCAGCGTAACTGGACGCGCAATCATCTGCTGTGCGGGTTCCTTGGGCATCGCCATCAGGGCAAAAAACTGATTATGCGCGGCCACCCAAGCCACTTTGCCGGTACCGCCGATAATTTCCGTTTTCGGCGCGCTGCGGGTGCAACCGCCACCCGCAAACGCGGCCAGTGGTTGATCCGTGGCACTCGCGCCGTCAGACCACATGGCACCTTCCGCCTGGCCATTGTCATCCGCGTCCATCGGGGTAGCCGTTCCCACAACAATTTCGCGGGCCGGCAGAGCCAGGGGCTGGCCGGAGGTATTCTCCATTCGCACGGTGGCCTGCATCAGATAATTCGAGCCCAAATGAAATTCCTTCACCATCCGGAGCCCGCCGGGGAAACTTTTTTCCGCGCGCACCCCGTCCGGCGTTTTAGTCATCGCAAAAACACCATCCCCCACCAAACCGGGATCACCGAGGACCGCGAGCGCTGGAACACTGGCCATGGTGTTCAGCGAAGCCACGCCATTGGTTTGGTCACCACCCTTGCTTTTCCAGCGGGCGGAAACCGTTTGCGGATAATCCAGCAACTCAACCCATTTTAAACCGCCGCCACGGGAGGTGAAGGTGTACCGGGCCTTCGCATTGCTCAGCACGATGGTCTGCTCGGCCAGGTTGGTGTTAAAAATTACCGGGACGGTGACGATAGCCGCCGGGGGCGTCACCGAGGCCGGGTTGACCGCCTTCGCGGCGGCGTGATTGGTGGCGGCGAACTGAGCCTGCTGCCGGGCCACTTCCTGCTGGATTTTATTCTGCTCGACAAACCACCATACGAGCAACGCCCCGCAGATTGAAACAACGATGATGCCGGTTTTATCCATGAAATTGTTAGGAATGGGCGGAAGTTAACGGAGTTTCCGCGGGTTGGACGCAGCCAGCCTTGGGCGGAACCGGGTCCGGTCCGCAACCACCCCACGGATGGCAGCGGCAAATGCGCCGGGCGGTCAACCAGGCCCCGGTCAGCGCACCATGCTCGCGGAGCGCTTCCAGCGCATAGCCGGAACACGTTGGCGTGAAGCGGCAACCGCAACCCGTGCCAAATAGAAAACCCAGTGCCGGCGAAATCGTCCAGCGGTAGAGATGAACTGCGAAAATCAATATAGGCTGCAGCAGATTCACGGATTAATTTTTGAGGAGGCTGGCGCGGCGGAGGACGGCGAGAAAATCCTTTTCAACCCCCGCAAAACTTTTATCAGTTATGGAATTACGGGCGACGAGAACGAGTTCCACCGGCCGGGCAAAATCATATTGATGACGCCTGAAGGATTCCCTAAGCAATCGACGGGCACGATTACGCTGCACCGCAGCGCCAATCTTTTTGCTGGTAACAACACCCAGCCGAGGCACGGAATCTGTCGGCAAACTGCTCCAGTTGGCAATCAGACAACCCTGCACCAGCCGTTCACCCTGTTGCCGAACCCGCGCGAAATCGCGGCTTTGCGCCAGACGCGATGAGCGGCCCAGGCGCAGGCGTTTCGGCGCGGCGTTCACAAAATCACACCGGCGTCAGGCGCTTGCGACCATTACGGCGACGGTTGGCCAAGGTGGCCTTGCCGCTCTTGGTGGAATTGCGGTTCAAGAAACCATGCTGGCGTTTCCGGCGGATTTTCGACGGTTGATACTGGCGTTTCATAAAATTAAATCAAAATAGTTGCCGGCGCAAAAACCGGAGCGTGAAAGAATAGCAATGAACCGGTTTGTGTCAAGACGCGCTTCGTCTTTAAGACACATTCAATGCGCGCTGAATGCCAAATTTTTCGATGCGCTTCCGCAAAGTGGCGCGGGTGATGCCCAGTAATTTTGCCGCATTCACCTGATTATCATTCGTCTCCTTGAGCGCCTGAATTACCAGCTCCCGCTCGACGGCCGGGATGATTTTCAGCTTGGGATCGCGCCTGGCCAACTGGAACAGCTGGCGCGCAAGCGTGGCGGCATCGCCGACACTAGCATCGCTCGCCGCCAGACCGGCGGGCGGGGCCGCCACACCGGTGGCCGCCCCGGAAATTTCCGGCGGCAGGTCGCCCGGCAGAATCGCATCGCTTTTGGCGAGGACATGAGCGCGGCGAATGGCGTTCTCCAGCTCGCGAACATTGCCCGGCCAATGGTATTTTTCGAGCAGCCGGACGGCGGCACTGGCGATGGACTTGGGCTTGCGTGCCAGCTCGCGGGCGATTTTCTCCAGAAAATAATTTACCAGCAGTGGAATGTCGTCGCGGCGCTCGCGCAAGGGTGGCAGATGAATTCGCACGACATTCAGACGGTAAAACAAATCCTCGCGGAACTGACGCGCGGCCACGGCGGCCTCCAGGGGTTTATTGGTGGCGGCAATGACGCGTACATCGACTTTGAGTGGTTGATTGCCGCCAACGCGTTCGAAAGTGCCGGATTGCAACACCCGCAGGATTTTAGTCTGTGTGGCCGGCGTCATATCGCCGATTTCATCCAGGAAAATGGTGCCTTTGTCACATTGCTCGAATTTGCCAATGCGTTGCACGGTGGCACCTGTGAAAGCGCCTTTTTCGTGACCAAATAATTCGCTTTCGAGCAACTGCTCGGGAATGGCCGCGCAATTCACGGCCAGGAATGGCTGCTGGGCCCGGTCGCTGTG
Organism: uncultured Verrucomicrobia subdivision 3 bacterium; assembly: GCA_903888765.1. Taxonomy (GTDB): domain Bacteria; phylum Verrucomicrobiota; class Verrucomicrobiia; order Limisphaerales; family UBA11358; genus UBA11358. The sequence goes on along the minus strand of CAISVF010000402.1, from coordinate 4,853 downwards.
ATGATAAATGGCCCGGGCAGCGAGTTCCTTGCCCGTGCCGCTTTCCCCGGTAATCAAAGCGGTGGCATCGGTCGCAGCGATCTGGCCGACGAGTTTGAACACCTGTTGCATCGGGCCGCTGCGACCAATAATGCCCAGTTCATAATCTTCAGATTCCAACAACGGTTCGTAAGAGACCACCTGCTTCATGTCGCGGGCGGCCTTGAACGCGGCGGCGATAAGTTCCTTAAGCTTGGGAATGTCGAACGGCTTGAGCAGATAATCGTAGGCTCCCAGCTTCATGGCTTCGATGGCGGTCTGCGTAGTGCCGTAGGCAGTCATCAAAATCACCAGCAATTTAGGGTCGTTTACCCGGATTTTTCGGAGTGTTTCCAGGCCGGTCAGGCCGGTCATGCGCACATCCATCAGTACCAGATCCGGCTTGAACTTGGGGATAACCTTCAAACCCTCCTCACCGCTGGCAGCGGTGGCTAGTTCAATTTCCTCCGAGGCGAGGATGCGTTGCAGCGAATATCGCACGTCCTCTTCATCATCAATTAATAGCAGCTTGCTCATCTTGGCGGGGAAGATAAACGATTTACGGCCGGCGGTCAGCGGTTAATTTCCGTGGCGAACCCGCCGGCAGAGCGCTAGATTTTCGCCATGCGAACTATTTCTTCCAATTCCGCTATGCAGCGGCTGGCCCAAAAATTGAGACGCGCCGGCACGCGCATCGGTTTGGTGCCGACGATGGGCTATCTGCATGCCGGCCACCTGAGCCTGGCGCGCGAGGCGCGCCGGCGCGTTGGCAAATCCGGCGTCGTGGTGGTCAGCATTTACGTCAATCCAACCCAATTCGCGCCCACGGAAGACCTGGATAAATATCCCCGCGATCTGCAGCGGGATTTGCGAATGTGCCGGGCCGAAGGCGTGGACGTCGTGTTCACGCCCAGCGATGCGGAAATGTATCCTGCGCGCGCAAAAACTCAAGGTCAGCGAGGTTTAGCCGCGCGGGCAGCCAGCGGGCATCTGCGCTCCACCGGATTCAGCACCTACGTAGTTGAGGAAAATCTGGGGCGGGTGATGGAAGGGGCGGCGCGACCTGCCCATTTTCGCGGCGTGACGACAGTGGTGGCAAAACTGTTCAACCTGGTACTGCCGGATGTTTCTGTGTTCGGGCAGAAAGATTTTCAACAGGCTGCCATCATTCAACGGATGGCGCTGGATTTGAATTTTCCCGTTCACATCATTGTGGCCCCCACCCATCGTGAGAAAGACGGGCTGGCGATGAGTTCTAGAAACAAATATCTGGACGCCGAGCAACGGGCTCAAGCCGTGATTTTATTTCATGCGCTGCGCGCTGCCCAGGCGGCTGTGGCTAAAAAACCGGTGCCCGCAGCACGACTTAAAAAGGATCTCAAGGAATTTATGACGGCCGCCCCGCTGGCGCGCTTGGATTATGTGGAGTTTTTTGATCCCGCTACCTTGCAGCCCATTTCCATGGTCACACGCGGCACCAACATGGCCCTCGCGGTTTTTTTGGGGAAAACCAGACTGATTGATAACGTCCGGCTTTGATGTCGCCAAAGGTGTCTGATCTTACGGTTCCCTGGTTCCTTGCTCGGCGCTCCTTTTGAGCCGCGATTTTTTAACGTTTTTGATTGGCGAATAATCTCGCCAATTTCTTCTGCCGCTGGCAGGTTGCCTTGCATGAATCGTTTCGTGAAACGGGGGGCGTCGGCTGTCGCTGGTGCCGCCTTTTTATTCCATTTGACGGCGTCGGCCATGGTCCCGACGACGAACTTGTTTGGTTTCAGCGGCCACGAAGTTTTTCCCATCGACCCGCAAATCACTCAGTTGCATGTCGCCGATTTGGATGGCGACGGGTTCAATGACATCGTGGTAGCGAATAACCTGCATTCAAAAATTGCCCTGCTTTACAATCAGAGCGGCAGCACCAATCACACCAGCCGGCCCACCCGCAAATTAGAATTAAACGAACTGCCCCCGGATTCCCGCTTCCGCCTTGATTCACTGCCGTCGGAGGAACGCATTGCCGCACTGGCGGTTACGGATTTGAACGGTGATGGGCGGCCTGATCTCATTTATTTTGGCGACGCCAAGGATTTGATCATCCGCTACAACCTGGGCACCAACGGGTGGAGCGAGCCCAAACGCTGGCATCTGGAGGATGGTCGCATGGATGCCAATGCCTTGGCGATCGGGGATTTGAACGGCGATGGTCGGCCCGATGTGGCCTTGCTGGGCGATGGTGGCACGGTTTACTTTCTGGCTCAGCAAAAAGATCACTCGCTTGCCGAACCGGTGAAAATTACCTGTTCCGGTTCGCCCCATGCCATCACGATCGCCGACGTGGATGGTGACGGGCGTAATGATTTGTTACTGGTGGAGTTCGATAGCCCGACGCCGTTTCACATTCGCTTGCAAAATACTGCCGGACAACTTGGGCCGGAACTGTATTTCAAAAACCCGCCCGTGCGTTCGTATTGGGCGGATAACCTGGCCGGTGACCGGACCAATTACCTGGTAACCATCGTCCAAGCCACCGGCCGGGCCGAGGTTTCCCAATTTACTCGTAAACCCGCTGAACCCCTTTCTGGCGCGTTTAAAAAAGGGCAGCTGCAAATTTTGCCGCTGGCCAAAACCGAAACTGCCCAGCGCGGTGTTTTGTGGGCTGACGTCAATGGCGACGACCGTCCGGATTTGATGGTGGCCGAACCGGAAAGCGGGCAGATATCCGTCAGCCTCCAGCAAGCTGACGGCACGCTCGCCGCGCCCAAGAAATTCCCCAGCCTGGCCGGGGTTTCACAAATTGCCGTCGCCGACTGGAACGGCGATGGACATCCAGAGATCTTTCTTCTAAGTCGCGATGAAAATTCGGTTGCCGTGACCCGGTTTGACCAAAATGGCCGGCTGCCGTTTCCCACGCCGCTGGCGCTGGATGGCAAACCCATCGCGCTATCCGTGGGAGCCCTTAAAGCCGGTGCCAAACCCACGCTGGCTATCATCGTGGACAAGGATGGAGTGCGTTCGCTGGTCACCCGAACGGCGGATGGCAAGACGGCCACGCAAAAATTGAGCGATGCGTTCAAGGCCAACCCGACGACCTTCGCCATGCAGGATCTCAACCAGGATGGCCTTACGGACTTGGTCCTGCTGATGCCCTACGAAAAAATCAAGGTGTTGCTGCAAAAGACCGACGGCACCTTTGACGAGAAGGATGTCGATCCGCCCGGCGGCGCACTGGAACAGCCATGGATGGCCGCGGCGGATGTAGATGGCGACGGCAAGCCGGAATTACTGCTGCCGCAGAAAAACTTTGTGCGGGCCGTCATATTGGAGCCTGAGGCCAAAGTTCCCGGCAGCACCAATGCACCGCATTGGGTGTTTCGCGTGAAAGATCAAATCAACGGCTCTGCCAGCGACTCGCGCATCATCGGGGCCACCGCCGTTGCCAATGGCACCAACGCGGTGCCGTCGCTTTTTCTGCTGGATGCCGAGCACAAACAGGTAACCCTTTGTGAGCGGGATAGCGCCGGGGTATGGCAGGTGGTGAAAAATCTGGATCTGCCAATGACCACATTCCATTCGCTTAAACCTTTGAAGCTCGGCACCACTTGCGTGGCATTTATCGGCCAGAATGCGGTGGCCTGGCTGCCGCTGGCTGGCAACGTTTGGGAACTAACCAGGCTGGACGAATACGACACCCCCATCAAAGATGGCTTTCTGAACGATGTGATTGCCGGCGATCTTACCGGCAGCGGCCGCAAACAGCTCATCTTCATGGAATCCGCCCGCAATTATCTCGACCTTGTGACATTCGATGCCCGGCGCAAACTGATCCCTGGCGATCGCTGGCAAGTGTTTGAACAACACACTTTCCGGGGCCGTGACAACGCGCTTCCCGAACCCCGCGAAGCCGTCGTAGGCGATGTAACGGGCGATAAAAAGAACGACCTCATCGTGCTCGTCCACGATCGCATCCTGGTTTACCCGGCGGAATAAACTCAACTCCCCGCTCCTGGCCGGGTGATCAGCGCCACAGATGCTTCGGATAGCGCCGCGCCAGCTCGGATTTTATCCTGGGATAATGGTCGCGCCAGAAGCTCGCCAGATCCTGGGTCACCTGAATGGGTTTCATGCCCGGGGTGAGAATATGCACTGTCACCGGCACCCGTCCCAAGGCTATCTTTGGGGTCTGGTTGACATCGTAAAGTTCCTGGATGCGGAGCGAGATGAACGGCGACTTACCCGGCTCATAATTCACCTTCGGCGTGCGACCGTTGGGCAACGTGAGCCGCTCGGGCGCATGTTTATCTAGCAACTCTCGCTGCGCCTGCGAAAGCCATGACATGACGATGGGCTTTACCTCTCGCTCTTTGATGTCTTTGTAACTAACCGCGCCATGGCACAAGTGCTCAATGATCGCTTGCCGGTCCTCAGCTGTGATTGCGGGCAACTGCAAATCCGCACACTGCTGGCAGAGCAATTGCAGCCGCGCCAGCCATTGCTCAACGTGATGATCCCAGTTTGGCAACAGCAGCCGTCCGGCTGAAATTTCATTCGCTAGCAAGCGCGCCGCCGCTTCCGCCGGCGGTGGATCAATCCGTTTTGCCGCCAGCGCCAGATCCCGAAAACACAACAGCTCGGCAGCTAACACCCGTTTCTGCTGGGCGTCGAACTCCACCTGAACCGCCCGCTTGAGATCATCAGGAAACAGCTCCCGCAGCCACTCGGCCTCTATCGCTGTGGCCAGCGAGAGAATGGTGTTTACCTCGCGGTCGCGGCCTTCCACCTCGCGAATTTCCGCCGTCACAAACAGCGGGCTGTGCTGGACCTTGCTCTCTCTCGCC